>NZ_MJGL01000013.1:71900-93984 GCF_001864855.1 Curtobacterium sp. MCBA15_005
GTCGCGCCCGACGGGCGGCGTTGGTCGCGCCTGACGGGCGCCTCGGTTTCCGCGTCGTCGGTCGCCCGTGCCAGGATCGACGTTCGTGATCACGATCGAACGCGTGTCCTGGGATGACCCCCGCAGCGTGGTGCTCCGCGCCCGCATGGACGACGAGATGCACGAACGCTACGGGTCGGCCAACGCCGACGAGGACCCGGCGGTCACCGCTGAGCGGGGTCGTGCGCTGAGCGTCGACCCGTCGACCGTCGTCACGTCGATCCTGGCCGTCGACGAGTCCGGCGAACCGGTCGGGCACATCGCCGTCCGGCGTCTGGGTGACGAGGTCGAGCTGAAGCGGCTCATCGTGCTCGCCTCGGCGCGCGGCAAGGGTGCGGCCACCGCGCTGCTCGACGAGTGCGAGCGCGTCGGTCGCGAACTCGGCGCCGGGCGGCTCATCCTGCAGACCGGTGACAAGCAGCCCGACGCCGTGGCGCTCTACCGCAAGACCGGCTGGGACCAGATCGCGGTCTACGAGCCCTACGTCGCGACCATGCCCTGGTCGTTCTGCTTCGAGAAGGCCCTGTAGCCCGCCGCCGGCCTGTATTGCACTTTCATCGGGAGAGTGCAATTCTTGCTCGGTGAGCACCACCGACCGCACCCGCGCGCTGCGTCGACGCATGATCGTCGAGGCACGTCGGGCGACGGTCGAACACGGGCTGCACGGCTTCACGATCGAGCAGCTCTGCGAGACCGTCGGGGTGTCGCGCCGCACGTTCTTCAACCACTTCGGGTCGAAGGACGACGCCGTGCTCGGCATCGAGCTCAACGCCGACGTCGAGGCGATCGACGCCTACGCCGCGGGCGGGATCGTCCCCGGCGAGCTCGACCCCCTCGGCTCGATCGTGGCGCTGGCGATCGACCAGTTCGGCCGGGTCGGGTTCGTCCGTGCCGACGAGGCCATGATGCGTCGGGTCTTCGAGCGGGAGCCGGCGCTCGTCGCGCGGTTCCTGTCGGCGACCGACGTGCAGCTCGCCCGGGTCACCGTGGCCGTGCGCCGTCGGTTCGGGTGGGACGACCCCGGCGACCGTCGGGCGCGCCTGGTGACCGAGGCCGCGGCCGCGCTGCTGAAGGTGACCGCGGAGACGTACTTCGACGACGCCTTCGACGAGGCCACCGGACCGACGTTCGACGCGCTGCTCACCGAGAACCTCCGCCTGCTCAGGGCGGTCACCACGACCGAACGGGAACACACCACATGAGCGCCACCGCGCCGGGCACCACCAAGCGTGCCCGCCCAGGCTCCGACGGCCCGCTGCTCCTGACGCAGCGTCGCATCTGGATCATCTTCTCCGCCCTGATCGCGGGGATGCTGCTCTCCAGCCTCGACCAGACCATCGTCTCCACCGCGATGCCCACCATCGTCGGCGAGCTCGGCGGCGTCGCGCACCAGGCCTGGCTGACGACCGGGTACCTGCTCGCCTCCACCATCGTGATGCCCGTCTACGGCAAGTTCGGTGACGTCCTCGGTCGCCGCAACCTGTTCCTCATCGCCATCGCGCTGTTCACCATCGCGTCGGCCGGGTGCGCGTTCGCCACGGACTTCACGCAGCTCGTGGCGTTCCGCGCCATGCAGGGGCTCGGCGGCGGTGGCCTGATGATCCTGTCGCAGGCGATCATCGCGGACATCGTCCCGGCCTCGCAGCGCGGCAAGTACCTCGGCCCGCTCGGTGCGATCTTCGGCCTGTCCGCCATCGGTGGCCCGCTGCTCGGTGGCTTCTTCGTGGACCACCTCACCTGGAACTGGGCGTTCTACATCAACATCCCGGTCGGCATCGCGGCGTTCTTCGTGGCGTGGTTCGCGCTGACCCTGCCGAACAAGAAGGCGACGAAGCGCATCGACGTCCTCGGCGTGCTGTTCATGTCCGCCGCGACCACGTGCCTGGTGTTCTTCTCGGAGTTCGGCGGCAGCAAGGACCACGGCTGGGACGCCCCCGAGACCTGGGCCTGGTTCGCCGGTCTCGTCGTCTCGGCAGCGCTCCTGGTGTTCGTCGAGTCCCGTGCCCAGGACCCGGTGCTCCCGCTGTCGTTCTTCCGCAACCGCACCTTCCTGCTGGCCACCGGCATCGGCCTCGTGCTCGGCATCGGCATGTTCGCCGCGATCGGCTTCGTCCCGACGTTCCTGCAGATGGCCTCGGGTACCTCGGCGGCGGTCTCCGGTCTGCTGATGCTGCCGATGATGGCCGGCCTGATCGGCACCTCGATCGCCTCGGGTGTCCTGATCACCAAGACCGGGCGCTACCGGATGTTCCCGATCGTCGGCACGGTCCTGGTGGCCATCGCGATGCTCGCGATGACCCAGCTGGCGGCGGACACCCCGATCTGGCTGATCTGCGCGTACCTGTTCGTCTTCGGTGCGGGGCTCGGCCTGATCATGCAGGTGGTCGTCCTCGTCGCGCAGAACGCCGTGCCCGCCGAGCAGGTCGGTACCGCCACGTCGACGAACAACTACTTCCGTGAGGTCGGTGCCTCCCTCGGCACTGCCGTCTTCGGAGCGCTCTTCACCGCGCGGCTCACGACGTCGCTGACCGACGTGTTCCGCGGTGCCGGCGGATCGGCGACCGATGCGGCGTCCTCGGCGGGGAGCATCGACCCGTCGACCGTCGCGGGCCTGCCGCCTGCGGTGCAGGACGGCATCGTGAACGCCTACGCCGACTCGCTCGCACCGGTGTTCTGGTACCTGCTGCCGTTCATCGCGGTGGCGTTCCTGCTCGCCCTGTTCCTGCCGCAGATCAAGCTCTCCGACACGGCCGGCATGGTCGCCCGTGGCGAGGCCGTCGGCGGTGACGAGGCCGACGAGCTCGAGCGCGCGCAGCGTGCTGCGCGTGCGGCGCACGCGGCGGCTCCGGAGGGTTCCGCACCGGGGCGGGACACCGACCGGTAGACGCGACCGACCGACGGACGGGAGGCCCGGTGCGAGCTGGCACCGGGCCTCCCGTCCGTCGTCCGGTCGCGACCACCGCGCGCCGGGCCGACGTTTCGGGCCCAGCGACACCTCGCGCGTTCCAGCGCACGTGAGGTGTCGCTGAGCGCGTGAGGTCGCGGTGACCCGGCGCTACGCGCCGGTGCTCGCGCGCGGCACGAGCCGCGTCGGCAGGGCCGCGGGCTCGGCGGCCGTGCCGTCGAGCGTCGCGAGGAGCCGCAGTGCCGCCGCGCGACCGAGGTCGGCGCCGGGCAGCGCCACGCTCGTCAGGGCCGGCGCGGTGACCGACGACGACGGCAGGTCGTCGAAGCCCGCGACCGCGAGTGCGCCGGGGACGGCGATGCCGAGCGCGCCGGCGACCCGCAGGACTCCGTAGGCCAGGGTGTCCGCGGCCGCGACGATGGCCGTGACGTCGTCGTCCTGCCAGGCCTCGATGACGTGTTCGGTGGCCGAGGCCGCGGCCTCCACGGTCAGGTCGGCGCGGGCGGTGACCTCGGAGACCGTGATGCCGGCCTCCGCACAGGCCTGCTCGAACAGTTCGCGGCGCACGCCGAACGTCGCCGCCCGCGAGGTGCCGTCGAGGTAGCCCACGTGCCGGTGTCCCCGGTCGTGCAGGTGGGCGACGAGGTCGTGCACGCCGGTGGAGAGGTCGTAGTTGACCGCCTCGGGCCCACCGGGGGCGTCGAGCAGCACCACGGGGACGCTCGCCGACATCGACTCGTCGGCGGCAGGTGCGTCGACCAGGATGCCGGCCGGCCGGAGCCGTTCGAAGCGCCGGACGTCGGCCGCGACCGGCTGTGCACCCCGCTCGGTGACGGAGAGCACGAGCTGGAACCGGTCGCCCAGGGTGTCGCGGACGCCACGGATGACCTCGGCGAAGAACGGGTTCGACAGGTCGGGGGCGATGAACACGACGAGATCGCCGCTGCCGCGCGCCAACGAGCTGGCGGCGTGGTCGACGACGTAGCCGAGGTCGTCCACGGCGTCGCGGACCCGTGCGGCGATGGGGGCGGAGACCCGCCCGCGGTCCTTGCCGTTCACGACGAGGGAGACCGTGGCGATGCTCGTGCCCGCACGCTCGGCCACCATCGCAGCGGTCACACGACGGCTCGGGGCGGCGGGGGAGGGCACTCGTCGATGCTAGCGAGCGCGGTGGTCGAACTTGACGTCAAGCGTTTGACGTGTTTCGATGTCAAACGCTTGACGCGCCGCGTCGCCAGCGCTCTGCCGGCCCGTGGATCCCCACCACGTCGAGCACTCACCTCGATTCCCCGAAGAAGTGGAGCGCCCAGCGTGCCCGATGCGACCCAGCCCGCCGCGAAGATCATCCTCGACTGCGACCCCGGCCACGACGACGCCGTGGCGCTCCTGCTCGCCCACGGCAGCCCGGCCATCGACCTGCTCGCCGTGACCACCGTCGTCGGCAACCAGACCCTGCCGAAGGTCACCCGCAACGCCCTGGCCGTCGCCCGCATCGCCGGCATCACCGGGGTGCCGTTCGCCGCCGGAGCCGCCCGCCCGCTGCTGCGCCAGATCGAGGTCGCACCGGACATCCACGGCGAGAGCGGCCTGGACGGACCGATGCTCCCCGAGCCGTCGTTCGACCTCGACGAGCGCCACGCTGTCGACCTGATCATCGACACCGTGATGGCCCACGAGCCCGGCACGGTCACCCTCGTGCCGACCGGCGGCCTGACGAACATCGCCCTCGCCGCCCGCAAGGAACCCCGCATCGTCGAGCGCGTCAAGCAGGTCGTGCTCATGGGCGGCGGCGTGCACGTCGGCAACTGGAGCCCGGTCGCCGAGTTCAACATCGTCATCGACCCCGAGGCCGCGGCCATCGTGTTCGAGGCCGGCTGGGACGTCGTGATGGTCGGCCTCGACCTGACGCACCAGGCCCTGGCCACCCCCGAGGTCGCCGCGCGCATCGCCGGCGTCGGCACCGCCCCCGCCGCGTTCGTCGGCGAGCTGCTCGACTTCTTCGGCCAGACCTACAAGGACGCCCAGGGCTTCGACGCCCCGCCGGTCCACGACCCCTGCGCCGTCGCGTACGTCATCGACCCCACGATCGTCCGCGCCGTGAAGGTCCCGATCCACGTCGAGACCCAGGGCGCGCTGACCCTGGGCATGACCGTCGCCGACTTCCGCGCCCCCGCACCCGAGGACTGCCGCACGAGCGCCGCGATGGAGCTCGACCACGGCCGGTTCTGGGACCTCGTCGTCGACGCCCTCGAGCGCATCGGCGAGACGGCCGACACCGGCTGGACCCCACGTGCCGCCGCCGACGCCGTCGAAGCCGGCATCACCACGACCCCGGAGCGCTGAACCCCCATGACCACCACCTCGACGAAGAAGTCGATCGGCGCCCTCACGGCCGCGCTCCTCGCCGCGTGCATCGCGTTCCAGCTGAACGCGAGCATGCTCAGCCCCGCCCTCGTCACGATGGCGCGCGAGCTCAACACCGACGACGCCACCATCGGCCTGTCGCAGACCCTGTACTTCACGCTCGCGGCGCTGTTCTCGCTGTTCCTGCCGCGGCTGTCCGACATCGTCGGCCGCAAGCGGGTGCTGATCGGCATGCTCGCCGTGATGCTCGTCGGCAGCATCGTCGCCGCGCTCGCGGTGAACGTGCCGATGCTCTTCGCCGGTCGCATCATCCAGGGCGTCACCGGTCCGGTCGTCCCCATCTGCCTGCTCGTCCTGCGCAACGAGATCAGCGACCCGAAGCGGTACGGCGCCGCCCTCGGGCTGCTGACCGCCGTGAACGGCGGCATCGCGGGCGTCGACGCCCTGGCCGGCGGGTGGATCGCGACGAATTTCGGGTTCCGCGGGATCTTCTGGGTCATCGCCGTCGTCACCGTGATCGCCCTGCTCCTGGTCGCGGTCTGGGGCGTCGAGTCGAAGCCCTCGGCCGGCACCCGGATGGACTGGATCGGCGTCGTGCCCCTCGTGGTGAGCGTGGGTGCGCTGCTCACGGCGTTCAACGAGGCCGGCAAGCTCGGCGCGGCGAACCCCGTGCTCGTGGTCGGTGGCGTCGTCGTCGCGCTCGTCGCCTTCGCCGTGTTCTGGGCCGTCGAGTCGCGGGTGCGGGAACCCCTGGTCGAGACCAGGTTCCTGAAGCGCCGTGCGACCTGGGCGCTCCTGGCGACGACGTTCCTGACGATGACGGGCGTGTTCGCGGTCGTCAACGGCCTGGTGACCTCGCTCGCGCAGAACGGTGACGCCGGCTTCGGGATGGAGCCCGACCTGGCGTCGCTCGTGTTCCTCACCCCGTACGCGCTGGTCGGGTGGATCGTCGGACCCTTCGCCGGGCGCCTCGCCCCGACCATCGGGTACCGCGCCGTCCTGCGCGTCGGGCTGATCGGCAGCATCGTCTCGACCGTCCTGATGGCGTTGGTCGGCGTGCACTCGCTGCCCGTGCTGGTCACCGCGACGGTGCTGATCGGCATCACCTACGCCGGCATCGCGAACATCATCCTGAACGGCCTGGGCATCGTGCTGTCGCCGGAGTCGAACCCCGGGTTCCTGCCGGGCCTGAACGCCGGTGCGTTCAACCTCGGCGCCGGGGTCAGCTTCGCCGTCCTGCCCGCGCTGCAGATCGCGCTCGGCGTCGGCGGTTCCGCGGGCACCGCCGGGTACTCCGGTGGCATGCTGCTCGGGGCCGCGATCACGACCGTCGCGCTCGCGATCTCGTTCCTCATCCCCCGTCCGGAGAGCGCCGAGACCACGTCCGTCGCCCCGCAGAAGGAGACCGTCCGTTGACCGAGAGCATCGTCGTCGTCGGGTCGCTCAACGCGGACCTGGTGGTCCGCACCGCGCGCTTCCCCCAGCCCGGTGAGACCCTGCAGGGCTCCGACCTCGCGATCCTGCCCGGCGGCAAGTCCGCCAACCAGGCGGTGGCTGCCGGGAGGCTCGGGGGCACGGTGCGCATGATCGGTGCGGTCGGCGACGACGGGAACGGTGCGCTGCTCCGCGACTCCGTCGCGGCTGCGGGTGTCGACACGACGCACGTCGCGATCCGGGAGGGCGTCGCGACCGGCACCGCCGTCATCACCGTCGACGCCGCAGGCGAGAACACCATCGTGATCTCCGCCGGGGCGAACGGCACGCTGACGCCGGACGACGTGCCGGCCGACGTCTTCGCCGGCGCCGCGGTGCTGGGGCTCTGCCTCGAGGTCTCGATCGACGTCGTCCTCGCCGCCGCCCGGGCCGCGCACGCCGCCGGGGTCACGGTGCTCACGAACCTGTCACCGTTCGGCGCCGTGCCGGCCGAGCTCCTCGAACTGACCGACGTGCTGCTGGTGAACGAGCACGAGGCCGCGGCGCTCGGTGACCACGGCGTCGCACGGTCGATCGTCACCCGCGGCGGTGCCGGCTGCGTCGTGCACGACGGGGGTGCCGAGCCGGTGTCGATCGACGCCGTCCGGGTCGAGCCCGTGGACACCACGGGCTGCGGCGACGCCTTCATGGGTGCGGTGGCGCTGCGTCTGGCCGCGGGGGACACCCTCGTCGACGCCGCTCGGTTCGCGGTGGGGGTCGGGGCGTACGCCGCGACCAAGCCGGGCGCTCAGGCCTCGTACCCGACCACCGCCGAGCTGGAGGCGTTCCTGCGGGCGTGACCCGCGCCTCCCGGGTCGAACCGTCCCGGTGGCCCGCTAGCGTTGTGGCATGCGCGTGGGAGTCCTCGACATCGGGTCCAACACCGGCCACCTGCTCGTGGTGGACGCCCACGGCGGCGCCGCGCCGCTGCCGGCGTCCTCGTTCAAGCAGCCGCTTCGGCTGGCCGAGCACCTCGACGACTCGGGCGCGGTGACGCAGCAGGGGATCGACGCCCTGACCACCTTCGTCGCCGACGCCGTCCGCGTCGCCGAGGAACGCGGCTGCGAGGACATGCTCGCGTTCGCCACCTCGGCGGTGCGCGACGCCGGCAACTCCGAGGCCGTGCTCGCCCACGTCGAGTCGTCCACCGGGGTCGAGCTGGCCGTCCTGTCCGGCTCCGACGAGGCCCGGCTGACGTTCCTGGCCGTGCGTCGCTGGTTCGGATGGTCCGCCGGTCGCCTGGCGGTCTTCGACATCGGCGGTGGCTCGCTCGAGATCGCCGGCGGTGCCGACGAGGCACCGGACGTCGCGTGGTCGATGCCGATCGGCGCCGCACGCCTGGCGCGCTCCTACTTCGCCGCCGGCACCCCGACCGAGGACGACGTCCGCCGCATCCGGCACGAGATCCGCGTCGAGATCGCCCGGGACGCCGGACGGCTGCTCCGCTCGGGCCGCCCGGACCGGGCCGTGGCGACGTCGAAGACGTTCCGGTCGATCGCCCGGATCTGCGGGGCCGCGCCGTCCGCCGCCGGACCGCTCGTGCCCCGTGCCCTCGACGGCGACGTGCTGCGGCAGCGCCTGCCGGAGCTGCTCACGATGTCGGTCGACGAACTCGCTGCGCTGCCGGGCGTCTCGGCGAGCCGCGCACACCAGGTGGTGCCCGGGGCGCTCGTCGCCGAGGCGTGCCTGGACATCTTCGACCTGCCGGCCCTCGAGATCTGCCCGTGGGCGCTGCGCGAGGGCGTCATCCTCGAGCGGCTCGACCAGTTGTCGGTGCTGGGCAACTCACCGTAGTGACCGATATGGTCAGGAGATGACCAAAACGGACACTCGCGGAGCGCTGGTCTCCGGGGCCCTCTGGACGGTGGCGGGGGTCGGCTGGCTCGTCGGCGAAGCGGTCTCGGCGTCGGCGTTCCCCGGCTACGACTACGCGACGAACTACATCTCCGACCTCGGCGTCCCCGACGTCGGCACGTTCCAGGGGCGGTCGATCGACTCACCGCTGCACGTGCTCATGAACACGACGTTCATCGGGCAGGGCGTCCTGTTCGGGATCGCAGCGGTGCTCGCCGTCGTGGTGTTCCGCGCCGCGTCCCGCCGTGCGCGGGTGGCGACCGCGGTGCTCGCCGTGGTCCACCTGTTCGGGATGGTCCTGGTCGGCTCGTTCCACGGCAGCCAGACGAGCACCGACGGCGGCACCATCGTGTTCCACGTGCTCGGCGCCGCGGCAGCGATCACGACCGGCAACCTCGTGGCGATCACCGCCGGCATCGGGTCCCGGGCGCTGCGGGCACCGGCGGCCTACCGGATCGCGAGCGTCGCGCTCGGGATCGTCGGCCTCGTCTCCCTCGTGATGCTCGTCGTGGACTCGTCGTCGACGGTGATCGAGGTGCTCCCTGACGGCGTGTGGGAGCGTGCGTCCGTGTACACGATCGTCGCGTGGGAGCTCCTGACCGGGATCGCCCTGCTCGTTGCGGGGACCCGGCGCCTGCGGACGGCACGGGCCTCGGCGGTCGGCGCGTGAGTCGGCCTGCGCGCCGTGCTCGGCCCTCCGCCGAGGAGATCAACGGGGGCGTCCTGGACATCACCGCCGGACTCATCGCCCGCCGCGGCATCAAGGACACCGCCGTGCAGGCCGTCGCCGACCAGGCCGGCTACTCGAAGGCGGGCATCCTCGCCCGGTTCACGAGCAAGGAGCTGCTCGTCGAGGCCGCGCTCGCGCAGTGCACCGCGCAGACCGAGGCGATCCGGGCAGCCGCCGCCGCCGCCCCCGCGGGGGAGGCCCGCGACGCCGCGGCGCTCGCAGGGATCGCCGACCTCGCTCTCGCCCGGCCGGGGTGGGCGGAACTCGCGCTCGCGGCGTTCACGCTCCGGCGCGGGGACGACGTCGGCGTCCGGCTCGAACCGGTCGCAGCGACGCTCCTCGACGTGTTCGGCATCGACATGGCCGACGCCACGGCCACCCCGCTCGACCGGCGGGCACGGGTCTCCGGGGCGTTCGGCGCCATCGTGATGCTCGCGCTGACGTACGAGACCGAGGCCTCTGCGACCGAGGCCCGGCCGCACATGCTGCAGGTCGGATGGGACGCCCTCGGCCACGACGGGCCCGTGCCGCTCGGGGGCGTCGGCCAGTCCCGCCCGGGGTCGTCGGCTAGGCCCGCTCGGACCTCGGCGGTGCGAGCAGCCACGGCCGGATCAGCTTCGTCACGAACGGCAGCACCCAGAACGTCATGATCGGCGTGAGCACGACGGTCGTGATGAGCACCCGGGGCAGGATCGCGACGTGCGCGAACGCGGGGACGAGCCAGGCCGTCAGGTACGTGAACGCGAGGTTCACGGGGAAGAAGCCGAGCCAGATGCTCACGGACTGCTTCCACCGCGGGGGAGCGCTCGAGGCCGGGGCGTCCTGCGGGACGTCGAACCACCCCTCGATGCCGGTGCGCTTCTCGACGCGGGACTCCACCACCAGGTCACGGCCGAGGTCGAGCCAGCGCAGCCGGTCGTCGGAGTTCTCCCACGTGGCCAGGGAGTCGTGGTCGGCGAACCGGTAGAGCATGTGCCACTCGCGGGACTGCGCGGTGGAACGCACCCACCCCGAGCCGAGGAAGCCGGGGTAGCGGTTCGCCAGGTTCACCCCGGACTGCACCCAGCGGGTGACCTCGGGGATGCGGTCGGGTTCGACCAGGCGGGTGACGGAGACGGTGACGGGCGGGCCTGCGGTCTCGGATGACGACTGCAGGCTCCCAGGCTCTTGTGGAGTCATCCGACCAGTGTCCCGGACCCGTGTTTCCGACTCGTGACACGTGCCGCGGTCGTCGGCTGAACGGATCCGCGTCGTCCTTCGACCACCGTCCCAGGCGAGTGCAAGACGATCATCTGGCGAACGCGCCACCGAGAGGACCCCGATGACCGATCCCGAGCCCACCACCACCCTTATCGCCACCGTCGACGGGCCCGACGGCGGCACGTACGAGGTCCGGCGGCTGACGCTCCCGACGGGCTCGTCGACCGGCTGGCACCGCCACGACGCGCGTCAGACCGGTGTGGTGGTGCGCGGCGCGCTGACGCACGTCACGGAAGAGGCGACGCGGGTCGTCGGGCCGGGGCAGGCCCTGGTCGAGGAGCCACACGTCGTGCACGACGGCCGAAGCACCGGCACGGAGGACGCCGAACTGCTCTACGTCGCGCACCTCCCGGCAGGCGGAGTGGCGTCGACCCCGGGTGAGGCGCCACCGAGCGAGGGGCCGGTCCGCAGCGCGGTGGTGTCGGTCCCGCTGGGGCGGCCGCGGTTCGTCCACGCCCTGCGCTACACCGCGATGTACGCCCCGAAGCCCTTCGCCGAGGCCCTGCTCGTCTACCGGGACAACGGCACGTACACGATCCTGTCCCCGGGTGAGGACCACCACGGCTGCTACGTCTCGGCGACCGATCCCGCCGAGGGGATGCGGCACGTCGCGTTCATGTCGTGGCCGTCCGCGGACTGGGGCCGGAACGTCGCGTCGCACACCCTGACCTTCGAGGCGGCGAGCGGCGCCTTCACCCAGGAGCTCCGGCTGCCGGGCGACCCGGTGCCGCGGGCACAGCACGGGTACGCGGTGCCCGTCGAGCACCCGGAGCGGATCGACACCGGCGCCGGGTGGACCGCGCTGCGCCAGGAGCACGCCGGGGTGTTCACCACGCTCGAGCGGCTGGCGGGCGGCGGCTCGACCGCGGCCTGACCCCCGTCAGCGGTCAGCTCGCCTGCTTCTTGGCGGCGGGCTTCTTCGCCGGAGCCTTCTTGGCCGGGGCCTTCTTCGGCGCCGACTTCGCGGGGGCCTTCTCGGCCGTGCTCTCCGCGGCCTTCTTCGTGGCCGCCTTCTTCGCCGGTGCCTTCCTGCCGGAGCCGGACGCGCCCGAGCCGGACGTGCCCGAGGCGGACGTGCCCGAGGCGGAACCCGACGACGAGCGTGCGGTCGACGACGAACGCGACCCCGAGCCTCCTGTCCGCTTCTTGTCGACGGACGCACGCAGGGCGGCCATCAGGTCGAGCACGTCACCGCCCTCGTCGTCGTCGTCCTCGTCGTCCTGGGCGCCGAAGGTCTTCTCGGTGTCGATGTCGTCGCCCGCCTCGAGCTTGGCGTCGATCAGCTGCTGCAGTTCCTCCTGGTAGGAGTCGGTGTAGCGGTCGGGGTCGAAGTCGGTGGACATGCTCTCGACGAGCGAGGACGACATCTTCAGCTCGTTGGCGCTGACCTTCACCGTCGTGTCGAGGGTCTTGAAGTCGGCGGCGCGGACCTCGTCGCCCCAGAGCAGCCCCTGCAGCAGGATGACCTCGTCGTGCACCCGGAGCACCCCGAGCCGGGTCTTCTGCCGCAGGGTGAACTGCACGATCGCCAGGCGGTCGGTCTTCGCCAGGGTCTCGCGCAGCAGCACGTACGCCTTCGGCGAGCGCGAGTCGGGCTCGAGGTAGTAGGTCTTCTCGAACATCATCGGGTCGACCTGCTCGACGGGCACGAACTCGAGCACCTCGACCTCGTGCGACTGCTCCTCGGGGAGCTGCTTGAAGTCGTCCGCCGTGAGCACCACCGTCTTGTCGCCGTCGTCGTAGGCGCGCTGGATGTCGGCGTACTCGACCTCGTGTCCGAACTCGCACACCCGCTTGTACCGGATGCGGCCCTTGTCCTCGTCGTGGACCTGGTGCAGGGACACGTCGTGCGTCTCGGTGGCCGCGTAGACCTTGATGGGCACGTTGACGAGCCCGAACGCGATGGAGCCCTTCCAGATCGACCTCATGCGCACATGATGCCCGCCCGCACGCGTGCGTGCCCGGAGCCGTCGGTTCCTCCACAGGTCCGCCGTCCGGGGGATCGTTCCACGGATGTCCGGTTCGCTGGACCGCCGCGAGGCCGGCGCGAGCACGATGGGCCCATGAGCCAGCTCGACAAGCAGGACCCGCGCGACCAGTTCCCCCGTCCGCCGTTCCCCGCGCAGACCCAGCAGGGGTCCGGGCTGGCGAGTGCGATGGACCCCGCCCCCGACCACGGCGAGACGAGCTACCTGGGCACCGGGCGGATGCGCGGGTACCGGGTGCTCGTCACGGGCGCGGACTCCGGCATCGGGCGCGCTGCGGCGATCGCGATGGCGAAGGAAGGGGCCGACGTCGCCCTGAACGCCCTGCCCGAGGAACGCGAGGACCTCGAACAGGTCCGCGACGTCATCGGTGACCTCGGGCGCAAGGCGGTGCTGCTGCCCGGCGACCTGACCGACGAGGCCTTCTGCGACGTCCTGGTGCAGGACGCCGTCAGCGAGCTCGGCGGCCTCGACGCACTCGTGCTGGTCGCTGGCCACCAGCAGGTGCACGAGGACATCACCGTGCAGAGCACCGAGGACTTCGACCGCACGATGAAGGTCAACCTGTACTCGCTGTTCTGGCTGGTCCGCGCCGCCGTCCCGCACATGGCGCCGGGGAGCTCGATCGTCACGACCAGCTCGGTGTCCGCGTACCAGCCGCAGGACCGCATGATCGACTACGCGGCGACGAAGGCCGCGATCATCACCTACACGAACGGGCTCGCGCGGCAGCTCGCGAGCAAGGGCATCCGGGCCAACACGGTGGTGCCCGGGCCGGTGTGGACGCCCCTGCAGCCGATCAGCTACCCGGGCGACGAGATCGCGGCGTACGGCCAGGACACCCCGTTCGGCCGTCCCGCCCAACCCGTCGAGCTCGGCAGCGCCTACGTCTACCTGGCCGGGCCCGAGTCGTCGTACACGTCCGGCACGACCCTGACGGTGGCGGGAGCGACCGGGGTGGCGCTGTGAGTCCCGCGTCGCGCAAGACCGTCGTCCTCGTCGGCGACCGGCGGCTCGCGCTCACGAACACCGACAAGGTGCTCTACCCCGAGACCGGCACCACGAAGGGCCGGGTGATCGAGTACTACGAGCGGGTCGCGCCGTGGATGATCCCGCACGTCAAGGACCGCCCCGTGACCCGGAAGCGCTGGGCCAACGGTGTCGAGGGCAAGGTCTTCTTCGAGAAGAACCTGCCCGACTCGGCCCCCGACTGGGTGCGCCACCACACCATCCACCACTCGGAACACGACAACGAGTACCCGATCGTCGACGACCTGCCGACCCTGGTGTGGATGGCGCAGCAGGCCGCGCTCGAACTGCACGTCCCGCAGTGGCGGTTCGGCCCCCGCGGCGCGCAGCAGAACCCGGATCGGCTCGTCCTCGACCTCGACCCGGGCGAGGGCGTCGGGCTGCCCGAGTGCGTCGAGGTCGCCGTGGCCGCGCGCGAGATCCTGCACGGCATGGGACTCGACCCGTACCCGGTGACGTCCGGCTCCAAGGGCATCCACCTGTACGCGGCCCTGGACGGTAAGGCGACGACGGCGCAGGTCTCCGACGTCGCCCACGAGCTGGCCAAGGCCCTCGAGACGGACCTGCCGGACCTGGTGCTGTCGTCGATGAGCCGTGCGGAGCGGAAGGGCAAGGTCTTCGTCGACTGGTCGCAGAACAACGGCAACAAGACGACCATCGCCCCGTACTCGCTGCGCGGCCGCGAGCGGCCGACGGTCGCGGCCCCCCGCACCTGGAAGGAGCTCGAGGAACGCGGGCTCGCGCAGCTCACGTTGGACGAGGTCCTCGAACGCCTGGAGGCCCGTGGGGACTTCCTGCACCCGGTCGCCTCCGCCTCGCTGGCCGTCGGGCGCGACGACCACGGTCACTGGGACAGCGACCGGACCGAGCGCGCGAACGACGCCGAGCAGCCCGCACGTGACCGGCTCGCCGCCTACCGGGCGAAGCGGGACGCCTCGAAGACGCCGGAGCCCGTGCCCGAGGGCGCTCCCACCGTGCGGAAGGACGGCACACCGACCTTCGTCATCCAGGAGCACCACGCCACCCGCGACCACTACGACTTCCGGCTCGAGCACGACGGGGTGCTGGTGAGCTGGGCCCTGCCGAAGGGCGAGCCCACCGACCCGGGCAAGAACCACCTGGCGGTGCAGACCGAGGACCACCCGCTCGAGTACGGGGCGTTCGAGGGCACGATCCCGAAGGACGAGTACGGCGGCGGCACGGTCACGATCTGGGACGACGGCACCTACGAGCTCGAGAAGTGGCGCGAGGGGCAGGAGGTCATCGTCACGCTGCACGGTCGGGCCGGTGGCGCTCGCCGCCTCGCGCTGTTGCACACCCGCGGCCGTGGCGGCGGGGACGAGAAGAACTGGCTGATCCACCGAACGAAGGAGCAACCCGAACGGCTGGCGGACGGCGGCGGCTCTGCCGGGCCGGCGGTGGCGCGACGGTCGGACCGGCCGTCGGACGGGCACGACGGTGCACACCGCGCCGGGCAGCGACGGATCCGCGGGGCCGCGGACGCCGAGACCCCGCCGTCCGAGCGCCGGACGATGCAGGCGACCCTGGCCAAGGGCGAGCCCCGGCTGGACCCGGCGGACTGGGCCTTCGAGATGAAGTGGGACGGGGTGCGCGCACTGGCGACGGTCCGCGACGGGTCGGTGACCCTGCGCAGCCGCAACGACAACGACCTGACGGCCCAGTACCCCGAGCTGCAGGAACTGGGCGAGCGGGCCGGCGTGGACGGCGTGTTCGACGGTGAGATCGTGGCCGTCGACGATCGTGGCCGCCCCTCGTTCCAGCTGCTCCAGAACCGCATGGGCCTGACGAAGGCGCGCGAGGTCCGGAGCGCGCAGGAGACGACGCCCGTGCGGTTCCTGCTGTTCGACGTGCTCGAGGCGGACGGGCACGAGCTCACGCGGCTCGGCTACGACGCCCGGCGGCAGGCGCTCGAGACGGTCGTGGAACCCGGCGGTGCGATCGACGTGCCGCCGGCGGTGCAGGGCGACCTCGACGCGGTGTTGGCCGCATCGCGCGAGCAGGGCCTCGAGGGCGTGGTCGCGAAGAAGCGGTCGTCGAAGTACGCCGAGGGCAGGCGGTCCGAGGCCTGGCTGAAGCGCAAGCACCACGCCACGCAGGAAGTCGTCGTCGGTGGCTGGAAACCGGGCAGCGGGCGGCGTGCCGGGGGGATCGGGTCGCTGTTGCTCGGGGTGCCCGGCCCCGACGGGCTGGAGTACGTCGGCAAGGTCGGAACCGGGTTCCGTGACCGCGACCTCGACGAGATCGCCGGCGTCCTCGAACCGCTGGAACGGAAGACCCCGCCGTTCGTCGACGTCCCACGACCTGACGCGCGTGATGCGCACTGGGTCACGCCGAAGCGCGTCGGCGAGGTCGAGTTCGCCGAGTGGACCGGCGACGGACGGCTCCGGCAGCCGTCCTGGCGAGGGTGGCGGGTGGACAAGGACCCGGACGACGTCGTGCGGGAGACCTGAGCCGCGCTTCGCCTTCGGGTCCACATGCGTGCGCATGGGGTCCGCCGCTGGCGAACATCCGTCCCCCGTCCGGAGCCCGCGCGGGGGACAGTATCGGAACGGGTGGCCACGATCGGCCATCGGCTGTTACGTTCGCCGGGACGAAGGGGGCTTCGAGGATGAACTCGAGCAAGTACCTGCCGCCCTACACGGCTGCAGAACGCGTCGCGATCACGGGGGACGACCTGTCGCAGCGGTCCGTCGAACCGGGCACCGGCACCACGGAGACCGAGGTCCGGTATGCGGACTTCCTCGCAGACGAGGACGACGACTGACGAAGACGACGGCTGACGGGGGAGCCCTGAACGCCTGACCGCTCGACGGGCCCGACAGGAGCGACAGACCCGACGGCCCGCACGCTGGATCAGGGAGCGCACGGACCGTCGCCGAGGCACGTGACCAGCCGGTTCAGGGAGACCGACCACGAGGCCCCGCACCGGGCTCGCCGAAGCGCGACCGGTGGGTCCACTGGTGAGACGTGCCGAGCGACCGGATCGTCACACGAGCGGCAAGAAGAATCGCCGGGCGACCTCGATGGTCGCCCGGCGATCTCGTCTGTCCGGGGGGGGGGGATCCTGTCGGATCAGGACGGGTTCAGGCCGCGGGCGCAGGGCCGTCGGTGGGCACCGCGTGGTCGGCCACGGGTGCGTCCTCTTCGATGAGCTCGTCCTCTTCCGGTTCGACCACCTCGGCCGCGGCGGCCTTGGCCTCGTCGATGGACTCCTGGGAACGGCGGAGCAGGTCGTCGTCGTGTGCTGCCTGATCGGTCATGCCCAGCAACCTACGCGGGCGTCCCTGTGTCGGCGTCCCGGCGACGGGCACCGTGCGTCGGGTCAGAGCGGCCGGTGTGCGGGGGCTCGAAGTCCACCGCTGACGTCGGTGCGGGCGTCGAGGGCATCGCCGGAGCGGCCGGGGCGCCGAACGCATCAGCGGCGTCGAGCACCGCACGGGTGGCGGCGACAGCTGTCCGGAGCGCATCGCGGACGGGCATCGCCCGGTGCGCCGGGGTCCGGACCTCGACGCCCCACGGCTCGGCGAACCCGAGTTCGCGCACGGTCCGGACGAAGCCGGGCAGGTCCCACGCTCCGGCACCGGGCAGGTACCGTGCCGTCCGGGACTCCTCGGCGAGGGTCATCCCGCTCGGGGTGTGCAGCAGTCCGTCGCTCAGCTCGACGGCTGCGAGGACCCCCGGTGCGACGCCCTGCCGGATCGACGCGAGGGTGGAACCGCCGCGGAGTGCGTGCATGGCGTCGATGAGCAGGCCGCCGTTCGGGTGGCCGGCAGCGGCGACGAAACGGGAGGCCCGTTCGATCGTGGGCAGGTTCGACCACGGTTCCGGTTCGAGCACGAGCTGCGCTCCGACCGCCTCGGCCTGGTCGGCGAGCACGACCCAGTCGTCGGCCATCGTCGCGGGGGAGGCTCCGGGCAACGAGGTGTCGGCGCGCGCCACCACCTGCCAGGCGCTCAGCGTCGCCGCGGCCTCGAGCACGACCCCGCGGTCGGCGTCCTCGTCCTGGGTGCGGCTCGTGCACGTCCACCAACGGTCCAGCGGTCCGAGCTGGACCCAGACGATGCCGGCGGCGTCGAGCATGCGCCGCAGTTCGGCGAAGCCCGTCGTCGCGCGGACCTCGTGCAGGTCGTCGAGGGACAGCGACAGGCCGGCGAACCCGGCGGCGCCGACGGCGTGCACCCGGTCGCGGACGCTCTCGTCGCCCGCCCACGTCCAGGACGTGGCGAGCAGGTCGTGTTCCAGCACGGTGGTACCTCCGGCAGTCCCGAGGTGTCCGCGTCGCCCCGTCGCGATGCGCCGCCCCGTGTCCGCCGCGGGCCCCACCCGCGACGATGCCCAAGATCTACCCGAGCTGCCTGCGAACGCTCCCAGCCCGTCGACACATCGCCGACACGTGCTTCAGACGATCCGGGTCCGGACCTCGCCGACGCCGGCGATCGTACCGACGAGCACGGCGCCCCGGTCGAGCACGCCGACACCGTCCGGAGTGCCGGTCATCACGAGGTCGCCGGGCGCGAGCGCCACGGATCGTGACAGGGCCGCGATCGTCTCGGCGACCGACCAGATCTGGTCGGCCAGGTCGCCCGACTGCCGGAGCTCCCCGTCCACCGTCAGCTCGATCGCGCCGCTGGTCGGGTCGACCTCGGCCGCCGAGGTGAGCGCCCCGATCGGTGCCGAGGCGTCGAAGCCCTTGGCCGTGTCCCACGGGCGTCCGAGTCGCTTCGCCTCGGCCTGCAGGTCTCGGCGGGTGAGGTCGATCCCGACGGCGTAGCCCCACACGTGTGCGAGCGCATCGGTGACGGCGATGTCCGTGCCGCCGGTGCCGATGGCGACGACGAGCTCGACCTCGTGCTCCAGTTGCTGCGTCAGCGGCGGGTACGGGGTGTCGGCGCCGTCGACCACGACCGCGTCGGCCGGCTTGGTGAAGAAGAACGGCGGCTCGCGGTCCGGGTCGTGGCCCATCTCGCGGGCGTGCGCGGCGTAGTTCCGGCCGACGCAGAACACACGGCGGACGGGGAAACGCGCGCCCGTCGTCGTGGGCACGGTCGGGAGGCTCGGGGCCGGGATGACGAGTTCGGTCACGTTCACAGCCTGGCAGGCCCGCAGAGCGTCGGTTCAGCTCTCACCGAAGGACGCCTCGTCCTTGAGCTTCCGCGCCCGGGCGCGCTCCTGGCGTTCGCGCCATTCGATGCGCATCTGCGCGAGTTCCGCTTCGGCGCCCTTCGCACGCATGAGTGGACCGTAGCGGGGGCTGGCGAGGAGCCGTGGTGTCGTCATCTCGCGGTTGTCGAGCAGCCGCTTGAAGGCCTCGTCGGTCAGCGTCGAGATCATCGACGTTCTCCTTCCTGCTGTTCGTGGGCTCCCGGTCGTGTCGCCTCGTACTCAGCGAGCGCCTGAGAGGTCCAGGTGTCGTCGTCGGTCGTCCAACTGCGGGTCACCAGCGCAGCCGGCATCACATCCGCAGCTGCGCGCTCTCCTTCGTCGTCCGAGGTCGCCCGGTCGGCGACCCATGACCAACGCTGCCACCACAGGTCGCGGTGCACCGAGAACTCTGCATTTCGCCGTCCGGCGCGCCCGTCGAGCACCGAGGCGACGAGCGCACCCAGCGCGACGGACGCGCTCGTGACCGACACGAGCGCACTGATCCAGCCGATGTCCATGCCGGAACCCTGACAGCACGGAACCGGCCACGCGGCGGGCGTGACCGGTCCTGTGGAGGGTGCTCCGGGCCTCCCGGCCTGTGGAGGAGTGCGTCAGTTGCCGGGTGCGGCCGCCTCGGTCTCGCCCGCACCCGGGTCACCGCCGGTCCCGCCGCTGGCCGGCTCGTCCTGGGGCCAGCCCGCGAACTCCCAGCCCGCGAGCGACGGGTGGTCCTCGCCCTTCGTGTACGCGAACGTCCGCGCAGCGTCCCGCGCTTCGGACAGCTTCCTGAGCAGGTCGGCGTGCGCCTCGGCGTCCACCCGCGCCAGGGCGTCGTGGGCCAGGGCGAATCGGTCCATCTCGTTGCGCATGAGCATGTCGAACGGCGAGGTCGTCGTGCCCTGCTCGAGGAACCCGTGCACGTGCAGGTCGTCGTGCCCGTTCCGGCGGTACGTCAGCTGGTGCACGAGGGTCGGGTACCCGTGGAACGCGAAGACCGTGGGCGTGCCGGGCAGGAAGAGCGCGTCGTACTGCTCGTCCGGGATCGGGTGCTCGTGCTTGCGCGGGTCACCGAGCGCCAGCAGGTCGACGACGTTGAGCACGCGGACCCCGACGCCGGGAGCGTGCTTCCGGATGATGTCGGTGGCGGCGATCGCCTCGACCGTGGGGACGTCACCGGCGCAGGCGAGCACGACGTCGACCTTCCCGACGGCCTGCTCGGTACCGGCGAAGTCCCACACGCCGAGTCCGGCCTGCGCGTGCGCGACCGCGTCGTCGAGGGACAGGAAGACCGGCTCCGGGTGCTTGCCCGCGACGATCACCTCGATGCGGTCCGTGGTCTCCATCGCGTGCGCGGCGACGGCGAGCAGCGTGTTGGCGTCGGCCGGCAGCTTGATCCGGACGAGGTCCTGCTGCTTCGACGCGACGACGTCGAGGAACCCGGGGTCCTGGTGGGAGAACCCGTTGTGGTCCTGTCGCCAGACGTGCGACGAGAGCAGGAGCGACAGGTTGGACACCGGCACCCGCCAGTCGATGTCGGTCGAGGACTCCAGCCACTTGGCGTACTGCCCGACCATCGAGTCGATGATGTGGGCGAACGCCTCGTAGGTGTTGAGCATCCCGTGCCGACCGGACAGCACGTAGCCCTCGAGCATCCCCTCGAGCAGGTGTTCGGACAGGACCTCGGTGACCCGCCCGCGTGCGGCCAGGTGCTCGTCGCCGGCGGCGCGCTGGGCCCGCCAGACGCGCGAGGTCACGTCGAACACGGCATCGAGCTTGTTCGAGATCGTCTCGTCCGGGCCGAACAGCCGGAAGGTCGAGGCGTTCTTCTTGATGAGTGCGGCGAGCCAGGGGCCGAGCGTGCCCGTGGCGGACGCCGTGGAACCGACCTCGACCGCGTACGGCTCAAGCGGCGGCCGGTCGAGCGCGGTCCGCAGCCGACCGCCGTTGCCGTGCGGGGTGGCGCTCATCCGTACGTCGCCGGTCGGACGGATCGTGGTCATGATGCCGACCGGGTGGCCGTCCTCGTCGAAGAGCTCCTCGGGGCGGTACGAGCGCATCCACTCCTCGAGCTGGGCGCGGTGGCCGTCGTCCTCGCGCACCGCGGGCAGCGGCACCTGGTGCGCACGGAAGGTCCCCTCGACCTGCTCGCCGTCGACCTCCTTCGGGCCGGTCCAGCCCTTCGGGGTGCGCAGGACGATCATCGGCCAGCGCGGACGCAGGTCGGCGGCACCGGCGGGCTGCCCCGCGGCGGCACGGGCGGCCTGGGCGCGGGCAGCGGCCTGGATGTCGTCGATGCCGGCGAGGGCGCGTCGCAGGGCACCGTCGAACAGGGCGTGCACCGCGTACGGGTCGTCGTCGACGCGGCGGGAGTCGACCACGATCGGGTCGTAGCCGAGCCCGCGGAAGTACGCGGTGAGGTCCTCGTCGGGGATGCGGGCCAGGACGGTCGGGTTCGCGATCTTCCAGCCGTTGAGGTTGAGGATCGGCAGCACGGCGCCGTCGGACACCGGGTCGAGGAACGTGTGCGCCTGCCACGACCCGGCGAGCGGACCGGTCTCGGCCTCACCGTCACCGACCACGCACGCGACGACGAGGTCCGGGTTGTCGAGCGCCGCACCGTAGGCGTGCGACAGCGAGTAGCCGAGTTCACCGCCCTCGTTGATGGAGCCGGGGGTCTCCGGGGCGGCGTGCGAGGGGATGCCGCCCGGGAACGAGAACTGGCGGAAGAACCGCTGGAGGTCGACGTCCTGGTACAGCTCGTTCCACGTGCCGTCCAGCCAGGCGTTCGCGTTCATCGCCGGGCCGCCGTGCCCCGGGCCGCAGATGTACAGGAACTCGCGCCCGGTCTCCGTGATCAGCGCGTTGCAGTGTGCGTACACGAGGTTCAGTGCGGGAGAGGTGCCCCAGTGGCCGAGCAGCCGCGGCTTGACGTCATCCGGCTCGATCGGCCTGGTGAGCAACGGGTTGTCCAGCAGGTAGATCTGCCCGACCGTCAGGTAGTTGGCGGCGCGCCACCAGGCGTCGACCGCCCGGAGCCGGTCGGTGGTGGAGATGTGTGCTGGAGCCATGGGTACACGGTACGAAACCCCGGGTTGCGGCACCTCAGGAAACTCGTCCCAAACCGTTCGGGCGGGGGTGCCGAATCACTTGCACAGGGCAAACGCCCAGGGCGCTCTCCGGTCACAGTTGGCCGGGCTGCAGCTTGTACACAGCAAGCGTGCACACCACGTGCACATTCGGCCACCGGCCGGAGCGCCTCCAGAGCAAAGGACTGATCACGAT
>NZ_MJGL01000014.1:0-59650 GCF_001864855.1 Curtobacterium sp. MCBA15_005
GGTCGTTGCAGGTGATTCGGCACCCTCCGGCGAAGGGTTTGGACGGATCTGCCGTCGTTACCGCTCTGTGACCTTCGGGCTCATCCGGACAGCGGTCACGCCCGCAAGTACGTTCTCTGAGAGGCCGCTGAACGTGGTCCATCGAGAAAGGCATTCCCCATGGCATCGACGTCCAGTCGTCCCACCTCCGTCACCGTGTCGTTCGTCATCTGGCTGGTGGTGGTCCTGGCGAACATCCTGCAGGGCATCATCGGTCTGGTCTCGGGTGGCAGCTCCTCCGCCGCCCAGGACGTCGGCACCGCCCCGCTCGTCGGCGGCGCGATCTTCGCGTTCATCCTGGCCGTGATCGAGCTCATCATCGTCTTCAAGATGCGCGACGGCCGCAACTGGGCCCGCATCGTGCTGACGGTCCTTGCGGTCCTGCAGCTCATCGGCGTCGGCGTCGGCGCGGCCTCGGGTGGCAACGCCTTCGGCTGGATCGGTGGCGTCGCGGTGCTCATCGCGACGATCCTGATGTACGTCGGTGGCGCGAACGGGTACTTCCGTCGCCACTGAGCACGCGTGCGTGCGGATGCGCTCCTGCGTGACGCACACCGGTCGCTGAACGCGACCACCTGACGGACGGGAGGCCCGGTGCCAGCTGGCACCGGGCCTCCCGTCCGTCGTCTGGCCGGGTCAGAACGCCTTGCCCGGGTTCAGGGTCCCCGCCGGGTCGAGCGCGTCCTTGACGGAGCGGTGCATCGCGAGCACGCGGTCGCCGAGCTCGACCCGCAGGCCCGGCAGCTTCAGCAGCCCGACGCCGTGCTCACCGGTCACGGTCCCGCCGAGCGCCAGGCAGTCCGCCACGATCTGGTCGAACGCGGTCTTCGCGCGGGCCTTCGCGGCGTCGTCGCCCTCGGGCGCGATGATCAGCGGGTGCAGGTTGCCGTCGCCGGCGTGCGCGATGTTGGCGATCGTGACGTCCTGCGCGTCCGCGGTCACCTGGATCCGCCGGAGCATCTCGGGCACCGCGCTCCGCGGCACGCAGATGTCCTCGGTCAGCACCGGGCCGAGCCGTTCGAGTGCCGGGTAGGCGAGTCGGCGGGCCTGGAACAGCCGGTCGATGTCCCCGGGGTCGGTGGCCCGCTCGACGTCCGTCCCACCGGCCTCGGCGAACACGTCCGCGACGTGGTCGGCGATCTCGTCACCGGCCGCACCGCGCTCGTCGACCCGCGCGAGCAACAGGGTGTCGACGTCCGTCGGCAGCCCGAGGTGCATCCAGTCGTCGACGGCGCGCAGACAGGTGCGGTCGACGATCTCGAGTGCCGCGGGGACGATCCCCGCGCGCGAGATCGCGGCCACGGCGTCGCCCGCTGCGGTCAGCGAGGGGAAGTACCCGATCACCGCCCGTTCGTCACGGCCGGCCAGGGGGAGCAGCTTCACGGTGATCGACACGACGATGCCGAGCGTGCCCTCGGAACCGACCAGCAGTCCGGTGAGGTCGTACCCGGCGACGCCCTTCGCAGTCCGGCGGCCGAGCTCCACGACCGACCCGTCAGCCAGCACGACGGTCATGCCGAGCACGTAGTCGCGGGTGACCCCGTACTTGACGCAGCAGATGCCGCCGGCGTTCGTCGCGACGTTGCCGCCGATCGTCGAGATCGCCGAGCTCGCGGGGTCCGGCGGGTACCAGAGGCCGTGCTCGGCGACCGCGGCGCGGAGTGCGTCGTTGATGACGCCGGGTTCGGTGACCGCGTAGCGCTCGTCGGTGTTCACCTCGAGCACCCGGTTCATCCGCTCGAGCGACACGACGATCGAGTCGGCCATCGCGTTGGCGCCGCCGGACAGACCGGTGCCGGCACCGCGGGGGACGACCCGGAGACCGGCTGCGACGGCCCAGCAGACGGCGGTGACGACGTCGTCGGTGCTGCGTGCCAGGACCACGGCGAGCGGTGCCGTGGAGTCCGCCCACTCGGCGTCGTCGTGGCGGTAGCGCTCGAGGGACTCCGGGTCGCGGAGCGCCTGGTCGGACCCCAGCAGGTGTTCGAGGGCGGTGGCGTCGGCTGCGGTGGCGGATGCGGCGGTGACGGTCATGCGGGGTGGGGGTCCTTCCGGGGCGCGGCGGTGCGGTTCGGGTGCATCGACGATACGCCGGTCAGTCCAGGCAGAACTCGTTGCCCTCGACGTCCTGCATGACGATGCACGACTCGTTCACCTGGTCCGCCGTCATCCGACGGACCTGGGTGGCGCCGAGCCCGACCAGTCGGGCGCTCTCGGCGTCGAGGGCCGCGAGCCGTTCGGCACCGGTCATCCCGGTGCCGACCCGGACGTCCAGGTGCACGCGGTTCTTCACCGTCTTGCCCTCGGGGACGCGCTGGAAGAACAGGCGGGGACCGGCACCGGTCGGGTCGACGCACGCGAAGGCCGAGCCCTGGTGCTCCGGCGGCAGCGACCGGTCGAACGCGTCCCAGTCGGCGAACCCCGGTGGGGGCGGTGGCACCACGTACCCGAGGACCTCGCACCAGAACCGGGCGACACGCTCCGGCTCGGCGCAGTCGAACGTCACCTGGACCTGTCGCACCGTTGCCATGCGGTCACGGTACGCGCGGGTGCCGAGCCTCGCCGCAGCCGCGTCAGTGCTGCTTGCCGCGCAGGCGGCCGATGCCCAGCACGATGCCGACGACGACCATGCCCAGCGCGAGGCCGACCACGGCCGACACGGCCGTGTCGGCGATCCAGACGACGACGGGGCCTGCGGCCTCGAGCGCGTGCTCGATCACGTGCAGCAGGTCGTACGGCCCGTGCCAGAAGGTCTCGGCGAGGTTCGCGATGACCAGGTGTCCACCGACCCACAGCATCGCGACCGTGCCGATGACGCTGATGACCCGGAAGACCATCGGCATCGCGCGCACGATGCGGGCACCGATCCGGCGGGTGCGGCGGACGGAGTTCTTCATCATCTGCAGGCCGATGTCGTCGACCTTCACGAGCAGTGCCACGGCGCCGTAGACGACGGCGGTCATGACCAGGCCGATCACGATCAGGGCGCCGAGCGTCGGCCAGAGCCCCAGGTCGGGGTCGAGGCCCGCCAGCGCGATGAGCATGATCTCGGTGCTCAGGATGAGGTCGGTGCGGATGGCGCCGAAGACGAGCTTCGGTTCGGTGACGGCCTCGTCGGACCCGCCCTCGTGGTGGACGCCGAACCACTCGGTGACCTTCTCGGCGCCCTCGAAGCACAGGTACGTGCCGCCGAGCAGCAGCAGCCACGGCAGCACCCCGGGTGCGAAGGCCGTGAGCAGCAACGCCAGCGGGATGATGATGATGAACTTGTTGAACAGGCTGCCGAGGGCGATGCGCCCGACGACCGGGAGTTCACGAGCGGGCTCGAGACCCTGCACGTACTGGGGCGTGACGGCGGCGTCGTCGATGACGACCCCGGCGGTCTTCGCGCTGGCCTTGAGGGCTGCGGAGAGGATGTCGTCCACCACGGCGAGCAATCCGACTGACAATTCGTTCTCCACTCGTCTGACCTGTGACCGTGCACAGCGTAGTGGCCGCGGAGCATCCTGAACGCCAGCCGCGGTGCGTCCGTAGGCTCGCGGCATGGCTGACTTCACCGCATCCCAGGCCGCCGTCGTCCGGATCGAGCGTTCCGAGCAGGGGCGCTGGGACCTCTCCGTCATCAGCGACGCCGGTGTCGCGATGGGACACGGGGTGTACCTGTTCGACGCGGACCACGACGACGCCGAGGACGAGCAGGCCGCGGCCCTCGACTTCGTCCGCGACTACGGGTTCCGGTTCGAGCGCGACGCCGTGCAGGCCGACGGTCCCGATGCCTTCTGGGCGCCGCTGCTGCCGTCCGACCAGCAGTAGGCGCTGCAGCGCGCGGGACTCAGCGCGCCGAGTCCTCGAACCCGATCAGCCAGGTGGCCCCGTACGCGTCACGGACGGTGCCGTCCCAGTCGCCCCACGGGCGCTGCTGCAGCGGGTCGACGACCGTGCCGCCCTCGGCGAGCTGGTCGAACCACCGGCGCAGGACGTCCGGTTCCGCGGCGCCGAGCAGTGAGAAGAGCAGCCCGGTCGCCGAGAACGGGGTGTCGCCCTCGCTCGTGTCCGCGGCGAACAGCTGCAGCTCGCCGGTGAGCTGGCCGTGCGCGACGGCGTCGGCCGGACCGTCCGTGCGGGAGAAGTCCGCGTAGGTCGCGATCTGCACGTCGCCACCGAACACCCGCTGCCAGTGCTCGAGGGCCTGCCTGGCGGTGCCGGCGAACTGGAAGTACGGCGCGGGTCCGGTCGTGTGCATGCCCGGCAAGGTACTCCGGCGTGCGGCGTGGGGGAACCCCGGGGCTCGTCAGTCGAGCAGGGCGAGTGCGCGCTCCAGGACGTCCTCCGGTCGTCCGTCGCCGTGCAGTGCCCACCAGGTGAGTGCGGCGCTCGCGGCGGCGGCCAGCGTGTGGGCGCGGACGGCGACGGCGAGGTCGTCGGCGGTGACCCCGTCCCGCTCGGCCACGTACCGCAGGATCTCGTCGGTCAGGGCTGTGACCGTGGCGGCGCCGACGTGCTCGAGCGACGGGTTCGCGCGGATGACCCGGAGTCGGTGCCGGGTGACCTCGACCGCGTCGTCCGGGAACGTCGCACCGATCCGGTAGGCCGCCCGGAGCGCCACCGCCGAGGGCTCGTCGGCCGGCCGTGACCGCAGGGCTTCGCGGAACCGTGCGGCGAACTCGTCGAGACCGCCCCAGACCAGCGCCGCCTTGTTCGGGAACAGCCGGAAGAGCGATCGGCGACTGACCCCGGCCGCCGCGGCGACGTCGTCCATCGACACGGCGTCGAAGCCCTGGTCGTCGAACAGCCGGAGTGCGACGAGGGACACGGCGTCGGGGTCGATGGTGCGTGGGCGCCCCGTCGGACGGTCGTTCGTCGAGCTCATGGGGACCTTTCGGCACTGAGTGCTATAACCGGGTGTGGCGCAGCGAGCGCCCCGCATCGAGGAGACCACATGACCGACACCACCGCCGGACGGTTCACCGGCAGGACCATCATCGTCACCGGAGCGGGTTCCGGCATCGGACGCGCCACGGCGACGCGCATCGCGAACGAGGGTGGGCGCGTCATCGCGACCGACGTCGTGGCCGAGCGGCTCGACGCACTCCGCACGGAGCTCGAGGGCTTCGCCGTGGAGACCGTCGTCGGTGACGTCGCCGCGAGCGAGACCATCGACGCACTCATCGCCACCGCCGGCGACCGGGTGGACGGGCTCGCCAACGTCGCCGGCATCATGGACGCGTTCCTGCCGCCGGACGAGGTCGACGACGCCACCTGGGAGCGTGTCTTCAGCGTCAACGTCACGGGCCCGATGCGCCTGACCCGCGCCGTGCTGCCGCTGATGATCGCCGCCGGCAAGGGGTCCGTCGTGAACGTCGCGTCCGAGGCTGCGTTGAAGGCCTCGGCCGCCGGTGCTGCCTACACCTCGTCGAAGCACGCCATCGCCGGGTACACCAAGAGCGTCGCCTTCTTCCACGGGCCGCAGGGCATCCGGGCGAACGCCGTGGCACCGGGTGCGGTCGCCACGAACATCGAGGCGCCGATGCGCAGCGAGTACGCGGCCCGCCGGGTCGGTCCGATCATGCAGACCACCATCCCGCCGGTCGCCCAGCCCGAGCAGCTCGCCGCCGCCATCACCTGGCTGCTGAGCGACGACTCGGCGAACGTCAACGGCGCGGTGCTGCCGAGCGACGGTGGCTGGTCCGTCGTCTGACCCGTTGCTGCGGCACGAGACGCCGTCGTCACGTTGAGACGCCTCCGGAAACGGGGGCGTCTCGACGACTTCGCGGCGTCGGGCAGACACGACGGCGTGTTCGCCACCCGGCCACCTGACGGACGGGAGGCCCGTGGCGACACCGCCACGGGCCTCCCGTCCGCCTCCGGCCACGTCGACGACGTGCGGTTCCTTCCCAGAGCACGTGCGCTGGAAAGCGGAATCGGGCGTACCGGGCAGGAAGTTCCTACCCGGTACGCCCGATTCGACCCGGTACGCCCGATTCGACACGGCGAGCCGACGGCCGGCGGCTCAGGAGACGAGCGCCGCCATCTCCCGCACGACGGCACGGAGCCGATCCGCGAGCTCGTCGTTGCTCCGCACGGTCTCGCGGTGCGCCACCTCGCTGAGCGCCGACATCACCAGGGTCACCGCGGTTCGGGCGGTCTGCGCGTCCGTGCGGGTGCCGACGACGCTGAGCAGGGACTGGCGCGACTCGGCCATCCACTGCATCACCATCGAGGACATCTCCGGCCGGAGCACGAGCAGCTCCTTCATCCGGCGGCGGTCCTGTGAGAGCGGGACGGTGGCCGCGACCAGGGCGCACAGGTCGTCGACCAGGGCACCGTCGGCCTCGGCGAACCAGGCCGCTGAGCGCTCCGGGACCTCGACGGAGTCGAGCCCGAGCGCCGCGTGCGCCTTCGACGAGAAGTAGTTGAAGAAGGTGCGGGGGGAGACGTCGGCGTCGGCGCAGATCTGTTCGACCGTGACGCCGTCGAGTCCGTGCGCGGACACCAGCGTGAGCGCTGCGTCGTGCAGTGCCTGCCGGGTCTGCTGCTTCTTCCGTTCACGCAGCGTGCACGGCTCCGTTGCCGCAGCCGCTGCCGGGGTGGTGATCACGTGGACTCCTGCTGGGTTGGTGTGTGTGGGAGGGGCGCCCGCCCGGAAAGGGGGCACGGACGGACGCCCCGGTCGGTCACCGACGGTGCGTCGGCGTGGAACCGGTCGGCACGGACCCGGTCATCGGGCCGGTGAACGAGCCGGCCTCGGCTGCGGCGGCGCCCGCCTCGGCCTCGAGCTGTGCTTCGGCGGACATGTCGGCCTGCTCCTGCAGGGCCGACCGCTGGCGCAGCGGCGGCACCCGGAAGAACCAGGTCAGCACGAACGCGAGCAGGATGACGCCGAGGCCGACCCAGTAGATCGTCACGGACGAGGCGTTGAAGCCCGCCATGAACGGCCGGGTCAGGCGGCTGTCGGCACCGGTCAGGAACGAGGTGTCGTTCGTGCTGGTGGCGCTGTCGCTCGTGGTGTTGCCGTCGTCGATCTTCTTCGCCAGCTCCGGGGTGAGCTCGTCGACCCAGTAGGAGCGCTGGTCGGCGTCCGCCCAGTCGACGGACACGGTGCCGTCCTGCACGCTGGCGTGCGCCTGTTCGGCGACCTGCTCGAGTGCCGACTGTTCGGCGGCCGGCGTGGCCGCGGCCACCTGCTGGTCGATGACGGTCTGCGCTGCTGCTGCGGGCACGGCACCGGCGGTGACCTGCTGCTGCACGGCCGCGGTGACCTGCTCGGTGACCGCGGCGTCGGCGGCCTGCTTCGCCTTCGCCGAGGCGGCGTCGAGCTGCGACTGCACGGTCTTCGTCAGCGGGGTGACGACGGGCGTCCAGATCTTGTCCATGGCGCCCTGGTTCGCCTTCGCGCTGGCGACGGTCGGGTTGAGCGCGGCGTCGAGCGCCGGACCGAGGTCCTTCTGGTTCGCGGTCGCGGTCAGGATGTTCGCCGGCATCACCGAGAACAGGATGGACAGCAGCACGGCGGTGCCGAGCGTGCCACCGATCTGGCGGAAGAACGTGGCGGACGACGTGGCGACGCCCATGTCACGGGCCTCGACGGAGCCCTGCGACGCCAGGGTCAGCGACTGCATGACCGAGCCGAGACCGAGACCGATGAGGAACATGCCGATCATCAGGAACCAGAGCGGCTTGTCGATCGACATGAACGTCAGGACGACGTAGCCGGCGGAGACGAGCGCGGTGCCGATGACCGGGAAGATCCGGTACCGGCCGACGCGGGCGACGATCTGCCCCGAGGTGATCGAGGCGATCATCAGACCACCGACGAGCGGCAGCGTCGCGAAGCCGGACTCGGTCGGGGTCAGTCCGACGACGATCTGCAGGTAGAGCGGGATGGTCAGCATCGCGCCGAACATCGCGAAGCCGACCAGGAAGCCGATGACGGTCGCCATCGAGAACGTGCCCGAGCGGAACAGCTTGAGCGGGATGATCGCCGCGTCGCCCATCTTCGACTCGATGAGCAGCAGGCCGATCAGGCCGACGACACCGACGACGTAGCAGGCGATGGCGGCGGGGGAGCCCCAGCCCCAGATGCGGCCCTGTTCGGCGACGAGCAGGAGCGGCACGAGGGTGACGATGACGGCGGTCGCGCCCCACCAGTCGACCTTCGGCTTCGCGTCGCCGGTGCCGTGCACCTTCGGCAGGTGCAGGAACACGATGACCATGAGGAGCGCCGCGACACCGATCGGCACGTTGATCAGGAGCACCCAGCGCCAGCCCGTGATCCACAGGATCTCGGAGGAACCGGCGAGCAGACCGCCGATGAGCGGGCCGATGACGGACGAGATTCCGAAGACGGCGAGGAAGTACCCCTGGTACTTGGCGCGCTCACGCGGGGCGAGGATGTCGCCCATGATCGCGAGCGGCAGCGACATCAGCGCGCCGGCACCGATGCCCTGCACCGCGCGGAAGGCGGCGAGCATGAGCATCGAGGTCGACATCGACGACAGGACGGCGCCGAGGATGAAGACGACGATGCCGAAGATGTACAGCGGACGGCGGCCGAAGATGTCGGAGAGCTTGCCGTAGATCGGCGTCGCGATCGTCGAGGTGATGAGGTACGCGGTCGTCACCCAGGCCTGCTGGTCGAGCCCGTGCAGGTCGTCGCCGATCGTGCGGATCGCCGTGCCGAACACCGTCTGGCCGAGCGAGGACAGGAACATGCCCGCCATCAGGCCGTAGATCACCAGGAGGATCTGACGGTGGGTCATCAGCGGCTGCTGGCCGGCGCCTCCGGAGGCCGCGGGGGCCTCGGCGGTGTGCCGACCGTGCTGCACCGGGACGGGTGCGGTGGCGGTCATCGAACTCCTTTTTCTGGCTGTGAAACTTTGCAGACCGCGCAACGATACATCTGTTGCTTCCGGCAAGCAACTAAATGTGCCCGCTACGCTGAGCCCGTGACCGACGACCGGCGTGCCGCCGAGCGACTCCTGCGATCCCAGCTCGACCGGCTGTGGGTCCGGCAGACCCTGCGCTCCTCGCTCATCGAGTCCCGTGGCGGCCTCGACCCGACGGCCCGCGTGATCCTGCGAGCCGTCGCCGGGCACGGGCCGGTCCGGGCGACCGCGATCGCCGACGCGACCGGGTTGTCGCGCCCGGTGATCAGCCGCCGGGTCGCCTCGCTGATCGAGGCCGAGCACCTGATCGGGTCGCCGGACCCCGCGGACGGCCGTGCCACGCTCGTCACGCTCGCCCCCGCCGGCCGACGACTGCTCCACGAGCTGGACGCCGCCGGCGCCGAGGTGTTCGACGACCTGACGGAGGAGTTCGCCTCCGACGAGCTGCGCTCGCTCGCCGAGATGCTGACGCGACTGAACGACCGGGCGGACGCGGTCCTGGGGATCGGCACCGCGCGCTCCTGACGCGACCAACAGGATGGACGGGAGGCCCGTGGCGGCGTCGCCACGGGCCTCCCGTCCCTGCGGAGCGCGCATTCGAGATACCGTTGGTGGTATGAGCACGGACACCACCCCCACCACTGAGACCCTCGACGACGGGCCCGTGGTGACGTTCGCCGATCTCGGCCTGAGCGACGCTGTGCTCAAGGCCGTCAAGGACATCGGTTACGAGACCCCTTCCGCCATCCAGGAAGCCACCATCCCCACGCTCCTCGCCGGGCGCGACGTCGTCGGCCTGGCGCAGACCGGTACCGGCAAGACCGCGGCCTTCGCGCTGCCGATCCTGTCCCGCATGGAGTCCGGCAGCAAGAAGCCGCAGGCGCTCGTGCTGTCCCCGACGCGCGAGCTCGCCCTGCAGGTGTGCGAGGCGTTCGAGCAGTTCGCGTCCCACATGAAGAACGTCCACGTCCTGCCGGTCTACGGCGGCCAGGCCTACGGCGTGCAGCTCTCCGCCCTGCGCCGCGGCGTCGACGTGATCGTCGGCACCCCCGGTCGCATCATGGACCACCTGGCGAAGGGCACGCTCGACCTGTCCGAGCTGAAGTACCTGGTGCTCGACGAGGCCGACGAGATGCTCAAGATGGGCTTCGCCGAGGACGTCGAGACGATCCTCGCCGACACCCCGGATGACAAGCAGGTCGCGCTCTTCTCGGCGACCATGCCCGCGCAGATCCGCCGCATCTCGCAGCAGTACCTGACCGACCCGGCCGAGATCACCGTCAAGACCAAGACGAAGACCGCCGCGAACATCACGCAGCGCTACCTGATGGTCTCGTACCCGCAGAAGGTCGACGCGCTCACCCGCATCCTCGAGGTCGAGGACTTCGAGGGCATGATCATCTTCGTCCGCACCAAGAGCGAGACCGAGACCCTGGCCGAGAAGCTCCGTGCCCGCGGGTACGCCGCCGCCGCGATCAGCGGTGACGTCGCCCAGGCCCAGCGCGAGCGCACGGTCAACCAGCTGAAGTCGGGCAAGCTCGACATCCTGGTCGCGACCGACGTCGCCGCCCGTGGCCTGGACGTCGACCGCATCACGCACGTCGTGAACTTCGACATCCCGGTCGACATCGAGTCCTACGTGCACCGCATCGGCCGGACCGGTCGTGCCGGCCGCTCGGGCGACTCGATCAGCTTCGTCACCCCGCGTGAGCGTCGCCTGCTGTCCGCGATCGAGCGCCACACCAAGCAGCCGCTCACGCAGATGCAGCTGCCGACCATCGACGACGTCAACGAGACGCGCCTGACCCGCTTCGACGACGCCATCACCGCGGCGCTCGAGGACCAGGGCCGGATCGCCGCCTTCCGCGACGTCATCGCGCACTACGTCGAGCACCACGACGTCCCCTCGGACGACGTCGCCGCCGCCCTGGCCGTCGTGGCGCAGGGCGACTCGCCGCTGCTCCTCACCGCAGCCGACGACGCCCTCCGCAGCCAGATGGAGCGCGACGCCCGCCGCAGCGAGCGCGACGAGCGCGGTGCCCGCGATGACCGTGGCGGCCGCAACGACCGCGGCGACCGTGGTGGCGACCGCGACCGTGGTGACCGCGGCGACCGTGGCCCGCGCCGTTCGCAGCCGATGTCCCCGTACCGCATCGAGGTCGGCCGTCGTCACCGCGTCGAGCCGCGCCAGATCGTCGGTGCCCTGGCCAACGAGGGTGGCCTGCGTCGCGACGACTTCGGTGCGATCCAGATCCGTCCGGACTTCTCGATCGTCGAACTGCCGGCCGACATGGACCCCGGTGTGCTCGACCGCCTGACCGACACCCGGATCAGCGGCAAGCTCATCGAGATCCGTGCGGACCGCCGTGGCGGTGGCCGCCGCGACGACCGCGACGACCGTCCGGAGCGCAAGCCGCGCTACTGAGACGCGCCGCGTCCGAGACGCGACCCCCTTCGGACGGGAGGCCCGGTGCCAGCTGGCACCGGGCCTCCCGTCCGTCGTCGGTGCGGGTCCCGGGCCCGCGAGACGCCGTCGTGTCGGTTCCACGCCGCCGAGTCGGCGAGACGCCGTCGGATTCGGCGGTGTCTCGGGAACACGACGGCGTCTGCCGGTACGGGCCCTTCGCATCTTGCGGTGCGGGGAACCGCAGATCCCGCCCGCAGGCGTTCCCCTGGAGTCCGCACGGTGCTGTGATGACCGGAGCCGTGACGCAGGGAGCCGCGGAGAAGGCAGGGGAACCATCGTGTACCGAGCACTCATCACCGCGGTCGCCGCCGCGGCGCTCGTCTTCGGAGGTGCGGTGCCGGCGACGGCGCACACCTCTCCGTCGGTGCCGGGAGCACCGACCGCTGTCCGCGTCACCGGCGACGCGGACAGTGCCACGCTGACGTGGCGCGGCCCGGACCGTGGCGCCAAGGTGACCGGCTGGAAGGTCGACGTCGACGCCGTCGCGAACCGGCACGACCACCAGGTCCACCGACTCCTCCCGCGCGCCCGCTCCGACCGCTTCGACGAGCTCTCGCCCGCGACCACCTACCGCTTCTCGGTGCGTGCCCTCGGCCACCGGGGGACCGGTCGCACGGTCACGCTGCGCTGGACGTCACCGTCGGTGCCCGAGCCGGAGACGACGCAGTCGCTGTTCGCCCTCGACGGCAACGGTGCCGTCGTGCGGTTCGCGGACTCCGGCAGCGGTGCGAAGACCGTCGTCGCGACGCACGGCGAAGGCTTCGCCGCGAACGCCGACGGTGACGTGTTCACCCCGTCGGCGGACGGCACCGAGATCCTTCGCGACCCGGCCGACGGCAGTGGGATCTCGATCATCGCGTCCGGCCTGCACCTGACCCCGGACCTGCGCTCCGACGCCGAGGGCAACCTGTACTGGGTGGACTCGGTGACCGGCGCGGTGCAGAAGCTGTCCGTCGGAACCTCGACCCCGAAGGTCGTGCTGGACCTGGGTGGCAAGGCCGTCGGGAGCGATGAGCGTTTCTGGACGGTCACCCCGGACGGCAAGGTCGTCGTGCTCGGCGGAACGGTCAGCCGGCCGTACGTCAAGGGCACTGGCATCGCCGCCCGCACGTTCACCGGGCCGGGCGGCTCGACCGTCGGCTACCCCGCCGGCGTGCTCGCGGACTCGCAGGGCAACGTCTACGTCGACATCCGCTCGCCCGGTGCCGCCGGGGCGTGGACCTGGTACCAGCTGAAGCCCGGGGCGACCGAACTGACGAAGATCGAACCGCGGAACGCGTTCGAGTACGCTGCCGCGAACGCGGACGGCTTCTCGCTCCTGCAGTCGGCGGAGTTCTGCCCCGCCCCGGCGGAGTACCCGACCAGCCCGACCGGTTGCAAGATCGACCGCGGCATCCCGGACAAGCTCGTGGTCGGCAGCGGTGGCACGTCCACCGTGCCGGTGACCGGGCTGACCGCCGGTTCGCGTGGCGAGCACCTGGGTGCCGCCTCCGCCGACGGGGACGTGTTCGTGTCCATCGACAGCGGCCCCTCGGTCGGGCTGTGGAAGGTCCCCGCCGCGGGTGGAGCTGCCCAGCAGCTCGACGCGGCGCAGTACTCGAGGCTGCTGGTGATCTGACCGGCGGTGCGAGGCGGAAGGGGGACAGGGCGCAACGGCGCGTCCTGTCCCCCTTCCGTGTGTGGTGCGTGGATCAGACCGCGCCGGCGGCCGTGCGGCAGCAGACCTCGTCCCACGGGGACGGTTCGATGCCGAAGCGTGCCCGGCTCTCGCGGTCGTCGACCACGTACGGCGCGGTCCACTGGTAGGTCAGGTCGGCCAGCTCGCGCATCATCGGCGACACGAGCCCGCCGACGCGGAACAGGGCCGCGGGCATCCGGTGCACCGGCACCGCGGGCTTCCCCGCCGCCGCGAGGACGTCGGTGAGGGCCTGGCGCTGCGTCCGCGGGGCGTTGCTGGGCACCATCCACGTGCGGCCGTGTGCGCCCTGGTCCTCGGCAGCGGCGACGAGGGTCCGGGCGACGTCGAACACGTCGGTGAAGGTGTGCGGCAGGTCCGTGCGACCGACCATCGACACCGTCCGTCCCCGCAGCGCCGCCGGCAGCACGCGTGTGACGTGCCCGTTCGCGCCGATCCCGGGGCCGAGGTAGTCCGAGGCGCGGACCTCGACGACCCGGACACGGCCGGCGTCGTGCGCGGCGAGGGCATCGGCCCACAGGGTCGCGCGGAGCGCCCCCTTGTGGTCGGTGGCAGCGTCCGGCAGTCCCTCGTGCATCGGCCCGTCCACCGGGCCGTACGGGTACAGGTTCCCGGTGATGGCGTAGGTGGCCCCGGTGCGTTCGGCCGCGGTGAGCAGTGCTGCGGCGAGCGGGGGCCAGGTGCGCTCCCACTGCGTGTAGTCGCCGGGGTTCGCGCAGTTGTGGAGGACGGCTGCTCCCTCGGCGGCGCGGGAGAGGGCATCGGCATCGGAGGCGTCGAGCGCGAGGTGCTCGACCCCGGCGATGCCCGTGCTGCGACCGGAGCGGGAGACGACGGTGACGCGGTCGCCCCGGACGGTCAACAGGTCCGCGACGTGTCGGCCGACGGGGCCGGCACCGACGACGAGGTGGTGGGTCATGGTCTCCTGCTTCCTGGTTGCGAGAGCACCGCTCTCGGAACCGAGCATGACGGTTCGTCGACGCGAAAGCAAGAGCAGTGCTCTCCTTTGTGTGCGCTGCTCTCCCGTGCCAGGATCGTCGGATGGCACCCACCGCCCGAGCACTGGCACGGCAGACGGTCACCGCGGAGATCCTGGCCGCAGCGCGAACCCGCCTGACCGGCGAGGGTCCCGCTGCCCTCAGCCTGCGTGCCGTCGCCCGTGACGTCGGGATGGTCTCGTCGGCCGTGTACCGGTACTTCCCGAGCCGCGACGACCTGCTGACGGCCCTGCTCATCACCGACTACGACGAGCTCGGCGCCGCGGTCGAGGCCGCCGGTGTCGCGGCCGGACCGACTCCCGGTGCGCGCTGGGTGGCGATGTGCCGGGCGATCCGGGACTGGTCCATCGCGCACCCGGGGGACTTCGCGCTGCTGTTCGGTTCGCCCGTGCCCGGCTACGCGGCGCCGCGGGAGACCGTCGTGCCCGCGACGCGGACGACGCTGGCGCTGGTGCGCGTGGTCGCGGACGCCGTCGGGTCCGGTGCGCCAGGTGTGTCCGGTGCGCCTGGCGCGTCGGGCTCGTCCGTCACGTCGACGCCGGCGGCGGCCGGGAGGCCCGGATCACCCACCGCTCCTCCGGCGGCTCCCGGGGTGGCCGGTCCCGCCGTCGCGGACGGGGTCGCCACCCTGCGCTCGTTCGGTATCACCCTGCCCGACGAGGTCCTCGTCCGCACCCTGATGGCCTGGACGACGGTGTTCGGGACGATCTCGTTCGAGCTCTTCGGACACTTCGTCGGTTCCGTGTCCGACCCGGCCGCCTACTTCGACCAGGTCATCGTGCGTCTGGCGGATGACCTGGGGTTCACCGCCACGTTCTGACGCGGGTGCTGTCCCCAGATCGGGTGCGCTGCCTGACAGAGCACCCGCCCGTGCGGTAGACAGGTCGTCACGCCGAGGTCGTGCCCGATGACCGGAGCGGACGACCGGCACGGTGCCCTCCGGGTCAGCTGCCGGACGGAACCACACTCGGGCGTGCGACGCGGCCGGGGCCCGCGCGGGGATCAGGAGGAACGCTTGCGACGCAGCACGTCCGGCGACGCCGCGGACGGGGAGACCCGGTGACCGCGCTCGACGTCAGCCGACAGGACCGCCGCCGCCTGACCACCGGCACCGCCCGCCGACGCCTGGTGGCCGTGCGGACGGTGGCGCTCCTGGCGTCCCTCGCCGGTGTCAACTACATCGTGTGGCGCTGGGCGGCCTCGGTGAACTGGCACTCGTGGTGGATCGCGGTGCCGCTGATCCTCGCCGAGACCTACAGCGTCATCGACTCCCTGCTCTTCGCCCTCGGGGCCTGGCGGCTCCGGGAGCGCGGCGAACCACCGACTAAGCCGTCCACCGACGTCACCGTCGACGTCTTCATCACGACCTACAACGAGCCGATCGACCTGGTCGAGCGCACCGCCCGCGCGGCGAAGGCGATCACGCACCCGCACACCACCTGGATCCTCGACGACGGCAACCGACCCGAGATGCGTGCGGCGGCCGAGGCGCTCGGCATCGGCGTCATCACGCGCGGCGCCGACTGGGTGGACCGGCCCCGGCACGCCAAGGCCGGCAACCTCAACAACGCCCTGCTCGCGACGCAGGGCGAGTTCCTGCTCATCCTCGACGCCGACCAGGTGCCCGACCCGGCGATCCTCGACCGCACCCTCGGGTACTTCAAGGACCCGCGGATGGCGCTCGTGCAGACCCCGCAGTGGTTCGAGAACGTGCCGGACGACGACCCCCTCGGCAGCCAGGCGCCGCTGTTCTACGGTCCGATCCAGCAGTCGAAGGACGGCTGGAACGCCGCGTTCTTCTGCGGGTCGAACGCCATCCTTCGGCGCGAAGCGCTCATGCAGCTCGGCATCTCGCGCTACGTGGCCGAGGTCGAGGCGTCCGTGCAGCGCACCCTCGCCACCTCGCGCAAGCTCCTCGCCCGCTCCCGCGAGACCGAGACCGACCCGCGGGTGCTCGCCGCCCTCGACGACGCCGAGGCCGTGGTGGACCAGGCGCGCGAGCAGGTCCGCGCCGGTGAGCCGCTCGGCGACGTGACGTACGCGTTCCAGCGGGGCATCGACGCCATCGCGTTCCGGTTCGCCGCCGCCGACCTCGAGTCCGTGCGGAACGACCTGCAGGAGCTCGCGGCGATGTCCACCGACGCCAACACGTTCGCGGGTCTCGACGACGCCGCCCTCGACGTGCTCGGCCGGCGCGAGGCCTCACCGGTCGCCGCCATCGAGTCCATCGCCGTGCTCGCCCGTGCCCTCGACGTGAACCGTGACGACGAGGCGCAGCCGATCATGCCGCTGGCGACGATCTCGGTGACCGAGGACATGGCGACCGCGATGCGCCTGCACGGCCTCGGCTGGAAGTCGGCCTACCACGACGAGATCCTGGCGAAGGGCCTGGCCCCCGAGGACCTGCCGACGATGCTCGTGCAGCGACTCCGCTGGGCGCAGGGCACCATGCAGGTGTTCTTCCGCGAGAACCCCCTGGTGCAGAAGGGGCTGTCGTGGGGGCAACGGCTCATGTACTTCTCGACGATGTGGAGCTACCTGTCCGGGTTCGCCGCGATCGTCTACATCGCCGCCCCGGTGCTCTGCCTGTCGTTCGGGGTCATCCCCGTGCAGGCCTACAGCGTCGACTTCTTCGCCCGGCTCATCCCGTTCCTGGTGTTCAACCAGCTGCTGTTCTGGGTGGTGGCCGCCGGCAGACCGACCTGGCGCGGGCAGCAGTACTCGCTCGCGCTCTTCCCGGTCTGGATCGAGTCGGTGACCAGCGCGTTCCAGAACGTCTACCGGGGCAAGCCGCTCGGGTTCCGCGTCACCCCGAAGGTGCGGGACGAGACCGAGCAGAAGCCGCGGTGGGACCTGGTCAAGCCGCAGCTGTACGCGATGGGTGCCCTGGTCGCCGCCCTGGTCATGATCGGCATCCGCTACCTCACCGGCCAGGCCGAGGGGATCGCACCGCTCGTGAACACCGCGTGGGTCGTCTTCGACCTGTTCATCTTCAGCATCGTGATCCGGGCCGTCCGGTACCGCGGCCCCGCCACCCCAGCCCAGTCCGAACACGAGTCGAGCACCGCCGGAGGACCCCTGTGAGCACCGAGACCACGTTCGAGGTCGCCGCGACGCCCGACTCCCTCGACGAGGTGCAGGACCGCTTCGCCGCATGGTGGGACGGTCTGGGCATCGACGACGTGCGGCTCCGCTTCGCACTCGAGACCGCCCTGGCCGAGGTCGCCGCGAACATCGTCGAGCACACCGTCCGCGCCGACCGGGGGACCGGGCGCCGCTACACCGTGCACCTCGAGGCCACCGACCAGGCCCTGACCGCGGTGCTGACCGACAACGGGATGCCCGCCGACATCGACCTGAGTGCCGTCACCATGGCCGACGTCGAACAGGAGAGCGGGCGCGGTCTCGCCCTCGCCATCGCGGCGCTCGACCGGTTGGAGCACCGGCACGAGCCCGGCCACAACGTCTGGACGCTTGCGTGCGACCGGTGAAGCAGCCGGTGGCCCGCGCGGTCGCCCTCCTCGTCACGATCGCCACGCTCCTGCTCGGTGGTGCGCTGCCGGCGTCGGCTGCGTCCGTGCACCCGGCGGCCGCCGTGCAGCCGGCCGAGGGGTCGACGTGGTTCGGCCCCGACCTCGACTGGGCCAGCGATTCGCCCGAAGGGTACGAGGGGCGGCTCGGCGCGACGCCGTCGATGTACGGGGTCTCCGTCGACTACCCGCTCGACCGCACGGCGAAGCAGGAGCTCCTCCGCTCGGCGCGTGCGGCGGCGACCCAGGGCGCGGTGCTCGTCGTGAGCCTCGAACCCGACCGTGAACTGCGGTCGCTTGAGACCGCGGACACCCGCGCCGTCAACACCGTGTTCGAGGACCTGCACGACCAGTACGACACCCAGGTGCTCGTCCGGTTCGCACCGCAGATGAACGGCACGTGGGTCCGCTGGGGCCAGCAGCCGACGGAGTTCGTCCGGGCGTTCCGGGCGCTCGGGACGACCGTGCACGCGGGCACGTCGGACGCGCTCATGGTGTGGTCGCCCGGGTACGGTGCCGGCTACCCGTTCGGCGAGTCCGCCGGGCGGCTGCGGAACCTGTCCCCGGTCGACGTCGCCAAGGCGGACACGAACGGCGACGGACAGCTCACCGGCGCCGACGACCCGTACGGGCCGTACTGGCCGGGGGCGGAAGCGGTCGACTGGGTCGGGCTGTCGATGTTCTCGTACGGCAAGGGTGACCCGACCGAGGCCGCCGGTCGCGCCGTGCCGCTCACCCGCAGCGGTGAGGTCGAGTCCCGGTTCGACGAGGACTGGGGGTACGACCAACCCCAGTCGGGCACGTTCTACGACCGGTTCGCGGCCGCCGACGACCGCCCGATGCTCCTCGACACCGGCGCCCTGTACAACCGCGAGCTGCAGGGCGACGCCGAGCTCCAGGTCAAGCAGAGCTGGTGGCGGCAGGTGCTCGCCGCGGTGCAGGAGCGTCCGCTGATCCGGGGCATGACCGTGCTCGAGGCCGAGCGACGCGAACCCGAGGCCGGCAACCGCGTGGCCGACTGGCGACTCACCGCGGACCCGGGCGTCGCGGAGTCCTTCCGCACCGACCTCGAGCGGTCCGGGGACTTCGCCTTCGGTCCGGTCACCGACCGCGTGACCGTGCAGCAGGGCAACGCCGCGATCTCCCAGGAGTACGAGACCGGCGGCGAGCAGATGGCGTGGATCGTCTGGCTGGCCGCAGGCCTGGCGATCGTCTTCCTGCTGAGCGGGGTGTTCGGCCGGCTCCTGCCGAGCTGGCGCTACCCCGACGACGGCAAGCCCGGCCGTGACCTGCGGCTCGACCTGTTCCGCGGGTTCATCATCCTCGCCGTCGTGATCACCCACATCGAGATCGGCGGGCCGTACTCGTACCTCACGCTGCACGCCGTCGGTGCGATCACCGGCGCCGAGATGTTCGTGTTCCTGTCCGGCATGGTCCTCGGCATGACGTACCCCTTCGCCGTGAAGAAGTTCGGCGAGTGGGCGGCGGCCGTCGGGGCGTGGAAGCGCGCGCGCAAGCAGTACGTCGTCACGCTCGTGGTGATCCTGGTGGTCTTCGCGCTGAGCTTCGTCCCGTTCCTGAACACCGACGCCATCACCACGTTCACCGACCGCGGCACGGGCACCGGCGGTGTCGATGCCGAGGGCCGGGTCTACGACCTGTACCCGAACGCGATGCAGCTGCTCGCCTACCCGCCGCCCTGGTACGCGATCCGGCAGTTCCTGCTGCTCGAGATGGGGCCGTGGCCGTTCAACATCATGGGCCTGTTCGTGGTGCTGAGCCTGTTCATCCCGGTGCTCATCTGGGTGATCCGCCGCGGGTTCTGGTGGGCGCTCCTCGCCGCCAGCTGGGCGCTGTACGTGTTCCAGGCGCTCAACCCAGACTTCCGTCCGCTGAACTCCCAGTTCGAGGCGGTGTTCCCCCTGTTCACCTGGCAGGTGGTGTTCACCCACGGGCTCGTGCTCGGGTACTACCGGCGGCAGATCGTCGGCGCGCTCACCGGGCGGCTCGGCAAGGTCCTGGTCGGCGTCGCCGTCGGCGGGTACGCGGCGTTCCTGGTCTACGTGTGGGCCGGCGACCACTTCGGGTTCACCCCGGTGCCGTTCCCGGCGACGATGTACGAGTCCCTGTACAACACGGCGTACCAGCGGGTGGACCTGCAGTGGGGCCGTCTGGTGGACATCGCGTTCTTCGCGGTCGTGTCCTACGCGATCCTCACGGTGTTCTGGAAGCCCATCGCCGCCGCCATCGGCTGGCTCTGGATCCCGCTCGGGCAGGCGAGCCTGTACGTGTTCGTCTGGCAGGTGTTCTTCGCCCTGGCGATCGCGTCGATCCCCGGTGTGCCGTGGGGCAACTTCTGGATCGGGTTCGTGGTGCACACGGCGCTGATCCTGCTGGCCTGGTACATGGTCCGCAAGAAGTTCCTGTTCTCCGTCATCCCGCGCTGATCGCGGCGCGCGGATGGTGAGCAGGAATGGTCGGGTCCGACGTGCGGACCCGACCATTCCTGCTCACGAAGCGAGGGTAGACGGACGGGAGGCCCGTGGCGGCGTCGCCACGGGCCTCCCGTCCGTCATGCGGTCGCGTCTCAGGACGCGGGCAGCCGCTCGCGCAGGGCCCCGCGGACCGACTCCCACCCGGCCAGACGGTCGCGGATCGCGTCGTCCTGCTCGGCGGCCAGGGCGTCCCGGTGCGCCTGTTCGAGCACCTCGTCGATGACGACCCGGCGCCCGCTGCGGGCCGAGGTGATGGCCGCGTCGACCATCGTGAGGCTCATCACGTTGCCGTGCACCTCGCCGTCCGGCACCTCGCCGGAGCGGACCGCCCGGACGAAGGACGCCAGCGACCCGGCGATCTCGTGCCCGACCGACGGCGCAGCGGCAGGGGAACCGGGGGTGCCGTCGAGGTCGCTCGAGGGGTCGTGGTCGCCGTCCCAGAGTGCCGTGCCGGCCGCTCCGGAGGCACGCCAGTCGCCGTTCCACGAGGTCTCGGCACCCGGCGCGCACCACGAGCCGTCGTAGACGTAGCGGACGTCGTCCTCGAACGTGAAGACGGCTGCGGCGGCCGCGTCGCCCCGGTACCAGGACCACGACGGGTTCCACGACTCGCAGTACATCGACACCGGGTCGCGTTCGAGCACGTACCGGGCGGAGTCGAAGGCGTGGATGGCCATGTCGAGCAGCAGGACGTCGTCCATCTCCTCGCGGAAACCACCGAAGTGCGGCGCCTTCGCGAACCGGGTGCTCAGCCCGCCCACGACACCGAGGTCGCGGACGTGCTGCCGGAACGCGACGAGCTGGTCGTTGTAGCGGCGGGACTGCGACACCATGAACAGCTTGCCGGTGGCCTCGGCGGCGGCGGCGAGCGACAGCGCCTCGGCGACGGTCTGTGCGGCCGGTTTCTCGCCGAGCACGGGGAGCCCGGCCCGGAGCGCCTGCAGCGTGACCGGGTGGTGCGCGACCGGCACGGTGATGTCGAGGACGGCCTCGGCACCGGTCTCGGCGGCCAGCACGGTCAGGTCCGTGCCGACCGGGATCGACGGGTCGCCGGCGTGCTCGGCCCCGGCGCGGGCGGCGTCGAGGTCGAGGTCGACGATGCCGACCAGCTCGACCTCGGGGTCGGCGGCGACGGTGGCGAGCCAGGCCCGCCCCATCCCGCCGGCGCCGACCTGCAGGACGCGGAGGGGGCTCACGCCTGCACCCCGTCGCGCTCGGCCGCCGGCTCGCTGGCCGCCGGCTCGCTGGCCGCCGGCTCGGCGGTCTCGGGCTCGGCGTCGTCGAACGGACCGCGGTAGTGCTGCCCGTCGAAGTACTCGCCCAGGTCGTAGCGGCGGAGCGTCGGGATCTCCCGCTCCCGCTCGGGCCGGGCCCACTCGGCGCCGTTCGCGATCACGCGGCGGACGTCCGGGTGGTGGTAGACGGGGAAGTCCTGGTCACCGGGGGAGAAGTAGAAGATCTTCCCGAGGCCGCGACGGTACGTCATGCCGCTCCGGAACACCTCACCGCCGGTGAAGCCCGAGATGAACACGAGCTCGTCGGGCGTCGGGACGTCGAAGTACTCGCCGTACATCTCCTGCTCGGGGATGACGATCGGGTTCGGCACCCCGCGGGTGATCGGGTGCTGCGGGTTGACGGTCCAGACGAGCTCCTGGTCGTGCTCGCTGCGCCAGCGGAGGGTGCAGGTGGTGCCCATCAGCTTGCCGAAGATCTTCGACCAGTGGCCGGAGTGCAGGACGAGCAGCCCCATGCCGGAGAGCACGTGCCGGTGCACCCGGTCGACCACGGCGTCGTCGACGTCCTGGTGTGCGGCGTGCCCCCACCAGGTGAGGACGTCGGTGTTCGCGAGGACCTCGTCGGTGAGGCCGTGCTCGGGCTCCTGCATGGTGGTGGTCCGGACGACGGCCTCGGGCAGGTGCTCGCGGATGCCGTCCGCGATCGCGCCGTGCATGCCGTCGGGGTACCGCTCGGCGACGTGCTGCTCGACCTGTTCGTGGACGTTCTCGCCCCAGACGGTGATGCGGAGCGGGGTGCTGGTCATGGTGTGTGCCTTTCGGGGGTGGTGAGACCCGGTCACTTGACTGCGCCGCCGGTGGCCCCGGCGGCGATGAACTTCTGCGCCACGAGCAGCAGCACGATGGCGGGGATCGAGGCCATCACCGCGGCGGCCATGACGGTCGACCAGTCGGCGGTGAAGGTGCCGATGTAGTTGTAGATGCCGAGCGTGATCGGCCGGACGTCCTCGGTGGTGGTGAGGGTCAGGGCGAACAGGAAGTCGCTCCAGGTGAACAGGAACGTGAACAGTCCGGCGGTGATCAGGGCGTTGGCGCTGATCGGCACGACGACCGAGCGGAAGGCCCGGAAGTTGCCGGCACCGTCGACCTTGGCGGCCTCGATGATCGACGGCGGGATGTTCTGCATGAACGCCCGCATGATCAGGATCGCGAAGGGCACGCCCGCGGTGCTGTCGGCCAGGATCAGCCCCGGCACGGTGTTGAGCAGCCCGAGGTCGTTGTACGCCGCGTACAGGGCGTTCGCGACGACGATGCCCGGGATCATCTGCGAGATGAGGATGCCGAACAGCACCGCGTTGATGCCCTTGACCTTGAACTGGGCGAGCGCGTACGACGCCGGCGTCGCGATGAGCAGGCTGACGACGACGCTGCCCAGGGCGATCACCAGGCTCGTGACCAGGGCGCCGCCCTGGTCGGCGATGGCCTGCGCGTAACCGCCGAGCTGCGCGTTGATCGGGAACCAGGCGGCCTCGATCGCGGAACCGGCCGGCTGCAGCGAGATGTTGATCATCCAGTAGACGGGGAACAGCATCACGGCGAGGATCAGGATCCCGACGCCGGACAGCACCCACTGCTTCGCGCTCGTGGGACGGACGGGTCGCCGGGTGCCGCGGGTGACCACCGCGCGGGTCCGGAGGACGTCGTTGGTGGACGCTGCGTCAGTCATCGACGGCCTTCCTGTTGAGGCGGAGGTAGACGATCGCGAACAGGGCGGAGATCACGATGAGGATGTTGCTCAGCGCGGCGCCCTGCCCGAAGTCGAACTGCTTGAACGACAGGTCGTAGGACTGGGTCGCGATGGTCTGGGTGGCGTTCGCCGGCCCGCCGTTCGTCAACCCGAGGATGATGTCGAGCACCTTGATCGTGTAGACGACGCCGAGCACGAGCGTGACGCTCACGACGGGGCGGAGCATCGGCCAGGTGATCGCCCAGAAGGCCTTCCACCCGGTCGCGCCGTCGAGTGCCGCGGCCTCGTACAGCTCGGTGGGGATGTCCTGCAGACCGCCGTACAGGATCGTGGTGTTGAAGGGGATCCCGATCCAGATGTTCACCGCGATGACGGTGATGAGCGCCACGGCGGGGCTCGTCAGCCACGGGACCGACGGGATGCCGAAGGTGCCGAGGAACTGGTTGACGACGCCCGAGTCCTGGTCGAGCATCCACTTCCAGACCGCGCTCGAGACGATGAGCGGCAGCAGCCAGGGCAGCAGGAGCAGCGAGCGCAGGAGACCGGAGAGCGGGAAGTTCCGTCGGAAGAACAGGGCGAGCAGCAGACCGAGGACGAACTGGCCGACGATCGACCCGATCGTGAACAGCGCGGTGTTGAGCATAGCCGTGCCGAACAGCTGGGACGACACGATCGAGGCGTAGTTCGCCAGGCCGACCCAGGGTGCCTCGCCCGTGTAGAACGTCGACGTCGTGTACGCCTGGAAGCTCATGACGATGTTCTTGACCACCGGGTAGCCGAAGAACAGCAGCAGGAACAGGACGGCCGGCAGCAGGAACAGCAGCTGCGCGATCCGTTCGAAGCGCAGCGAGCGGCCCGGGCGGGGCCGCCGGGACGGAGCGGGTGCTCCGTCCCCGGCGGCCCGCCGTGGGGCGACGGGGGTCGCGGTGCTCGTCATGCTCAGTTGCTCGACTGCGCGTTCTGCAGGGCGTCGGCCGGGGAGTCCTGCCCGGTCAGCGCCGACTGTACGGCCGTGTAGATCTTCGTCGCGGCCTTGGGCCAGTCGGCACCGAGTTCGCCGGTGCGGGCGCGGGCGTCGGCGACGAGGTCGACGAACACCTGCTCCTCGGGGACGTCCTTGCCGAACTGCTGCGCGACGTCGGTCTTCGAGGGGATCGTGTACCGCAGCTTCGCCATCGCGAGCTGGTTCGCGTCGCTGTTCATGCAGTCGACGATCTTCGCCGCGACGGCCTGCTTCGCCTTGTCACCGGTGTTCGGGACGGTCCAGACCTCGCCACCGAGCGGGGCCACGGCCTTGTCGCCGGCGGACTGCACGGGGATCTGGGCGATCCCGTAGTCGACCTTCGACTCCTTCAGACCGGGGATCTGCCACGGGCCGTTGATCATCATCGCGGCCTTGCCGGCCATGAACTGGTCGTTCACGTCGGCCTGGGTCCAGTTCACGACGCTCTTCGACATCGAGCCGTCGTCGACCAGGCCCTTCCAGAGCGACAGTGCTTCCTCGGTCTCCGGGGTCGCGATGTCCTTCTCGTCGCCGCCGTTCGACCACATGAACGGCAGGAACTGCCAGGTGCCCTCGTAGGTGGCGTTGGCGTCGACGGCGAACCCGTACTGGTCGCCCTTGGTGAGCTTCGCCGCGGCGGACTGCAGCTCGTCCCACGTCTTCGGCGGGGTGACACCGGCCTCGGACAGCACCTTCTTGTTGTAGAAGAGCGCGATGGTGTTCACGGTGGGGGCGAGGCCGTAGACCTTGTCCTCGTAGGTCCCGGCCTGCAGCACGCCCTTGGCGTAGCCGTCGGTCGAGATGTCGTAGTCGGACAGCGGCGACAGCGCACCGGTCTCGGCGATCTGCTGCAGATCGGGGTTGTCGAGCATCAGGACGTCCGGCAGGGTCTTCGACGACGCCTGCTGCAGGACCTTCTGGATGAGCGACGAGCCGGGCACCAGGCTGCGCTTGATGGTGACGTCGTTCTCGGCCCCGCACTTGTCGAGGTACTCGCCGATGACCTTCTTGTCGTTGCCCTGGTTGTAGTAGTCGAGCACGGTGATGGAGTCCACCTTGCCGCCGGAGCTCGCGGACGAGCCGCCGGAACAGCCGGCGAGGACGAGGGGGACGGTCGCCAGCATGGCGACCGCGCTGAGGACCGGAGCGATCCTGCGGTGTCGAGGCTTCATTGCTTCGCTCTTCTCTGGATGGTTGCCGGACACGAGTCGAACGTGTCGCTCGTGGATCGGGGACGACCGGACCAGAACCGCTCCGTCGCGTCCCGAGTGGGGTCGAAGCTAGCATCGAAGCGGTTAGATGGTAAAGCGCTTAGACGAACTTTTTCGGGCACGGCCCCCGCTACAGTGAGCGCAACAGGGTGAGGGAGCGGCATGGCGACGATGCAGCAGGTCGCCGACCGGGCGGGCGTCTCGATCGCGACGGTGTCCTTCGTCGTGAACGGCAACAAGCGCGTGTCCGCCGACACCCGTGCCCGGGTCACGGCAGCGATGCGCGAGCTCGGCTACCGGAACAACGTGGTCGCCCGGGCGCTGGCGTCGCGCCGCACCCGGATCCTCGCGCTCGTGTTCCCGGTGCTCGAGCACCGGCTCGGCCAGACCGCGCTGCAGTTCTTCACGAGTGCCGCGAGCCGCGCCTCGGAGCTCGGGTACCACCTGGTGCTCTGGCCGGCGGTGACGACGGCGGACGACGTGCAGGACCTCATCTCGGGCGGTCTCGCCGACGGGGTCGTGGTGATGGAGGTCACGATGCACGACCCCCGGATCGCCCGTCTGACCGAGCTCGAGGTCCCGTTCGTCGCGATCGGCCGCACCGCCGACCCCTCGGGCATCTCGTACGTCGACATCGACTTCGAGCGCACCGTCGAGGACGCCCTCGACCACCTCACCGGGCTCGGGCACCGTCGGATCGGGCTCGTGGTCGAGGACCTCGACGGCACCACCATGGCCGACTACGGGCCGAAGGTCCGCTCCGAGGCGGCGTTCCACGCCGGCATCGAGCGCCGCGGCCTGACCGGCACCGTGGTCGCCGCCGGCGCCTCGGCCGAGGGCGGGCGTCGTGCGGCGGCGGACCTGCTGGCGCACGACCCCGACGTCACGGCCGCGATCATCATGAAGGACGACTCGAACTTCGGGCTCGTCAGCGGGTTGCGGGCCGGCGGTCGGCGGGTGCCCGAGGACGTCTCGGTCATCGCGATCGTGTCCTCCGACGGCGCCGGTGCCGCGACCGAGCCGGTGCTCACGACGCTGAACGCCCCCGGTCCGGAGCTCGGCCGCCTGGCGGTCGAGTCGCTGGTCGACCGCCTCGAGGGCGGCAGCACCGAGCGCACCCGCACGCTCATCCCGTGCGCCCTGCACCTGGCCGATTCGACGGCCCCCGCCCCCGCCTGACCCCCTGTCGGCCTGGAGGCGCGGGTCGGCCCCGCCACGGGCCTCCAGGCCGCCGCCGGCCCGTTTTCGGGCTGCGCGACAGTCCACGGATCCCCGAGCGCGTGAGGTGTCGTCCACCCCGAAAGGTGCGCGGCGCGGCCGCGCCGCCACCGCCCCCTGGCGGACAGACCAGGCTCCGCCTGGTTGTGTGGACGTACAGGTTCGCAGCACCACACGTCGAGGAGGACGGATGGCAATCGACCGGAGGACGTTCATGCTCGGGGGAGCGGGGGTGCTGCTGCTCGCCGGTTGCTCCACCCGACCCGAGCGCACACGGGTCGAGGACTGGCCCACCGAACCGCCCGAGGGCGAGGCGACGATCAGCTGGTGGGCCGGTCAGGTCGCCTCGAAGGACGGCGGTGACCTGCGGCGGAGGCTCATCGCGGAGTTCCAGAGGGAGCACCCGAACATCCGGGTCCGGATCGTCAGCGCCCCGAGCGACACCGACACGAACCGGACCAGCCTGACGACCCAGATCGCGGCCGGCAGCAGCACGCCGGACGTCTACCTCGGTGACGTCGCCTGGCCCGGGCAGTTCGCGAAGAACAAGCTCGCGACCCCCGTGAACCAGCTCGTCGGCGAGGACTTCTTCGACCAGTTCCCCGAGGGCCTGCGGCTGGCGGCGAGCGTCGACGGGACCTACTACATGTTCCCGCTGTACATCGACGAGTCGTTCTTCCTGTACCGGAAGGACCTGCTCGCGAAGCACTCCCTGCAGGTGCCGGGGTCGTGGGAGGAAGTGCGCGAGACCGCCGCGAAGCTCGTCGACACCGGCGACGTGTCGTACGGGTTCGCGTTCCAGGGCGACGTGTACGAGGGACTGACCTGCAACGTCACCGAGTTCGTCGCCGACGCCGGCGGGTCCCTGCTCAACGACGATCTGACGAAGCCGGAGACGACCAGCTCGGAGACCAAGCGCGCGTTCGAGTTCATGCGGTCGCTGGTGACCTCGGGAGCGTCGCCACGGGCCACCCTGACGTACCAGGAGCAGGACACCAACGACGCCTTCTCCGGCGGCCGCGCGGCGTTCCTCCGCAACTGGTCGTACGCGTGGGGGATCGCGAACGGCCCGGACAGCCGGGTCGCCGGCAAGGTGGGCCTCGCCGCCCGGCCGACGTTCGACGGCATGGACGAGCACCACTCGACGATCGGCGGGTGGGGGAACTACATCAACCCGCACACCCAGGAACCCGCGGCGGCACTGACCTTCGCGCGGTGGATGTCGAGCGAGACCGCGCAGCAGTTCCTGACCCGCGAGGGCGGGGTCCTGCCGGCCCGGTCGGCGAGCCTCGTCAGCGCGGACGCGAAGCGCCAGGAGCGTCCGACCTACGACACGGCGGCGGGCATCACGCTCGTGCCCCGTCCGACCTCGACCGCCTACTACCCGAAGGTCTCGCAGGGCGTCTACCAGAACGGCAACAGCATCCTCGGCGGACAGGCGTCCGTCGACGGCGGCACCAGCGCGATGGCCTCCGCCATCTCGCTCGCCCTGCAGGGGGCGGCGCTGTGAGCGCCGGCACGGCGACACGACCGGCACGGCCTGGAGGCCCGGGTCGCGTCGATCCGCCGCCCCGGCCGACGGGGCGGTCGCGTCTCGACCGCATCCGCTCGCGGGGCGCGTGGGGCTTCGCGGCCCCGGCGCTCCTGGTGGTCGCGGCGGTGACGATCTTCCCGGTCGTGTACTCGGTCGTCCTGAGCTTCGCGGACGTCGAGGTCGGCTACGAGGGCTTCACGATCCAGTCGTTCGGGCTCGACAACTACGCGGCCCTGCTGCAGAGCGCCGACTGGTACCGGGCGCTCGGCTTCACGGTGCTCTACACGGTGGTGACGGTGTCGGTCGAGCTCGTGCTCGGCATGCTCGTCGCGCTGGTGCTCGAGCGACTCGGGGCCACCCGCGGCTGGATGCTCGCGCTCATGCTCATCCCGTGGTCGCTCGTCACCATCGTGAACGCGCAGCTGTGGAAGTACATCTACGACAGCACCTACGGCGTCGCGACGTGGTTCTTCGGGTTGTTCGGGGACGCCCCGGTGATCCTCGGTGAACCGGTGCCCGCGATCACCGGGCTGATGGTCGCGGACATCTGGAAGACGACGCCGTTCGTCGCGATCATCCTGCTCGCCGGACTCGTGCAGATCTCCGAGGACCACTACGAGGCCGCCGAGCTCGACGGCGCGAGCACCTGGCAGACGTTCTGGCGCGTGGTGCTGCCACAGCTCACCCCGACCCTGACGATCGCGGTGCTGTTCCGCATCCTGCAGGCGTTCGGCGTCTTCGACCTGCCGTTCGTGCTGACGAACGGCGGCCCGGGCACCGCCACCCAGTCGCTCGCGATCATGGGTTACAAGGTGCTCTTCCAGGACATCAACATCGGACCGGGCGCGGCGATCGCGACCTCCACCGCGGTCATCGTCGCGGCGGGGTGTCTGCTGTTCCTCCGGGCGTTCCGGAACCAGGCGAAGGGAGGGGACGACTGATGCCCCGTCAACGTGTGCGCAAGGGCTGGCGGAAGTGGGTCAACACCGTCAACGTCAGCGGTGTCGTCATCGCGGTGCTCACCGCACTGCCGCTCTACTGGCTCGTCACGACGTCGCTCAAGCCGGCGTCCGAGATCGGGCAGTCGCCGCCCACCGTCTGGCCGCAGTCGTTCACCTTCGACAACTTCGTGGTGGCCTTCCGCGACAACGCGCTCGGCCAGTACATGGTGAACAGTGTCATCGTGTCGGTGTCGACCACGGTGATCGTGCTCGCGCTGGCGTTCCTCGCCGGGTACGCCCTGGCCGGCCGGTTCATCCGGGGGCGCACGGCGATCATGACCTCGCTGCTCATGCTGTCGGTGTTCCCCGCGATCGCGGTGCTGACGCCGCTGTACCTGCTCGAGCGCAACCTCGGGCTGCTCAACTCGTACCCGGGCCTGATCGTGCCGTACGTGGCCTTCAACCTGCCGTTCGCCATCTGGATCATGCGGAACTACCTGCAGGGGATCCCGTCGACGATCGAGGAGGCGTCCGAGATCGACGGCGCCGGGGCGTGGCGGACCGTGCTGTCGGTGATCCTGCCGATGGCGAAGCCGGGCCTGTTCACGGTCGGCGTCTTCACCTTCACGGCGTCGTGGAGCGAGTTCCTGATGGCGCTGACCTTCAACAGTGAGAACTCGTTCCGGACGATCCCGGTCGGCATCGCGCTCTTCGGGACGCAGTTCACGGTGCCGTTCGCGCAGATCTTCGCCGCGAGCGTCGCTGCGACGGTGCCGATCGTCATCCTGGTGCTCGTGTTCCGCCGCTCGATCGTGTCCGGCCTGACCTCCGGAGCCGTCAAGGGGTGACCGGTGTCCGGCATGCGGAGATAGGTAGGGAACTTACCTAGCTGCGCATGCTGGACATTCGTCCGGGCGGCGTCCTGACCGCCCGTACCCTGCCGTCAGGGGCTCGGTGCGCCGAGATCGACGGCTGCGACGATGCGGTCGATGATCCGCACGAACCTGGCCCGCTCCCGTTCCGAGAAGGAGGCCATCAGGTCGTGCAGGTGCTTGTTCGTGCCGTCCATCGCGCGCGCGTAGTCGCGGCGGGCAGCATCGGTCAGCTCGATGTACCGGCTGCGGCCGTCGTCGGGGTTGGGGACACGGCTGATGTGTCCGCTGTGCTCGAGTCGGTCCACCATGCCGGTGATCGCCGGGCCGGTGAGCCCCAGGTGCTTCGACAGGTCCTTCACGCGCACCGTCCGGCCCGCTTCCTCGGCGCGCGAGACGAACTGCAGCAGCGTCAGGTCGCCGCCGGAGACACCGAGCTCGTCGCGCAGCCGACCGCGCAGTTCGGAGACCGCGGCCTCGAGCCGGGTCAGCGCCGCGTCCAGGTCGACATCGCTCACGACAATGCCCCCTTCGCACGGGTCTCGTCCGGGTCACGATACGCCGCAGTCACCGCCCCAGCGTATCCACATAACGCGGAGCGTGGAACGGTGCGGGTGGCGATGACGGATTCGGGGCACCGTGGCTGACCCCGTCCCGACTCCACAGTCCGCTGCACGCGCCGGGGAACCGGTCCGTTTCGAGGTCTCCGGCGGGGACCCCGACTCGGCCGAGCGCGACCTCGCCGCCGTCCACGGCGCCGATCGGTGGTCCGTCCGGCGCCTCGACGACGACTTCTCGTACCGGTACACGGCCGTCGGGGACTCCGACGTGAGCATCCGGCGTTCGCAGCTCCGCGGTGCCGTCCGCGGCTCGGTGCCCGTCGGTGCCGACTACGTGGTGACGTGGATCACCAGCGGGACCGCGCACCTGGACTCCGGGCGCGTCCGGATGGAGTTGCGCCGGGACGTCCCCGTGCTCCTGCCGCCCGAGGACGACTTCGTGTTCACGGCCGAGGACCACGACCAGCGGCTGGTGCACTTCGGGCGGGAGTACGTGCACCGCGTCGCGTTCGAACACCTGGAGGTCGAAGCGGCACCACTGCGGTTCGACCCGACCCGCATGCCCGAACCGGAGACCGCCGAGCGCTGGCAGGGGGCGCTCGTGGCGCTGTCCCGGGCCCTGCGCGCCGAGGGCCCCGACTCGGACGCGTGGCACGAGGCCAAGCGGTCGGCGGCCACCGCGTTCCTCGACACCTTCCCGCCGCAGGCCGACGACCTGCCCGCGGTGCTCGGCCTGCCCCGGAACGCCCGACTGCGCGCCGCGGTGCAGTACATCCACGCGCACGCCGCCGAGCCCGTCACGGTCCAGGAGCTGTCCGAGGTCGCCGGCCTGAGCGTGCGGTCGGTGCAGGAGTCGTTCCGCCGGGTCTTCGACGTGTCGCCGCTGACCTACCTGCGCGAGGTCCGGCTCGACCGCGTGCGCGGGGAACTGCTCGAGCTCGACCCGCAGGCCGGGGTCGTCGGCGACGTCGCCCGACGGTGGGGGTTCGCCCACCTCGGCCGGTTCTCGGCGGCGTACGCGGCCCGGTTCGGCGAGTACCCGAAGCAGACCCTGCGGCGCTGACGGCGGCGGGTGCTCAGCGGCCGGACGCCGGCCGCGGCGCGGGGCCCGTGCTCGCCCGCACCCGCAGGGTCGTGGGGAGCCGGACGTGGTCCGTGGTCGGTTCGCCACGGAGCATCGTCAGGAGCATCTGCACGGCGTGCGACCCGAGCTCGGCGAGCGGCTGCGACACCGTGGTGAGCGGCGGGGTCGTGGTGGACGCCTGTGGCACGTCGTCGAAGCCCACGACGGACAGGTCCTGGGGGACGCGGAGCCCGACCTCGGCCGCGGCGCGGAGCACGCCGATCGCCGACGAGTCGTTCGCGGCGAACACCGCGGTGGGGCGGTCGGCGAGGGTCAGGAGCTCGCGGGCGACGGCCGCGGACTGGTCCTCCTGGTAGCCGCCGTCACGCAGCAGGCACTCGTCGACCGTGATGCCCGCGGCCGTCAGGGCCGAGCGGTACCCGGCGGCACGCAGCTGGGCGGAGGCCAGGTCGGCGCGTCCCTGCAGGTGCGCGATGCGGGTGTGTCCGAGTGACAGCAGGTGTTCGACCGCCTGCACCGCGCCGGCCTCGTTGTCGGCGTCGACGGTGGCGTGCCCCTCCGGCCCGGTGTGCGGGTCGATCGCCACGACGGGGATCGACGAGCTCGACAGTGCCGTGGTCGGGGTGACGACGATCGCGCCGTCGATCAGGGTGCCGGACAGGCGGGACAGCGACCGGCGCTCCCACCCGGGTCGGTCGGCGCCGGTCATCAGGCCGGCGTAGGCGAGGAGCTCGTAGCCGGTGCCGGTGGCCGCCCGCGAGATGCCGCGGAGCAGCTCCGTCGAGAAGGGCTCGAACTCGGGTACCAGGATGCCGACGACCCCGGTCCGCGAGCTCCGCAGGCTCCGGGCGACCAGCGAGGTCTCGTACCCCAGGTCGTCGACCACCTGCTGCACGCGGAGCATCGTGGCGGGTGCGACCCCGTCGCGCTGGTTGATCACCTTGGACACCGTCGGGATCGAGACCCCGGCCACCCGCGCCACGTCGCCGATCGTCACCCGGCCGGCACCGGGACGCGCGCCGAGTGCCGAGTCCATGTGCACACCGTACCGCTGCGGCACCATGCCATCGGTAAAGAAAACGTTATCGATATCGATTGACATCGACCTGGAGCAGCAGGCATGCTCTCCGCAGCGGCAGTCGATGTCGCGCATGTCAACGACGACACTTCAGGAGTTCCACGATGACGAGGAAGATCCGTGCCGCGGCAGCCATCGCGCTGATCGGGGCCACAGCACTGGTGGCCAGTGGGTGCTCGGCGGGCAGCGATGCCTCCGAGGACGGCGGGAAGGTCACGATGACCTTCTGGCACAACTCGACCACCGGACCGGGCAAGGCCTACTGGGCCTCGACGGTCAAGGCGTTCGAGGAGAAGTACCCGAACGTCACCATCAAGACCCAGGCGATCCAGAACGAGGACCTGGACGGCAAGCTCCAGACCGCCCTCAACTCCGGCGACGCCCCCGACGTGTTCCTGCAGCGCGGCGGCGGCAAGATGGACGCGATGATCGCTGCCGGGCAGCTCATGGACATCTCCGACTCCATCAGCGCCGACGCGAAGAAGTCCATCAGCGCGGGCACGTTCGCCGGGTACGAGAAGGACGGCAAGACCTACGCCATGCCGGGCGCGGTGCTCCCCGAGGGCATCTGGTACTCGAAGGACCTGTTCAAGGAAGCCGGCATCGAGGGCACGCCCACGACCATGGACGAGCTGAACGACGCGATCACGAAGCTCAAGGCCAAGGACATCGACCCGGTCGCCGTCGGCGCGAAGGACGCCTGGCCGGCCGCCCACTGGTACTACAACTTCGCGCTCCGCGAGTGCAGCCAGAAGACCCTCGAGGACACGGCGAAGTCGCTGAAGTTCGACAACGCCTGCTGGACGAAGGCTGGCGAGCAGCTCGAGGACTTCAACGCCACCAAGCCCTTCAACAACGGCTTCCTGACCACCGCCGCACAGCAGGGCGCCGGCAGCTCCGCCGGTCTCCTCGCAAACCACAAGGCCGCCATGGAGCTCATGGGCGCGTGGGACCCGGGCGTGATCGCGTCGCTGACGCCGGACGCCAAGCCGCTGCCCGACCTCGGCTGGTTCCCGTTCCCCGCGATCGACGGTGGCAAGGGTGACCCGAAGTCGATGATGGGTGGTGTCGACGGCAACTCCTGCTCGGCGCAGGCCCCGAAGAAGGCGTGCACCGACTTCCTGAACTTCATCGTGCAGAAGGACAACCAGGAGGGCTACTACAAGGCCTTCAACGCCATCCCGGTGAACAAGGAAGCCCAGTCGGTCGTCGACTCGGACTACCTGAAGACGGCCCTGGCCGCCTACCAGGAGGCCCCGTTCGTCTCGCAGTACCTCGACACCCTGTACGGCCAGAACGTCGGCAACGCGCTGAACACCAGCGTCGTCGACCTGCTCGCCGACAAGGGCAGCGCGAAAGACATCGTCGAGACCACCAACCAGGCTGCGGCCAAGGGCTGAGCATGACCCTCGACACCTCGCTCGGTACGACTCCGACCACCGGGTCGGACACGGCCGCGGGGACGTCCCCGGCGGGGAGCGGTTCGCCGCTCCCCGCCGGTCGGCGGACCAAGCGCCGCATCGCGGACTGGCGGAAGCGCGTCGAGATCGCGGTCCTCGCCGGACCCGCGGTCATCGTCTTCGTCACGTTCGTGATCCTGCCCGTGGCGCTCGCCGCCTACTACGGGTTCTTCAAGTGGCAGGGCTACGGCCCGCCCACCGACTTCGTCGGGCTGCAGAACTACCTGATCATCTTCCAGGACAAGGCGTTCCACGCGGTCCTGATGCACAACGGCTTCATCGTCGTGCTCTCCCTGGTGCTGCAGGGGCCGATCGCGATCGTGCTCGCACTGCTGCTCAACCAGAAGATGCACGGCCGAGGACTCGTCCGCGTGCTCGTCTTCGTGCCGTACGTCATCTCCGAGGTGATCGTCGGCACCGGGTGGAGCCTGATGCTCCAGTCGAACGGCGCCGTGAACGACCTGTTCCAGAGCATCGGCCTGGGCGGCCTCCGTGCGGACTGGCTGTCGAACCCCGACATCGCCATCTGGACGCTGCTCGTGATCATCTCGTGGAAGTACATCGGCTTCGCGGTGATCCTGTTCCTCGCCGGCCTGCAGAGCATCCCCGAGGAACTGTTCGAGGCCGCCGCCATCGACGGCGCCGGCTACTGGCAGATCCAGCGGCGCATCACGCTGCCGCTGCTCGGTCCGACCATCCGCATCTGGGCGTTCCTGTCGATCATCGGCTCGCTGCAGCTGTTCGACCTCGTCTACATCATCTGGGGGCAGTACATCGCGTCGACCGCGGGCACCTCGACGATGGCGACGTACATGGTCGCCAACGGCCGGACCTCGGGCAACTTCGGCTTCGGCAGCGCCGTCGCGGTCGTGATGTTCGTGATCTCGCTCGTGGTCGCCCTGATCTACCAGCGCTTCGTGCTCCGCCGCGACACCGCGGGTGCACTCACCGAGAGGAAGAACTGATGGCCACCACGAGCATCGTCGCCCCCGGGCGCCGGGCCGTGCGGGAGCGCCGGTCCAGTGCCGCGATCGGACGCGCGAACCCGCTGACCTACGTCGTCGCGATCCTGTTCGTCGCCGCCAACCTGGCACCCGTGCTCTACATCGTGCTGGGCGGCTTCCGGACCAACTCGCAGATCACCACGAGCCCCGCCGGACTGCCGGCACCGTTCGAGTTCGGCAACTACGGGTCCGTGCTGTCCAGCGGCATCTTCTGGCAGCAGCTCGGCAACTCCACGATCAGCGCCGTCACGACCACCCTCGGGGTCGTCGTGCTCGGGCTGATGGTGAGCTTCGTGCTCGCCCGCTACCGGTTCGCCGGCCGTGGGGCGCTCTACGCCCTGTTCGCCGCTGGTCTGATGTTCCCGATCACCGTCGCGATCACCCCGCTGTACCTGCTCGTCAAGGACCTCGGTCTGACGAACAGCCTGGCCGGCGTGATCCTGCCGCAGATCGCGTTCGCGCTGCCGACCACCGTCATCATCCTGGTGCCGTTCCTGCGGGCGATCCCCGACGAGCTCGAGGAGGCCGCGTCGATCGACGGAGCGAGCCGTCTCGGGTTCTTCTTCCGGATGGTCGTGCCGCTGTCGCTGCCCGGCGTCGTCACGGTCGGCATCCTGGCGTTCATCGCCAGCTGGAACAGCTACATCCTGCCGCTGTTCATCCTGAACAACGAGGCCGCGTACACGCTGCCGCTCGGGGTCCAGTCGTTCTCGTCGCAGTACTCCGTCGACACCGCCAAGGTGCTCGCGTTCACCTCGATGTCGATGATCCCGGCGCTCGTGTTCTTCACGATCTTTCAGCGCCGCATCGTCGGTGGCCTGACCGGGGCGGTGAAGGGGTGACCGCGACGGACGCGACGCAGACCGCCGGACGCGACCCGCGCCTCCAGGCCGACAGCGCGACGGACGCGACCGCGACGGACGCGACCGCGACCACTGCCGGACCCCGCGCCGACGCCCTGCTCGCCGTGATGACCCTCGACGAGAAGGTCGCGCAGCTCGTCGGCTACTGGCTCGACCAGAACGGCGTGGTCGCGCCCATGCAGGGCGAGATGGCGGCCGTGCAGCAGGGCAGCACCCTGGCGGACATCACCCGCGACGGCATCGGGCAGTTCACCCGCGTCTACGGCACCCGTCCCGTCGAACCCGACGAGCGTGCTGCCTGGCTCTGGGCCGAACAGCGCCGCCTGCAGCGCGAGACCCGGCTCGGGATCCCGGCGCTCGTCCACGAGGAGTGCCTGACGGGGCTCGCCGCGTGGAAGGCCGCGACGTTCCCGACCCCGCTGGCGTGGGGCGCGTCGTTCGACCCGGAACTCGTCGAGCAGGTCGGCGCCGCGATCGGTGCGTCCATGCGCCAGCTCGGCGTCCACCAGGGGCTCGCACCCGTGCTCGACGTGATCCGTGACCCCCGCTGGGGCCGCGTCGACGAGTGCATCGCCGAGGACCCGTACCTGGTCGGCACGGTCGGCACCGCGTACGTGCGCGGGTTGCAGTCCGCCGGGGTCGACGCGACCCTGAAGCACTTCCTCGGGTACTCGGCCTCGCAGGCGGGGCGGAACCACGCCCCCGTGCACGCCGGGGCCCGCGAGGTGGCCGACGTGTACCTGCCGCCGTTCGAGATGGCGCTGCGCGACGGCGGCGCCCGGAGCGTCATGAACTCGTACGCCGAGATCGACGGCGTGCCCGTCGCGGCGAACGGCGAACTGCTCACCGACCTGCTCCGCGACCGGCTCGGCTTCGACGGCACCGTCGTCGCGGACTACTTCTCGGTGGCGTTCCTCGAGGTCATGCACGGCATCGCCGCCGACCGTGGCGAGGCCGCGGCGCTGGCGCTCGAGGCCGGCATCGACGTCGAGCTCCCGACCGGTGACGCGTACCTCGCGCCGCTGGTCGAGCGGGTCCGCAACGGGCAGGTGGACGAGGCACTCGTCGACCGCGCCGTGCTCCGGGTGCTCCGGCAGAAGGAGCGGCTCGGCCTGCTCGAACCGGACGCGTTCGCCGAGGACGCCCCCACCGGGATCGACCTCGACACCCCGCTGCACCAGGCGCTCGCACGGCAGCTGGCGGCGAAGTCGCTCGTGCTGCTGTCGAACGACAGCGGCAGCGATCACGCCACCGTCGACGGCAGCACCGTCGACAGTGCCACCCCCGTCCTCCCGCTCGCACCGGGGGCCTCGGTCGCGGTCATCGGCCCGAACGCCGACCGCGCCGAGGCCTTGCAGGGCTGCTACTCGTTCGCCAACCACGTGCTCGCCTCGCACCCCGACCTGCCGCTCGGCTTCGCGATCCCGACCGTCCGCGAAGCCGTCGCCCGGGCCCTCGGCCCGTCGGCGGTCCGCTTCGCAGCGGGCTGCGCCGTCACGGGCGACGACCGGGCCGGCTTCGCCGACGCGGTCGCCGTGGCCGCCGCCTCGGACGTCGCGGTGGTCGTCGTCGGCGACCAGGCCGGACTCTTCGGCCGCGGCACGGTCGGCGAGGGCAACGACACCGAGTCGCTCGACCTGCCCGGCGTGCAGCGCGAGCTGGTCGAGGCCGTCGTCGCGACCGGGACCCCCACCGTGATGGTGCTGCTCACCGGCCGGCCGTACGCGATCGGCTGGGCGCTCGACGGCGACCAACCGCGTCCGGCCGCGGTCGTGCAGGCGTTCTTCCCGGGCGAGGGCGGCGGGCTGGCGATCGCCGACCTGCTCACCGGCGAGGCCTCGCCCTCGGGCCGCCTGCCGCTGTCCCTGCCCCGGTCCGCCGGTGCGCAGCCGTTCACGTACCTGCACCCGCGGCTCGGCGGTCCGTCCGACGTCACCGCCGCCGACTCCACGCCGGTGCGGCCCTTCGGCTTCGGCCTCGGCTACACCGACTTCGCCTACGACGAGCTCGTCGTCGACCAGGACGTCCGCTCCGACGGCGTCTTCACCGCGTCGGTGACGGTCCGGAACACCGGGTCCCGTGACGGCGAGGACGTCGTGCAGCTCTACGGGCACGACGTGCACGGCAGCGTCACCAGGCCCGAGGTGCAGCTCCTCGGGTACGCGCGGGTCGCGCTCGCCGCGGGGGAGTCCGCGCGGGTCCGCTTCCGCGTCCCGGTGCAGCGCTTCGCGTTCACCGACCGTCGGATGCGCAAGGTGGTCGAGCCCGGCGACGTGCAGGTCTGGGTCGCGTCGCACGCGGCGGCGTCCCGGCCGGGAGGCCCGGTGGCAGCGGGTGGGATCGTCGCCTCGGGCGACGGTCCGGTCCGACACCCCGTGCCCGGCACCGCCACGGAGCGCGCCACCGTCGCGGTCACCGGCGCAGTCCACGAGGTCACCCCTGGCGACCCCCGGCTGGTGGAGTGGTCGCTCGTCTGACGGCAGTGCGGGGAGGCGTCGGCACGACCGATGCCTCCCCTCACGTCGCTCGTCGACCGCCCCCGGGGTCGGTGGCCAGTGCGGCCGGGTCGCGGACGCCGCGGAGCGGTGAGGCGACGACCCAGACGACGGTGAGCAAGATCCCCGCGCACCCCAGGGCGAGGCCGGTCCGCGTGCCGAGCAGCTCTCCGACCAGGCCGCCGAGCCCAGCCCCGATCGCGATGACGCCGTAGGACAGCCAGCGCATCGTGGCGTTGACGCGCCCGAGCACCCGGTCCGGCGAACGCAGCTGACGGAGCGTGAGTGCGACGACGCTCGACAGCGAGGTCCCCGTGCCGTTCACGGCGAAGACCCCGATCAGGACGGTGACCGTGACCGGCGTCGACCACGACGGATCGATCAGGGGGAGCACTGCGAGCGCGACGCACTCGGCGGTGGCGCAGGCGACCAGGACGGGCCCGGCACCGAACCGGCGGACACTCGACGGTGCCGCGGAGGCGCCGACCACGGCGCCGATCGCGCCGAGGCTGAAGACGAGGCCGAGCAGCCCCGCGTTCAGTCCGAGCTGCCGCACGGCGTGCACGGTGAAGAGCACCATCACCCACTGCGCGAAGAGGTTGTAGATCCCGGCGAAGCCGACCAGCGAGACCAGGTACCGGTCGCGACCGACGAACCGCAGGCCCTCGCCGAGGTCCCGCAGTGCGCTCCGTCCGGTCGGGGTCGGGCGGGCCTCGGGCGCCCGGATGCCGAGCAGCGCGACCGCCGACACCACGTACGTCACGGCGTGGAGCGCGAGGGCCCACGGTGCCGACAGCACCTGGACGAGCAGCCCCCCGAGTCCTGGGCCGCCGACCTCGGCCGCCGCCGCCGTCGCCTCCAGCCGCCCGTTCGCGCGTTCGAGCTGCCGGCGTCCGGCGACCGTCGGCAGGAACGACTGGTAGCTCACCTCGAACGCGACGGTGAAAGCGCCGAGGAGCCCGACCAGGACGACGAGTACCGGCAGGGTCAGCGTCCCGCTGAACGCCACCACGACGACGACCACGGTGATGGCGGCACGGGCGAGGTCGGACACGACGAGGACCGGGCGTCGGCGACGGCGGTCGACCAGGACGCCGAGGGGCAGCGCGAGCAGGAGGAACGGGAACCACCGCGCTGCGTTCAGCACCCCGACCTCGCCGGCGGACGCGTGCAGGACGACGACGGCGAGCAACGGCACCGCCAGTTCGCTCACCTGCCCGCCGACGGCCGAGGCGCCTTGCGCCACCCAGAACCGCGTGAAGTCCGGGCCGAGGCCGGTCCGTGCTGCGCTAACGCGTGGAACGCTGGTCATGCATTAGACCCTGGCACAGGCGATGCACATGGCACAACGGCTGATCACGCATTAGTCTCGGAGCATGGTGGCCCCCGATGCGCACTCGACGTTCCCGGAAGTGGGCGGACACACTGCGCTCGACCTCGTCGACACCGTGCACTGGCGACTCGATCCCCGACGTTCGATCGACACCCTGAGCAGCTTCGACGCCGTCGTGGCGTGGTGCGAGCAGATGGGGGTCCTGCCCGGGAACGCGACGGAGACCGTCCGGCTCGCCGAGGCCGCGCCCGCCGTCGCGGCGCGGGAGCACGCCGCGGTGCTGGCGCTCCGCGAGGCGGTCTACGAAGCGGTGTTCAAGTCGTCACCACGCGCTGCCGCCCACATCGCTTCCGAGTACGTCGCTGCTCTCGAGCGCGCGACGATCGAGCGGGGCACGGACGGGGCGTCGTGGTCGTGGCGAATACCGGCCGACCTCTCCGGGCCGAGGGGCGCGATCGCCCTGCTCGCCCAGGAACTGCTGACGTCCGACCTCAGCGCGGCACGGCAGTGCGGCGACGACGCGTGCGGCTGGGTCTACCTGGACACGTCGCCCCGGCACAACCGCGTCTGGTGCACGGCCGCGGGGTGCGGCAACCGCAACCGGGTCGCGCGGCACCAGGCGAAGCGTCGCGGAGCCACGACGCCACAGGGCGGCCGTCAGGACTGACAGCGCGCACCACGTGCCCTGGATGTGACCGGGTGACGGACAGGAGGCGCGGTGCGGGCTCGAACCACGCCTCCCGTCCGTCAGCGGGTCGCGGTCACCCGAGGCGGTTCGATCCGGTCGGACAGGTCCAGTGACCAGACGGCGACGCCCGTCAGGCCGAGCCGCTCCGCCAGCGCGACCCGCTCGCGCAGCGAGCGTGCGTCGGACCACCAGAGCACCTCGCCGCTCGGCAGGGTCGCGGTCCACTCGCCGGCCGCCGCGTCCCACCGGGCGGTCGCGCCCGCCTTCCGGACCCGGAGCCGGGCCTGGGCGTCGGAGAGCTGACCGGCCGGACGTTTCCCCTTCCAGTGGTAGCCGTACCCGGCGACACCGAGCACGATCTGGTCGCGGGGGGCGAGGGTCGCGAGCGCGCGGGCGGCCTTGGACGACCACGCGAGCGACCCGACCGGGCCGGGCGCGTCCGGTTCCCAGGGGCCGTGCTGGTCGTAGGCCATGAGCGTCAGGTGGTCGAGCGGGGCGCGGAGGGCGCGCACGTCGTAGCCCAGGCGGGCGTACCCGGCGGCGGTGGTCGACGCGGACAGGGCGATGTCGAGCCGGACGTCGTCGCCGACGACGGCCCGGAGCTCACGGGCGAAGGCGGTGAGACCGGGCTTCTCGGCCGAGGTCAGCGCCTCGAGGTCGATCATGATCGAGTCCCAGCCGCCCGTGGACACGTCGGCGGCGAGTGATCGGACGACCCGGGCGCGGTTCGCGGGCGAGGTCAGGAGCTCCCGCGCGATCGGCTCGCTGAAGTCGCCGTCGGCCTCGGAGTAGTTGCTGACGAGCAGCTGCGCGGTGAGCCCGTCGGCGTGTGCCCGGTTGCGCTGGGCCTCGGCAGAACGCGAGGGGGCGGTGACCTTCGTGCCCGTGCGGTTCAGCAGCAGCCCGTCGACGCCGACCACGTCCATCGTGGCGGCGTTCGCGTCCACCAGGGCGGTGTCGGCGTTCTCGGGCTGGAAGCCGGTCACGTCGAACCCGTCGGCCCGGGCAGCGGTCGGGGTCGTGCAGCCGGCGAGTGCGAGTCCTGCGGAGAGGACGACGGCGAGCAGCGCGGAGCGGCGTCGACGCGGCGCTCCGGTCAGGAGGCGCTGATGGTCGTGGTGGGGCGTGCCGGCGGGGCCCCGGCGACGTCGTCGGCGGAGACCGGGCCCTCGGCGTCCGTCGGCTCCGGGCTCAGGACGAGGCCGGAACCGCTCGCCGCGCTGGCGTAGAGTTCGTCGAGCCAGGAGCGGTTCACGCTCGGGGACTTGCCGCCGGCGAACTTGAAGTGCAGTCCGCAGTACGGGTGGATCCAGATGCTGCTGCGGCCGCCGCCGACGGCGGGGTCGTCCTTCCACGAGAAGACGAAGCTCTCCCCGCGGCGGATGAGGTTCACGATGACGATCTGCAGGTGCGTGAGCGCACGGTCGTCGAGGCGGAGCTCGAGGGGTTGCGAGTCGTAGATGAGCTGGCCCATGGCGCTGCCTTCCGTCGGATGGGGCCCGCCGCACGTGCCGGACCCGCGTCCATCCTCCCTCGGTTCCTCGGCCTTTGGCGCTTTTCGTCCATCGACGGCGTGATCAGTCCCGTTCCGTGCCGGCGGCCGACGGCGGGACGGCCGGTGCCGACCACGGCGGGAGCTCGGCCGACGGGTACCCGCCGTGCTCGTCGGGCGCCCGCAGCATCGGGTTGACCGCGCGCAGCCGGATGCCGGAGGTGTCCCCGGCGGCCCCGCGGACGGCGCTCGCCAGCAGGAACGCGACGACGTCGGCCGCGCTGCCGTCGGGGTCGTAGCCGTGCCAGGGGCGGTCGTCGCCCTGGGCACGGCGCAGGGCGCTGGCGAACGTCGCGTCGGCGTCGTCGACCTCCACCTCGCAGTCGAGCACGATCCGGAAGCGTGATCCCTCACCCGGGGACCCGGCGAGGTCCGACGTGGCGCGGGGGTCCGGGTCCTCCGGGTCGAACGACCGGAGCGCGGCCGACGGTGCGGTGCCGAAGGCGGCACGGTACTCGGCCGCCATCCGGCCGGCGTTGCTGAAGTGCCAGTGCTTCGCGACGTCCGCGATGGTGCGGCGGTCGGCCGGTGTCATCGACAGCAGGTCGCGGCGGACGCCCTCGAGCCGTACCCCGCGCAGGTACGACGCGGGCGAGGTCTGCAGCTCCCGCCGGAACGCGCTCTGCAGGCCGCGGGTCGACAGGTGTGCGGCGGCGGCGATGTCCGGTACGGAGATCGCGTCGCGGGCGTGGGCATGCACGAACCGCAGCGCCTCGTGCACGGTGCGGGACAGCCGTGCTCCGCCGTGCTCGGGACCACTCGCCGTGGTCGGTGCCTGGTCCATACGTGGAGCGTACGAGTCGGTCGGGCGGATCGGCCTCCGACGCCACGACGCCGCCGTTATCCGGGGTGCGCGGATGTGGATCGCACCCGTTCGGGGGCCATTGTGGACCCCGGTGAGGGCGCTTATCGTCCAAGAGGTACTCAAACTGTCCCCCTCCGAACAGGGTCGGAGGCACGGGGACAGATCGGAGGATCTGATGAGTGGTTACGAGCGTGCACCGGGGGTCGCCCCGGTCCACATCACCTCCTACCGGGCTCGGGCACGCGCTGCCCGACGCGGGTGGATCGTGCAGTCCGAGGACGACGTCGACCGCGAGCGGTTCACCTTCGCGGACCTCCGCGCCCGGCGAGGATCGGGCCAGTGAGCAGCGACACCGTCCCGCGGGCTGCCGTCGGCCACGCGCCCCGGACGGCCGAGCGGTGCGGCCGGACCCCCGCGGACGCCGTCCGGACGGTGCGTGCCGTGTACGACGGTCGCGACGTCCGGTTCGCACCCACCGACCGGTTCGCGTTCCGCCACCGGACGGTGCGCCACCACAACGTCGCACTGCTGTCGTCGGCGGTGTCGACGACCACCGCCGCTTCGTTCACGCCGGACGGCACGCCGGTGCTGGCGTGGTCGACCGCGGGGTGCCTGCGGGTCGACGACGACGCGCCCACCCGGCCCGGCGTGCCGGTGCTCCTGCCGACGGACCGACCGTTCACGCTGATCGTGCCGGCGGGGACCGTCCAGGTGCTGCGGGTGGACGGTGGCTTCCTCGACGCCGTGAACGGGGTCGTGTTCGACCACCGCTTCGCCGGCCGACTGCGATCCCGCCCGACCGAGGCCGAGGTGTCCCAGCTGCTCGCCCGCATCGACGCGGTCGCGGTCAACGCGCTGCACCCCGACCGCAACCCGGGCGGCCACCTGTCCGCACAGGTGCTGCTGGCCGAGGCCGTCCTGCGGGCCTTCGGCGGGACGGACGCCGGACTTGACGCCCGGCCGGTGCGCCGGACGGTGAACACCGTGCAGCTCGCACAGGCCTGGCTCGCGGAGCACTGCGACCGGCCGCTCCAGCTCGCGGACGTCTGCGGGGCCGTCGGGGTCAGCCCCCGCACGCTCCAGGAGAACTTCGTGCAGCACGTCGGCGTGAGCCCCATGACGTACCTGCTGCAGGTCCGCCTCGACCGGGTCCGGATCGCGCTCCAGCTCGCCGACCGGGCGCAGACGACGGTGGCCGAGGTCGCGCACCGGTGGGGTTTCCGCCACATGGGGCGGTTCTCGAGCACGTACTTCCAACGCTTCGACGAGTACCCGAAGAAGACGCTCCAGACGAGCACCTGACCCCCGACACCCGTCAGCGCAGCCGGTCCGCCAGGAACGCCGCCTGACGCTCCCAGTGCCGGAAGCCGCCACCCTCGTGCCCGTTGTACGGGTACACGACGATCTCGCGGTCGGAGGAGCCGAGGGCGTTGAACGCGGCGAAGGTCGTGCGGGGCGGCACGACGTCGTCCATCAGCGCGACCGAGAACAGGGCCGGGGCGGTGATGCCGGCGGCGTGGTTCACCCCGTCCAGGTACGCGGCGGTCTCCCACACGCGCTCGGCCGCGTCGCGGTGGACGGCGAGGTACTGCGCGAGCTCCAGGTACGGACCCCCGACCGCGACGTCGGTGCCGTTCCGCCAGTCGGCCAGGAACGCCACGTCGGGCAGCACCGCGGCGACCGGCCCGACGTGTGCCTCGACCAGGGCCGCCGCGGCGATCGTGATGCCGCCGCCCTGGCTGCCGCCGGTCAGGGCGATGCGCTCGGGGTCGATCCCGGGCAGCGTCCGCACCGCCTCGACGAGCCGCACGGCGTCGGTGTAGACGCGGCGGTAGTAGTGGTCGGCCGGTGAGCCGATGCCGCTCGTCATCCAGCCGCTGGCGTGCGGGGCGGAGCCGTGCGGGTCCGGGGTGTCACCGCCGGCCCACCCGGAGCCCTGGCCGCGGGTGTCCATCACGACGTGCACGTACCCGGCGAGGGCCCAGTGCACGCGCTCGCCCGGGCGACCACGGCCACCGCCGTAGCCGAGGAACTCGACGACGACCGGCAGCGCGCCCCGGTCGTCGACCACCGGACGGTTGACCCAGGCGCGCACCGGGTCGCCGGCGAACCCGGGGAACGTCAGGTCCTCGACGACGAGACCCGTCACCGGGGTCTCGGCGGGCACGAGGGTCGTCTCGAACCCCTCGCCGGCGGTCCGGGCGGCGGCGATCGTGTCCGCCCAGAAGGCGTCGAAGTCGGCGGGACGACGGACGTCCGAGCGGTGGGCGCGGAGCGCGTCGAGGGGCAGGTCGGTCAGTGGCATGGGGGTCCTCCGGGGACGATGATGCCCCCGGCGCCCTGGTGGAGGGCGCCGGGGGCGGGGAGTGTCGGATCCGGTGCGTCGGTCAGCGCGCCGCGGCGCGGTACTGCTCGAGCACCTCGGGGTGCGGGTCGGACAGCACGGTGGTCGTCGCGGTGTCCCACGTCGGCAGTGCGCCGGTCAGCGCCCACGCGGCCTGCTTCGCAGCACCCGCGGCGACGTACTCGCCGGGCTCCGGCACCAGGACGTCACGGCCGAACACCTGTGCGGCGACGGTGCGGACCGCCGGGTTCCGCGCAGCACCGCCGATGAGCAGCAGCCGCTCGACGGACACCCCGGTGTCCTGCACCGCGGCCAGTCCGTCGGCGAGGGCGCAGAGCATCCCCTCGACGGCCGCCCGGGCCAGGTGCGCCCGGTCGGTGGTCGCCGGCGTCATGCCGAACAGCGACGCGGTCGCGTCCGGCCGGTTGGGCGTGCGCTCGCCGACGAAGTACGGCACCAGGACGAGGCCGTCGGCCCCGGCCGGCGCCTGCAGCGCCAGCTCGCCGAGTGCGTCGTGGTCGACGCCGAGCAGGCCGCCGATCACCTCGAGCACGCGGGCCGCGTTGAGCGTCGTGACGATCGGGAGGCGCGACCCGGTCCCGTCGGCGAAGCCCGCCACGGTCCCGCTCGGGTCACGCACCTCGGCGTCGCTGACCCCGAAGACCGTGCCGCTGGTGCCGAGGGACACCGCGACGTCGCCCGGGCCGAGACCCAGGCCGAGCGCTGCCCCGGCGTTGTCACCGAGTCCGGCGCCGACGACGAGGCCGGTCCGCGCGATCGCGCCGCCGGGCAGCTCGACATCGGTGGACAGGGTGCCCATGGCCTCGTCGGGAGCGACCACGCGGGGCACGACCACGGCGTCGTCGTCACCCATCGACGCCGGACGCATCGGTCGCCCGAGCGCGAGCTCGAACAGCTCCGGGTCGTACTCGCGGCGCACCGGGTCCCAGTACCCCGTACCGCTGGCGTCGGATGCGTCCGTCGCCAGGGCGTCGAGGTCGGGGCCGAGCGGGCTCTCGTCCGCCGGGCCGTGGCCGCGGAGCCGCCACGACAGCCAGTCGTGGGGGAGCGCCACGGCCGCGACGCGGGCCGCGTTCTCGGGCTCCGCATCGCGGAGCCACCGCAGCTTGGTACCGGTGAACGACGCGACCGGCACCAGCCCCGTCCGGGCGACCCACGCCTCCTGGCCGAGCTCGTCGACCATCTGCGCGGCCGCGTCCGCACTGCGCACGTCGTTCCAGAGCAGGGCGTCGCGGACCACGCGACCGTCGGCGTCGAGCGCGACCATGCCGTGCTGCTGCCCGGCGATGGCGACGGCACCGACGTCGTCGAGGCCGCCGGCGTCCGCGACGGCGGCACCGAGGGCGTCCCACCAGTGGCGGGGGTCGACGGAGGTGCCGTCCGGGTGGGACGCGCGTCCCTCGCGAACGACCGCACCGGTCGCGGCGTCACGGATGGTGACCTTGCAGGACTGGGTCGACGAGTCGACTCCCGCCACGAGTGCGGTCGCGCGCTCAACCACGAGCGCCCATGAGGTGCTCCATCGCGAGCTGCTGCAGGCGGACGAAGCCGAAGCCCTTGCCGCCGAAGTAGGCGTCGGCGTCGAAGTCCTCGTAGGCGGAGCGGTCGGCGAGGAACGCGTCGTACGACTCGCCGTCGTTGAGCGTCGGCGTCGACAGCTCGCCGACCTTCGAGGTCTCGAGCGCCGCCTGCACCTCGGGGTCGGCGCGGAACGCCTGAGCACGCTCCTTGAGGAGCAGGTACATGCGCATGTTGGCCGACGCGGAGTCCCAGACGCCGGTGATGTCCTCGGTGCGGCTCGGCTTGTAGTCGAAGTGGCGGGGGCCGTCGTACGCCGGGCCGCCCTGCGGGGCGCCGTGCTCGAGCAGGTCGACGAGCGAGAACGCGTTCTGCAGGTCGCCGTGACCGAACACCAGGTCCTGGTCGTACTTGATGCCGCGCTGACCGTTGAGGTCGATGTGGAAGAGCTTGCCCTGGTAGAGGGCCTGGGCGATGCCGGCCGTGAAGTTCAGGCCCGCCATCTGCTCGTGGCCGACCTCGGGGTTGATGCCGAACAGCTCCGGGCGCTCGAGCGTCTCGGTGAAGGCGATCGCGTGGCCGAGGGTCGGCAGGAGGATGTCGCCACGGGGCTCGTTCGGCTTCGGCTCGATGGCGAACCGGATGCCGTAGCCCTTGTCGGTGACGTACTGGGCGAGCAGGTTGACGGCCTCGCGGTACCGCTCGAGCGCGGCCTGCACGTCCTTGGCGCTGTCGTACTCGGAGCCTTCGCGGCCACCCCACATCACGAACGTCGACGCGCCGAGCTCAGCGGCGAGGTCGATGTTGCGGAGCACCTTGCGGAGCGCGAAGCGGCGGACCTGCCGGTCGTTCGAGGTGAAGCCGCCGTCCTTGAAGACCGGGGCGGAGAACAGGTTCGTCGTGACCATCGGCACGACGAGCCCGGTCGACTCGAGCGCGCCCTTGAGACGGTCGATCTGGGTCTGGCGTTCGGCGTCGGTGGAACCGAACGCGAACAGGTCGTCGTCGTGGAAGGTCAGGCCGTAGGCCCCGAGCTCGTCGAGCTTCTCGACCGCCTCGACCACGTCGAGCGCGGGTCGGGTCGGCCCGCCGAAGGGGTCGGAGCCGTTGTAGCCGATGGTCCAGAGACCGAAGGAGAACTTGTCTGCACGGGTGGGCGTCGTTGCCATGGTGGTCACCGTTCGTCGTCGAAACAAAATGTTGCCGCGCCCAACATAAGCGGTAGTGTTGGCTGTGGCAAGCACGTGATCGCAAAGGAGCGAGCGGATGGCAAGTGAGTCGACGGTGCAGCAACGACTGCGGGTCGCGATGGTGGGGCACGGCTTCATGGGAGCCGCACACTCACAGGCGTGGCGGACCGCCCCCAGGTTCTTCGACCTCGGCACCGAGCCGGAGATGGCGGTGATCGTCGGGCGTGATCCCGGACGCACCGAGGCCGCTCGGCAGCAGTACGGCTGGCAGGCGGCGTCCACCGACTGGCGTGCCGTCGTGGCCGATCCGGACATCGACGTGGTCGACGTCGTGTCCCCGGGGTCCTCGCACGTCGAGATCGCGATCGCCGCGCTCCAGGCCGGCAAGCACGTCCTGTGTGAGAAGCCGCTCGCGAACACCGTCGCCGAGGCCGAGGCGATGACCGCCGCCGCCGACGCCGCCCGTGCACAGGGTGTCCGGGCGATGGTCGGGTTCAGCTACCGCCGGGTGCCGGCCATCGCGTTCGCCCGGCAGCTGGTGCAGGACGGCCGGATCGGCACCGTGCGCCAGGTCCGTGCGCTCTACCTGCAGGACTGGCTCGCCGACGCCGACGGCCCGATGACCTGGCGCCTCGACAAGTCGCTCGCGGGCTCTGGGGCGCTCGGGGACATCGGCGCGCACGCGATCGACCTGGTCGAGCACGTCACGGGCGCGTCGCTCGCCACCGTGTCCGGCACCCTCGAGACCTTCGTGACCGAGCGTCCACTGATGGCCGAGGGGGTCGGGCTCTCCGGCACCGCGTCGAGCGAGCGCGGGCAGGTCACCGTCGACGACGCCGCGTTCTTCACCGCGCGGCTCGACGGCGGCGCGGCCCACGGCGCGATCGGCACGTTCGAGGCGACGCGCTACGCGACCGGGCGGAAGAACGGTCTGACGCTCGAGATCAGCGGTTCCGAGGGCGCGATCCAGTTCGACCTCGAGTCGATGAACGAGCTCCGGCTGTACGAGTCGAACGCCCCGGCGGGGGAGCAGGGGTTCCGCCGCATCCTCGTCACCGAGCCCGAGCACCCCTACATGGCCGCCTGGTGGCCGACCGGGCACCTCATCGGGTACGAGCACACCTTCAGCCACCAGGTGAAGGACTTCGTCGACGCGATCGTCGCCGGCACCGACCCGTCGCCGTCGTTCGCCGACGGCCTGCACGTGCAGCGGGTCCTCGACGCGGTCGAACGCAGCGCGGCCGCCGGCAGCACCTGGACGGCGACCTCGTGAGCGCCGCCGAGCAGACCCGCCAGGCGCTCGTCGTCCGCGGCGGGTGGGACGGCCACCAGCCCGTCGAGACCACCGACCTGTTCATCCCGTTCCTGCAGGACCACGGCTTCGCGGTCCGGGTCGAGGGATCGCCCGCCGTGTACGCCGACCAGGAGTACATGGACACAGTCGACCTGATCGTCCAGGTGAACACCATGACGACCATCGCCGCCGACGAGTTCGCCGGTCTGCAGCGGGCCGTCCTGAACGGCACCGGCCTGGCCGGCTGGCACGGCGGCATCGCGGACTCGTACCGCGACAACGCCGACTACCTGCACATGATCGGAGGGCAGTTCGCCCACCACGCGGGCAAGCACCCCGACGAACGGGTCGGGGAGCAGTCGGACAACTACATCCCCTACACGGTGCACATCACCGACCTCGGGCACGAGCACCCCATCACCCAGGGCATCGACGACTTCGACCTCGTCACCGAGCAGTACTGGGTGCTGAGCGACGAGTACGACGACGTCCTCGCCACCACCACGCAGGAGGCCCGCTCGTGGGACCCCTGGAACCGGCCGGTCACCGCACCGGCGATCTGGACCCGGCAGTGGGGGAAGGGACGGATCTTCGTCTCGGCCCCCGGACACCGGATCGAGATCGTCGAGTCGCAGCCGGTCCGCACCATCATCGAACGGGGACTCCTGTGGGCAGCACGGTGAACGAGGGGGTGCTCCGCGTCGGCGTGGTCGGCGTCGGGGTCATCAGCCAGCAGTACTTCGAGCACTTCCCGGCCCTGGCCGGCCTCGAGCTCGCCGCGGTCGCCGACCTCGACGTGGCCCGTGCCCAGCAGGTCGGTGCCGCCCAGGGCGTGCGCGGGACCACCGTGGACGACCTGCTCGCCGCCGACGACGTCGACGTGGTGCTCAACCTGACGATCCCGGCCGCGCACGCCGACATCGCCACCCGGGCGCTCGCCGCGGGCAAGCACGTCTACGGCGAGAAGCCGCTCGCGATGTCCACCGCCGAGGCCGCACCGGTGCTCGACGCCGCCCGCGCCGCCGGCCTGCGCGTCGGCAGCGCCCCGGACACCGTCCTCGGCACGGGCATCCAGACCGCACGGGCAGCCCTCGACGACGGCGCGATCGGCACCCCGGTCGGTGCCGCCGTCGCCTGGAGCGCACCCGGGCACGAGCTCTGGCACCCCGCGCCGGCGTTCTACTACCAGCCGGGCGGCGGACCGCTCCTCGACATGGGGCCGTACTACCTGACCAGCCTCGTCACGTTCTTCGGGCCGGTCGTCCGGGTCAGCGGCAGCGCCACCCGCTCCACCCGCGAACGGACGATCGCCACCGGGCCGAACGCCGGCACGTCGATCCCGGTCGACATCGACACCCACGTCGTCGCGATCCTCGAGCACGAGGACGGCGTGGTCTCCACCGTGACCGTCTCGTTCGAGGTGTGGGCCACCCGCGCCCCGCTGTTCGAGGTGTACGGCACCGCCGGCACCCTGGGCGTCCCGGACCCGAACCGGTTCTCGGACACCGTGTCGATCGCCACCGCCGACGACCGCTCGTGGCACGACCTGCCCGTCGCCGCCGGGTACGCCGACGCCGGCCGCGGTTACGGCCTCGCCGACATGGCGCACGCGATCGGGACGGACCGGCCGCACCGAGCCTCCGGCGACCTCGCGTTCCACGTGCTCGAGGTCATGGAGGCGGTCTCCGCCGCCGCCCGAGACCACTCGGTCGTCGACGTGCACTCGCGCGTCGAGCGACCCGCCACCGTCCCCGCCGGGTCCGCACCCGGATCCTGGTGACGGAACCCGACCACCGCGAAGAAGGACGACGACGATGACGACGACGGACGCGAGCGACACGACGGAGACGACCCGGGCCTCCAGGCCGGTCACCCTGTTCACCGGGCAGTGGGCCGACCTGCCCTTCGAAGAGGTCGCCCGGCTCGCCGGCGAGTGGGGCTACGACGGGCTGGAGATCGCCTGCTGGGGCGACCACCTGGACGTCCGGCGCGCCGCGACGGACCCGGAGTACGTCGCCGAGCGCAAGGCGATCCTGGAACGCCACGGGCTCCAGGTCTGGACGATCGCCAACCACCTGGTCGGCCAGGCCGTGTGCGACGACCCGATCGACCAGCGGCACGAGGACATCGTCCCGCCGCACGTGTGGGGCGACGGCGACCCCGAAGGTGTGCGGCAGCGTGCGGCCGAGGAACTGCAGTGGACCGCCCGTGCCGCCGCGGCGCTCGGGGTCGACACCGTCACCGGCTTCTCCGGCTCGTCGATCTGGAAGACCGTCGCCGGGTTCCCGCCCGTGCCCCCGGGGATGATCGACGCCGGGTACCAGGACTTCCACGACCGCTGGTCACCGATCCTCGACGTCTTCGAGGAGGTCGGGGTCCGGTTCGCACTCGAGGTGCACCCGTCCGAGATCGCCTACGACTACTGGACCGCCAAGCGCACACTCGAGGTGTTCCAGGACCGGCCGGCGTTCGGGTTCAACTTCGACCCGTCGCACTTCGTCTGGCAGGACCTCGACCCCGCCGCGTTCCTGCTCGACTTCGCCGACCGGGTGTACCACGTGCACTGCAAGGAGTCGGTGAAGCAGCTCGACGGGCGCAACGGGCGGCTGTCCTCGCACCTGCCGTGGGGCGACCCCCGGCGCGGGTGGGACTTCGTCACCGCCGGCCACGGGGACGTGCCGTGGGAGCGGGTGTTCCGCGTGCTGAACCACATCGGGTACGCCGGCCCGACCAGCGTCGAGTGGGAGGACGCCGGCATGGACCGGCTCGTCGGCGGGCCCGAGGCGCTGGCGTTCGTCCGGCAGCTCGGTACCATCGCGCCGCCGGACGCCGCGTTCGACGCCGCGTTCTCGCAGTCGCGCTGACCGGGCCGTCGCGGTCGGTCGCCGACGCGGCCGGTCGCGGTCGCGGTCGCGGAGGTTTCGCGCTGCGCGACAGTTCACGGGCCCGCCGGTGCGAAACTCGTCGCTCAGCCCGAAATCCCACCCACGACCGCACCCACCAACGAGGAGGACCCATGGCACGGCAGCCCACGGCGACGCCGGGCAACGCCGCGCGCGTCCTCCGGCTCGTCCACGAGGACGGCCCCGTCACCCGCGCCGAGCTCACCCGGCGCACCGGCCTGAACCGCTCCACCATCCTCGCGCTCGTCGGGGAACTCGTCGACGCCGGTCTCGTGCACGAGGAGACCCCCGCCGCGGGGACCCCCGGCACCGGTGTCGGACGGCCGAGCGGAGTCGTCCGGGCGTCCGGCGACGTCCTCGCCGCCGCGGTCACGGTCGAGATCGACGCCGTCGGAGTAGCCCTCGTCGGCCTCGACGGCACCGTCCTCGACCGGCTGGTCGAGCCGCAGACCACCGTGCCCACCGCGGCGCAGGCGATCGACGCCGTCGCCCGGGTCCTCGCAGCACTCCTCGCCCGCACCGGGCCCGCGGCCCGGATCGTCGGGGTCGGCGTCGCCGTGCCCGGCATCGTCCGGGTCGAGGACGGCACCGTGCGCGACGCCCCACACCTCGGATGGCGTGACGAACCCCTCGCCGCACCGCTCGCGGAACGGCTGGGGCTGCCGGTCCGGGCCGCGAACGACGCCAATCTCGGCGCCTGGGCAGAACGGCTGTACGGCAGCGCCCGCGGCGTCGACGACCTCGTGTACCTCAACGGCGGCGCGAGCGGCATCGGCGGCGGGATCGTCAGCGCCGGCCGGCCCTTCAGCGGCGCCGACGGGTACGCGGGCGAGCTCGGGCACACCTTCGTCGCCGCGAACGGGATCCGCTGCCACTGCGGTGCGATCGGCTGCCTGGAGACCGAAGCCTCGCGCTCCGCACTCACCGCGGTCACCGGCACCCCGCCGGACGACCTCGACGCGCTCGCCGCGGCGCTCGCCGAGGGCCGCCCCGAGCTGGAGCGGGTCGTCGATCGACAGGTCACCGCACTCGCGACCGCACTGCGGAACGCCATCCACACCGTCGACCCCGAGGTCGTCGTGCTCGGCGGGTTCCTCGGTGCGCTGCTCGGACACGTCGGCGACCGGATCGACACCGACGTGCGGGCGCAGACGATGGCCGCCATGACCGACCGGCTCCGCATCGTCCCGGCGGCACTCGGCCGCGACGTCCTGGTCCGTGGCGCCGCCGAGATCGGCTTCGCGGAGCTGCTGCGCGACGCCACCATGCCCGCGGCGCCAGCGCCAACGCCGGCGCCGGCGCCGGCGACCACGCCCGCAGCGTCCGCCGCCGACCCCTCCACCACCCACACGTCCGGCCGCGAAGACGCGGCCGAGGAAGCGAGAACCGCATGACCTCCACCCAGCGCACCAGCGTCCTGCTCGGCACCCAGGACCTCACCGTCGAGGACCGCCCCGTCCCCGCCGTCGACCCCGGCGACGTGCTCGTCCGCGTCGCCGCCGTGGGGGTCTGCGGCTCCGACGTGCACTACTTCCGCCACGGCCGCATCGGCGACTTCGTCGTCGAGGAGCCCCTCGTCCTCGGGCACGAGCTGTCCGGCACGATCGAGGCCGTCGGCGCGGGCGTCGACCCGTCCCGCGTGGGGGAGCGCGTGGCCATCGAGCCGCAGCGCCCCTGCCACCGCTGCGCGCAGTGCCTGGCAGGCCGCTACAACCTCTGCCCGCACATGCGCTTCTACGCGACGCCGCCGGTCGACGGGGCCTTCACCGAGTTCGTCACCATCGAGGCCGAGTTCGCGCACGTCCTGCCCGACGCCGTGTCGTTCGAGGCCGGCGCGCTCCTCGAACCCCTGTCCGTCGGCATCGCCGCCGTCCGCAAGGCGGGCATCGTGCCCGGTTCGTCGGTGCTCATCGCCGGCGCCGGTCCGATCGGCATCATCTGCGCCCAGGTCGCGAAGGCCTTCGGCGCGTCGCGCATCGTCGTCAGCGACCTGGTGCCGGAGCGCCGTGCGCGGGCCCTGGAGTACGGCGCCACCGAGGTCGTCGACCCCACCGCCGTGTCCGTCGCGTCCGACATCGTCCCCGTCGACGCGTTCATCGACGCCAGCGGTGCACCCCGAGCGGTGTCGGACGGCATCAAGGCGGTCGGGCCGGCGGGTGCCGCGGTGCTGGTCGGGCTCGGCAACTCCGAGATGACACTTCCGGTCGAGCACATCCAGAACCTCGAGGTCACGGTCACCGGGATCTTCCGGTACACGAACACGTGGCCGGTCGCCATCGAGCTGGTCGCGTCCGGGCAGGTCGACCTCGACTCGCTCGTCACCGGTCGCTTCGGGCTCGACGACGTCCGCGAGGCCCTCGAGAGCGACACCGACCCGGAGTCGCTCAAGTCCGTCGTCTACCCCGGCGGCGTCCCGGCCTGAGCGACCTGCGCGTCGTCCGGTGCGAGGTTCCGTACTCCGTGACGGCGCGCAGACCTCGCACGGAGTGCGGGACCTCGCACCAGAGCGGGCGAACCCGCGGAAGCGCACGCGGGGTGCGGGCGCGCGGACAAGGCGGACGGGAGGCTCGGGGCCAGGCCGCCCCGCGCCTCCCGTCCGGCACGTGACCCGGAACGGGGCCACCGCCGCGTCACCGGGACGCGCTACGGTTCGCGCATGACCGCTTCACCGGCCGCCGTCGTGCCGCAGCGCACCGACCGGCGCGCGCTCGTCTCCTGGGCGCTCTGGGACTGGGGTTCCGCCGCGTTCAACGCGGTCGTCACCACCTTCGTGTTCAGCACGTACCTGGCCAGCCGGGCGTTCGTGGACCCGGCGCTCGTCGCCGACACGTCCTCGGCCGGCAAGGCGATCGTGGAGCGGGAGCTCGCGCACAACGCGGCCGTCGTGTCCACCGCACTGACCATCGCGGGCATCGTCGTGGCCCTGGTGGCACCGGCCATGGGGCGGCTCGCGGACTCGTCCGGGCACCGCCGCCGGTCGGTCCTCATCGCCACGATCGGCGTCGCGCTGTCGATCGGCGGCATGGTCTTCGTCGCGCCGAGCCAGCCGTACCTGCTGCTCGGCGCAGCCCTGCTCGGCATCGGCACCGTCGCCTACGAGATCGCGAGCGTGGGCTACAACGCCATGATCGGGCAGGTCGCCTCCGGGGAACGAACCGGCCGGGTCTCCGCCATCGGGTGGGCGGCCGGGTACTTCGGCGGGATCGTGCTGCTCGTGGTGCTGCTCGTGCTCTGCATCCAGGACTTCCGTGGCGACGGGGTCGTCGGCGGGCTCCTGCAGCTGCCGGCCACCGTCGCCACCGGGCAGTGGGACGTCCGCGTCGCGATCGGCATCGCCGCCGTCTGGCTGGCCGTCAGCTCGATCCCGCTGTTCCTCACCGTGCCCGAGGCGGTGCCCGACCGCACCCGCGGCGGCGGCGTGTTCAGTGCCTACGCGGACCTCGGCCGGGACATCGCGCGGCTGTGGCGCGAGCGGCGCAACGTCCTCGCCTTCCTGCTCGCCAGCGCGGTGTTCCGCGACGGCGTCGGGGCCGTCTTCACGTTCGGCGGGATCGTCGCCGCGCAGGTGTTCGGGTTCACGCCGTCGCAGGTCATCCTGTTCGCCATCGCCGCGAACGTCGTGGCCGGCATCGCGACGTTCGTCTCCGGACGCCTCGACGACCGGTTCGGGTCGCGTGCGCTCATCATGGTCTCGCTCGTCGGCCTCGCCGTGTGCGGGGTCGGGGTCTTCGCCGCCGGCAACGAGACGCAGTGGTTCTGGGTGCTCGGGCTGACCCTCGCCGTGTTCGTCGGCCCGGTGCAGTCGTCGTCCCGCGCCTACCTGGCGCGGCTGGCGACCCCCGGCCGCGAGGGCGAGCTCTTCGGCCTCTACGCCACCACCGGCCGGGCCGCGTCGTTCCTCGCGCCGGCGCTGTTCGGCGTGGCGGTGACCGTCGGTGGGTCGACCCGGTTCGGGATCCTCGGCGTGGTCGTCGTGCTCATCGCCGGGCTGGTGCTGATGGCGTTCGTCAAGCGGGAACCGCAGGGCGCGCGGGTCTGATCCACGGCGGGCCGTCGGCGCGGCCTGGAGGCGCGGTGCCGGTCCGTCCACAGGCTGCGGTTCTGCGCACGGTTCCGCACAGTGCCGTGGTCGCGTCGGGCGGCCGGGGCTGCGGTGCGCCAGGATGGGTCCATGACCGACCAGCGCATCGCCGTCGTCGTCCTCGCCGCCGGGCAGGGCACGCGCATGAAGTCGTCCACGCCCAAGGTGCTGCACCGGCTCGCCGGACTGCCGCTCATCGGGCACGTCCTGCGCACCGCGTCGTCGCTCAGCCCCGAGCACGTCGCCGTCGTCGTGCGGCACGAGCGTGACCTGGTCGCGGCCGAGGTCGTCGAGCGCGCCCCCGACGCGATCGTCGTCGACCAGGACGACGTCCCCGGCACCGGCCGCGCGGTCGAGGTGGCGGTCGAAGCACTGCCCGCCGACTTCGACGGCGCCGTCGTGGTGCTGTCCGGCGACGTCCCGCTGCTCGACGCCGCATCGCTCCGGCTCCTCGTCGACGCCCACGTCGGTGGCGGCAACGGGGCGACCTTCGTGAGCGCGATCGCCCCGGACCCGACCGGCCTCGGACGGATCGTGCGGGATGCCTCCGGCGCCTTCGTCAGCGTCGTCGAGCACAAGGACGCGACGGCCGAGCAGCTGACCATCACCGAGGCGAACGCGGGCATCTACGCGTTCGACGTGGCACACCTCCGGGCGGCCCTGCCGTCGCTCACCACGGCGAACGCCCAGGGCGAGAAGTACATCACCGACGCCCCCGCGCTGATCAGCGAGCGCGGCGGGCGCATCGACGTGGTCACCCTGACCGATCCGTGGCTCGTCGCCGGCATCAACGACCGTGCGCAGCTCTCCGACGCCGCGCGTGAACTCAACGCCCGCATCGTCCGCCGCCACCAGCTCGCCGGCGTCACCGTGCAGGATCCGGCGACCACCTGGATCGACCTCGACGTCACCATCGAGCCCGACACCGAGGTCCTGCCGGGCACCCAGCTCATCGGTGCCACCGCGATCGCCGCCGGCGCCGTCGTCGGGCCGGACACCACACTCCGCGACACCGAGGTCGGGGCCCGCGCCACCGTGAACCGCGTCGACGCCACCCTCGCCGTGATCGGGGACGGCGCCTCGGTCGGCCCGTTCGCCTACCTGCGGCCGGGCACGATCCTCGGAGACGACGGCAAGATCGGCACCTTCGTCGAGACGAAGAACGCCCGGATCGGTCGCGGCAGCAAGGTCCCGCACCTGTCCTACATCGGCGACGCCGAGGTGGGCGAGGACTCCAACATCGGCGCGAACACCATCACCGCGAACTACGACGGCGTGCACAAGCACCGCACCGAGGTCGGCTCGAACGTCCGGACAGGCTCGCACAACGTGTTCGTCGCCCCCGTTAGGATTGGTGACGGTGCGTACACCGGCGCCGGGACCACCGTCCGCAAGGACGTTCCGGCAGGATCGCTCGCGATCAGCTACGCCCCACAGCGCAACACCGACGGATGGGTCGAGGAACACCGACCCGGCACACCGGCGGCCGAGGCTGCTCGGCTCGCGAACGGCGAATAGATCCCGGCGACCACCCGTCGCCGACATCGACCCCTCGTGGGTCAGGGAGTGAGCACCGCACTTGTCCGGAATCAAGACAACCGGCCAGAAACGACTCGTCCTCGTCTCGGGGCGAGCACACCCGGCGCTCTCTGCCGAGATCGCGGAGGAGCTCGGGGTCGACCTCGTGCCGACCGATGCCCGGACCTTCGCGAACGGTGAGCTCTACGCCCGCTTCGACGAGTCGGTCCGTGGCTGCGACGCCTTCGTCATCCAGTCGCACACCGCGCCGATCAACGAGTGGCTCATGGAGCAGCTCATCATGGTCGACGCGCTGAAGCGTGCCTCGGCGAAGCGCATCACGGTCGTGGCGCCGTTCTACCCGTACGCCCGTCAGGACAAGAAGGGCCGCGGCCGCGAGCCGATCTCGGCCCGCCTCGTCGCCGACCTGTTCAAGGCCGCCGGCGCGCACCGCATCATGAGCGTCGACCTGCACGCCGCGCAGATCCAGGGCTTCTTCGACGGCCCCGTCGACCACCTGTTCGCCATGCCGGTGCTGCTCGAGCGCTTCCGTCAGATCCTCGACCCGAAGACGCTCACCGTCGTGTCGCCCGACATGGGCCGCGTCCGTGTCGCCGATATCTGGTCCGAGAAGCTCGGCGCCCCGCTCGCCATCATCCACAAGCGCCGCGACCCGCTCGTGCCGAACCAGGTCTCGGTGCACGAGATCGTCGGTGACGTCAGCGGACGCGTGTGCCTGCTCGTCGACGACCTCATCGACACCGGCCGCACGATCGCCAAGGCTGCCGAGGCGCTCAAGAACGCCGGCGCCACCGGTGTCGTCGTCGCCGCGACCCACGCCGTCTTCTCCGACCCGGCGACCGAGCTGCTGCAGAGCGAGTTCATCGACCGCGTGGTCGTGACGGACACCCTGCCCCTGCCGATGGACAAGCGCTGGGACCGCCTCGAGGTCCTGCCGATCGCCCCGCTCATCGCCCGTGCCATCCACGAGGTCTTCGACGACGGCTCCGTGACGTCGATGTTCGACGGCGCCGCTTGACACATCCCGCGCGTGACGCCCTCGCGGCCCGGCTCCGGGCCGCGGGGAGCGTCTTCGCCGAGGACGAAGCCGACCTGTTGCTCGAGGCCGGTGACGGTGAGCCGGTGCGACTCCGAACCCTCGTGCAGCGTCGGCTGGCCGGTGAGCCGCTCGAGTACGTGCTCGGCTGGGCCGCCTTCGACGGGCACCGCATCCGGGTGACCCCCGGCGTCTTCGTGCCGCGAGCCCGCACCACCGTCGTCGTCGAGCAGGCTGCGCGTCGGCTGCAGCGCTACGACCGCGTGGTCGACCTGTGCTGCGGCGCCGGCGCGATCTCGGTGGCCCTGTTCGGTCGGGTCGGCGCGCTCGACCTCGTCGCCACCGACATCGACCCGGACGCCGTCGACGTCGCAGCCGAGAACATCGGCGACCGCGGCATCGTCGTCGCGGGTGACCTGTTCGCGCCGTTGCCCGATCGGTTCCGCGGCGCCGTGGCGGTCATCGCGGTGAACGCCCCGTACGTGCCGACGGCCTCGATCGAACTCATGCCGACCGAGGCCCGCGAGCACGAACACCGCGTCGCCCTCGACGGAGGTGTGGACGGCCTCGACCTGCACCGGCGGATCGCCGCGGGTGCGGGGGAGTGGCTCCGTCCCGGTGGTGCCGTCGTCATCGAGGTGTCCGAGGCCCAGGCCGAGGCGTCCGCCGCTGCCTTCACGGCCGCCGGCTTCTCCGCCGTGGTCGAGCGGGACGCCGAGGTCGACGGCACCTGCGTCGTCGCGACCCTGCCCGCCTGACCGGGTCTGCCTGGACCCGGTCCGCCTGCCGAACCCCGCCGTCGAGCGGTCACGACATGCCGCTCAGGTTCGCCGGGGCGGCACGAAGTGTCGCCTGCGCGTCCGCGAACCGACGCGTTCTGCACCCCCGGCGCGACGCACGTGGCGTGTCGTGCGACCAGGGCGAGGGGCGG
>NZ_MJGL01000014.1:60379-91406 GCF_001864855.1 Curtobacterium sp. MCBA15_005
GGGCGAGGGGCGGGGCGGGCCGGCACCGGGCCTCCAGGCCATCGGGCGACCGGAGCGCGCCGGCGGCGGGCGGTCACGACATGCCGCTCAGGTTCGCCTTGGCGGCACGAAGTGTCGCCTGCGCGTCTGCTAACCGACGCTTTCGGTACCCCCGGCGTGACGCACGTGGCGTGTCGCGCGACCAGGGCGAGGGGCGGGGCGGGCTGGCACCGGGCCTCCAGGCCGTCGGGTGTCCGGAGCGCGCCGGCGGTGGGCGGTCACGACACACCGCTCAGGTTCGCCGAGGTGGCACGAAGTGTCGCCTGCGCGTCCGCGAACCGACGCTTTCTGCACCCCAGACGCGACGCACGCGGCGTGTCGTGCGACCAGGGCGAGGGGCGGGGCGGGCTGGCACCGGGCCTCCAGGCCGTCGGGTGACTGGAGCGCCCCGGCGTCGAGCGGTCACGACACACCGCTCAGGTTCGCCGAGGCGGCACGAAGTGTCGCCTGCGCGCCAACGAACCGACGCTTTCTGCCACCTCGACGGCAATCAGCGGGCGTGTCGCAGACCCACTCCCGGACGGTCAGCGCGCGTCGACCGTGACCGTGTGCCAGCCCGTCGCACCGTTGGGTGCCGGCGGCCGGTCCACGCTCGTCTGCACCTCGCCGTCCGCACTGGTCGCGCGCACCTCGATGCGGTGTGAGCCGGCGACCGGCGTCCACCGCACCACCCACTGTCGCCAGGTGTCCGCAGAGACCGAGTCGGCGAGTTCGGCGCGCTGCCAGTCGCCGTCTCCGACGCGGACCTCGACGGCCTTCACGCCCTTGTGCGGCTGCCACGCGACCCCGGCGATCGCCACCGGCTTGCCCGCGGTCACCGTCGACCCGTTCCGTGGGGTGTCGATGCGGGACTCGAGCTTGACCGGGCCCCGCTCCGACCAGCCACGCGGGGTCCAGTAGCCCTGCGCGTCGGCGAACCGGGTGACCTCGAGCTCGGTGACCCACTTCGTCGCCGAGACGTACCCGAACAGGCCCGGCACGACCATCCGCACCGGGAACCCGTGCTCGGTCGGCAGGGGCTCGCCGTTCATCCCGACCGCGAGCAGCGCCGCGGTGCCGTCGTCCTGCAGCACGTCGAGCGGGGTGCCGGCGGAGAACCCGTCGATGCTCCGTGAGAGCACCATGTCGGCGTCGCCCGTCGGACGTGCCCGGGCGAGGAGCTTCCGGATGGGGTAGCCCAACCAGCGTGCCGTGCCGATGAGGTCACCGCCGACCTCGTTCGACACGCAGCTCAGGGTGGCCACGTGCTCCTCGAGCGGCAGCGCGAGCAGCTCGTCCCACGTCAGCGTGATCTCCTGCTCGACCGCACCGTGGATGCGGAGCGACCAGTCGGCGGGATCGACCTGCGGCACGCGCAGCGCCGTGTCGATCCGGTAGAAGTCGGCGTTGGGCGTGATGTAGGGGGTGATGCCGTCGACGTCGAGCGACGCACCCGCGGGGACCGCCGGTGCAGCGGTCGCCGCGGCGGGCAGCCGGATGGCCCGCCTGGCAGCAGCGGCCGCCTGCATCGCGGACGACCCCAGCCGGGAGGCGGTGCCCACCGCGACCGCGACGGTCGCCGTCGCGACGCCCCAGACCAGGAACGTCCGGCGCTCCGTCGACGCGGGTCGCGGTGCCGCCGTCGGCACGGTCGCCGCGGCCTCCCACCGACGCAGCCGCTGGAGCAGCAGACGCAGGACGACCACCGCTGCCGCGATGCCGAGGACCGTCGGGGCACCGTCGAGCGTCCCGCTGCCCGAGCGGGTGCTGACGGCCAGCAGCGCCAGCACACCTCCGGCGGCGAACACGAGGGCGCCGAAGGGTGGGCGCACGCGTTCGAGGACACCGGCACCGGCACTGATCGCGATGACGATCACCGTCATGAGCACGAACAGGGCGACCTTGTCCCCGGTGCCGAACACGGCGACCATGAAGTCCTTCGCACCCGGGGGAGCGAGGTCGATGACGGCGGACCCGACGGCGACCAGGGGGCTGCCCGCTCCGCCGAGCAGCAGCGCGCCGAACTCGGCGACACCGAGGAACGCGGCGGCGGCCACGACGCCGACGATCGCGGCGATCAGCGTCCAACGTCGGGTCGCAGGGCCGTCGGGCCCGCTCGGGCCGTCCGACGGACCCGCCGTCGATCGCCCGATCGGTTCGTCCGTCGTCTCGGTGGTCACCGCCCGAGCGTAGGTCTCCCGGCCGCTCGTGGGCTGTGTGTGCGGGCTTCCCCGCGCGTTCATCGGGTTCGGCCAGCAGGTGCCGGGCGGCTCGTGGGAGGATCGGACCGTGCTGCAGCGTCCGGATGGTGTCCCGCGGTCCGGTCGTGCCCGCGGTGCACGGCGGACACCGATGTCTCCGGCACGTCGACTCGCCACCCTGCGCTGGGTGATCGTCGCCGTCTGGCTGGTCCTCCTGATCACCCGGATCGTCGTCGTCTCGACGGCGCCGGGCGTCGACCTCTCCTGGTACGGCATCGTCGAGTTCGGCGCGATCGCCCTCGGCGTCGTGATCATCGTGGTCGCCGTCGTGCGGACCGCGACGGCACGGCGGCGGCAGGCGGACGAAGCCCTCGCGCTCGCCATCCGGCGGATCGACCCGACGGTGTGGCTCGTGCCGGCGGCGCCGACACCGGAACTCCGTGGCATCGTCGACGAGGTCCGTCCGGACACCCACCTCGGTTCGCGCGTGACCTGGGCCTTCGGCGCCACCGAGGCCTCCCTGTGGGAACTCGACGAACGACGGGCGACCCGGCTGCTCGTGATCCGGTGGAGCCGTGTCGTGCACGTCGGACTCGAGGACGTGGCGGACGGCTTCGACGGCTCGGGACGACTCGACGGTGCAGCAGCAGCAGCCGACGGCGCGGGGCGACCCGGCGACTCGCCGCGACCTGGCGGTTCCGGTGCTGCTCGCCGCGCGTGTGCGGTGGCGATCCACCACGTGCGACCGGACGACACCCCCGCCGTGGCGACCTTCTTCGTCCGGAGCGCTCCGGGTTCGCGTCGGCTACTCGGGCGCGGTCCGCGGCTGGACCGACTCGTCGCCGACCTGGCACGGGAACGCATCGTCGCCTGACGCGGCGGAGGGCCCCGGGTTCAGCGAGGCCCTCCTGGCGAGGCCCCGCACCGACCACGGTGGTCGGCAGCGGGTGCGGCAGTGGGCGCGGTCGTCAGTGCGTGGACGGCTCCTGCTCGACCTCGCGGCGGTCGTCGTCCGACCACAGCGTGTGGAAGGTGCCGTCCTTGTCGATGCGCTGGTAGGTGTGTGCGCCGAAGAAGTCGCGCTGGCCCTGGATCAGCGACGCCGGCAGACGGTCGGACGCGAGCGAGTCGAAGTACGACAGCGCGGACGAGAAGCCCGGCGCGGGGACGCCCGACGCTGCCGCGATGCCGACGATGCGGCGCCAGGCGGCTTCGCCCTCGGCCACCGCGTTCGCGAAGTACGGGTCGACCAGCAGCGACTCGAGCTTCGGGTTCTCGGCGTAGGCCTCGACGATGCGGTTCAGGAACTGGGCACGGATGATGCAGCCGCCCCGCCAGATCTTCGCGACGTTGCCGAGGTCGATGTCCCAGCCGTACTCCTTCGCCCCGGCGATGATGAGGTCGAACCCCTGTGCGTACGCGACGACCTTCGAAGCGTAGAGCGCCGCACGGACGTCGTCGGCGAAGGTGTCCGGCACCTCGGCGATCTGCGGACGGTTCTTGACCGACTGCTGCACGGCGGCACGCTGCGTCGGCTTCGACGACACCGCACGGGCGAACACGGCTTCGCCGATGCCCGACACCGGGATGCCCAGGCCCACGGCGTTCTGCACGGTCCAGACGCCGGTGCCCTTCGAGCCGGCCGCGTCACGGATGACGTCGACGAGCGGCTTGCCGGTGTCGGCGTCGCGCTGCTTGAGGACCTCGCCGGTGATCTCGATCAGGTAGGACTCGAGGTCGCCCTTGTTCCACTCGTCGAAGACCTGCACCAGGTCCTCCACCGAGAGTCCGCCGACGCGACGGAGCAGGTCGTACGACTCGGCGATGAGCTGCATGTCGGCGTACTCGATGCCGTTGTGCACCATCTTGACGAAGTGCCCGGCGCCGTCGGTGCCGATGTGGGTCACGCACGGTTCACCTTCGGCCACCGCGGCGATCGACTTGAGGATCGGCCCGAGCGTCTCCCAGGCCTCCTTCGAGCCACCCGGCATGATCGACGGGCCCTTGAGCGCGCCCTCTTCACCACCGGAGATGCCGGTGCCGACGAAGTTCAGCCCCTTCTCGCGCAGGTCGTGCTCACGTCGGATGGTGTCGTGGAAGTTCGCGTTGCCGCCGTCGACGATGATGTCGCCCGGTTCGAACCGTTCGGCGAGCTGCCCGATCACGGCGTCGGTGCCCTTGCCGGCCTGCACCATGATGATGGCCGTCCGGGGCTTCGACAGCGAGGCGACGAACCCGTCGATGTCCTCGGACGCGATGAACCCGGCGTCGCCGTGCTCCTGGAGCAGCTCCTCGGTGCGGGCGTACGTGCGGTTGTAGACCGCCACCGTGTTGCCTTCGCGCGATGCGAGGTTGCGGGCGAGGTTCGAGCCCATCACTGCGAGTCCCACGACTCCGATGTTCGCCTGACCGTTGTTGTCTGCCACGGGGGCCTCCTTTGTCCTGACGTTGGCGCCCAACCTACGACCGGTGGTCTGGGACCGCACAGGTGTTCCGGGAACTGGGGACCAGAGTTCACCGGATCAATACTGTGGAGGGATGAGCGAGCTCGCTGTCCACCCGCCCGTCCTCGTGATGGGGGTCTCCGGCTCCGGCAAGTCCACCATCGGCCAGGCGCTCACCGACGCCCTGGTCGCGCAGGGTGAACCGTGCGTCTTCGTCGACGCCGATGACCTGCACCCGGCCGCCAACAAGGAGAAGATGCGGCAGGGCATCCCGCTCACCGACGAGGACCGCTGGCCGTGGCTCGACGCCTGCGCCGAGCGGATCGCCGCGGTCGAATCGGGCGGCTCCCGGTGCGTGATGGCGAACTCGGCGCTCAAGCGCGCCTACCGGGACCGTCTGCGCGAGTCGGCGCGGGGTCTCGTCATCGCCTTCCTCGACGGGTCGCGCGACCTGATCGCCGAACGGCAGTCCCACCGCCAGCACGAGTACATGCCGACGACGCTGCTCGACTCGCAGTTCGCGACCCTCGAGCGGCCGCAGCACGACGAGGCCGCCGTCGCGGTGTCGATCGACGGATCGGTCGACGACACCGTGCGGGAGATCCTCGCCGCGCTCGCGGTCACTTCCGGCTGAGCTCGGACAGCCGGGCGCGGTACTCCTCGGCGTCGATGTCGCCGCGAGCGAACCGGTCGGCCAGCACACCGCGGGCGTCGGAGCGGGCGCGCCAGCTCCCTCGTCGGAGCACCCCGAACACCAGGAACACGACGAGGAACGCGAAGAGGAAGAACGCTGGGAACAGGAAGAACGGGAACCCGCCGCCCTGCCAGTACGGGCCGTGGGCTGCTGCCGTCGTGAGTGCGGATGCGGTGATGGACGTGAACACGGTGATCTCCTGTGGTGGGTTTCGGGGCCGCTGTCGCGACACGTCGACTCTCCGGCCTGGAGGCCCGCCACGCGTCCGCCGCGCAGCCCCACTTCCGTCTGCTCCCGCGGTCGTACTGCGGTCGTTCCTCACCAGGGCCGTACTCCCCGGGGAGTAGTCCACAGGCACCCCTGCGGTCGATGCCGGGGCGGACCGACGTCCCTAGGCTCGACCCATGACGACAGGGCCACGCGAAGACGACCGCGACTCGGCTGGCGACCGCTGGCCGGGGCGCCAGCGATTCGCCCGGTCCGGTCGGGTCCTGCCGGTGGCCGTCGTGCAGATCGTCGGCACGATCCTCGCGTCCCGCATCACGGTCGCAGGGCCGGGCGGTCCGCCGTGGGCACGACACGGTGCGGTCGGCGGCGTCGATCCCGTCGTGCTCGGCCCACTCGCCGGCCTGCTCCTCGTGGCCGGCGTCGTCGTCCTGCCGTGGCGGTGGCGGTGGCCACGATCGGTGCTGCTCGTCACGTTGGCGACGACCGTCGGGTACGCCCTGGTCGTCAGCCCCCGCGGGCCCTTCGTGGCGGCGCTCACGATGGCGATCGCGAACGCGTGGCTGCGTGGCCACCGACGGACCGTGGCGGTGGCCGCTGTCGTCGCTGTCCTGGTGCTCCCGTCGGCCGACGTGCTGCTCGGCCGGGCTCCGGGGCTCGACCTCGGTGCTGTGCTGCTGTGCGCGGCGTGGCTGACGGTGACGATCGCCGTGTCCGAACTCGTCCGGGTTCAGATCGAGCGGGTCGCCGAACGCCGTCGACAGCGTGCCGAAGCCGAACGGGTGCGGGCGGGCGAGGAGCGTGTACGCATCGCCCGCGAACTGCATGACTCGGTGGCGCACAGCATGTCCCTCATCAACCTGCAGGCGGGCGTGGCTCTGCACCTCGGTGACGGACTCCCCGCGCAGACCCACGACGCCCTGCTGAACATCCGTGACTCGAGCCGCGATGCGCTCGTCGAGCTCCGGACGATCCTCGGGGTGCTGCGCTCGGTGGATGGTGGCCCCGCGAGCAACGGTGGACCCGATCGGAGTCCCGTTCCCGGCCTCGATCGGGTCGCGGAGCTCGTCGATCGAGCGCGTGCCGCCGGCGTCGCGGTCGAGCTCCGGATCCACGGCGACCCGTCGAGCGTCACCGGGACCACCGGCCGGAGCGCTTTCCGCATCGTGCAGGAATCCGTCACGAACGTCATGAAGCACGCCCCCGGTCACGACACGTCGGTCGTGGTCACCGTCGGGGCCGACGTCGTCGACCTGGTCGTCGAGGACCACCCGTCGGCTGTCCCGGACCGCTCCGCGCGACGAGTCGGCCTCGGCGCGACCGGCAACGGCATCATCGGCATGCGGGAGCGCGCCGCCGCGGTCGGCGGAGAGCTGTCCGTGGGTCCGACGACGGACGGCGGTTGGCGCGTCGTGGCGCGCCTGCCGATCAGTACCGGCGGTTCGACCGACGACGCCGGTTCGATCGACGTCGCGGACGGAGCCGGATCATGACCCCGATCACCGTCCTGCTCGTCGACGACCAGGTCCTCATCCGTGCCGGCCTCCGCGCGCTCCTCGACGCCGAACCCGGCATGGCCGTCGTCGGCGAGGCCGGCGACGGGGACGCTGCGGTCGAAGCTGCCCGGGCGCTGCGACCCGACGTGGTGCTCATGGACATCCGCATGCCCGGCACCGACGGGCTCGCCGCCACCCGCAGCATCAGCGACGACCCGGACCTCGAGGGCGTGCACGTCGTCATCCTCACGACCTTCGAGCAGGACGATTACGTCTTCGAGGCGATCCGGTCCGGGGCGGCCGGGTTCCTGGTGAAGGACACGGAACCCGCCGAACTCCTCCGCGCCGTCCGCACCGTGGTGGCCGGCGACTCGTTGCTCTCACCCGGTGCGACCCGTTCCCTGGTCGAGGCGTACGCCACCCACGCGAAGCCGTCGTCCCTCGCGCCGGGCCTCTCGGTGCTCACCGATCGCGAGCGCGAGGTCATGCAGCTCGTGGCGGTCGGGCTCACCAACGCCGAGATCGCCGCGCGGCTGTTCGTCAGTCCGCTCACCACGAAGACCCACGTCTCCCGAGCGATGATCAAGCTCGGTGCCCGCGACCGCGCGCAGCTCGTCGTGTTCGCCTACGAGACCGGACTCGTCACTCCGGGCTGGCAGCTCTGACACCGCGGCCGATCAGCGGCGCACCGCACTGATCGCCCCGTGCGGCCGGTGCCCCGGGTCCGTGCGGGTGTGGACGTCCACGACGTCGAAGCCCGCTTCGTCCAGCAGCGCCACCAGGGACGCGACCGGCCAGCGGTAGGCGGTGATGACCGCGTGGTCGAAGGCTTCGACCGCGGCGCCCTCGAAGAACCCGAGCAGCAGCCCACCGCCGGGGGTGAGCACCCGACGGAACTCGTCGAGTGGCCCACCGATCCGCGACGGTTCGTGGTGGATCACCGAGTACCAGGCCAGGACCCCGTCGACGCTGCCGTCCGCGAGCGGGAGCGCGTCGAGTGACCCAACCCGGAAGTCGACCGAGGAGCCGTGCGTCCGTCGTGCGTGCTCGACGAACTCCGGCGCCGCGTCGATGCCGCTGACACGGTGCCCCTGCCGTGCGAGGTGCGCCGTCCAGTGGCCGGGGCCGCACCCGGCGTCGACCAGGGGACCGCTCTGACCGGCTGCCCAGGCGTCGACGAGGGCTCGGTCGTCGGGGTGGACGGCGTCCATCGACCCGAGCAGCGCCGCGTACTCGTCGGCCCGAGCGCTGTACGCCGCCGTCACCCGCTCCGTCATGCGCCCGACCGTACCGCCGCAGCGCCGAACCGTGCGAGGTTCCGTGTTCCGTGCGACCCGGCAACCCTCGCACCGAGAACGGAACCTCGCACCAAGCAGCAACACCGCGCTGCGCCAAGCAGCCGCACCGCGCCGCGCCGCACCCGCCCGCGTCAGAGCTTGAACGTCGCCCGCGGGATGTCGGACACGATGCGCCGGGCGGCGCGGACGGCGTCCTCCTCGGAGATCTGGTGCGTGACCACGAGCGACGCCAGGTACGCCGCGTCCGCCCGCCGCGCCATGTCGTGCCGCGCGGGGATGGAGCAGTACGCGCGGGTGTCGTCGATGAACCCGGAGGTCTTGGTGAACGACGCGGAGTCGGTGACGGCCGACCGGTAGCGCCCGATGGCCGCCGGGGTGTCGATGAACCACCACGGCGCGCCCGCGTACACGGCGGGGTAGAAGCCCGCGAGCGGCCCGATCTCGCGCGAGAAGACGGTCTCGTCGACGGTGAAGAGCACCAGGTGGAACCCGGGAGCGGTGCCGAAGGACTCGAGCAGCGGCCGGAGCGGCTCGGTGAAGGACCCGACGGCCGGCAGGTCGTGCCCGGTGTCCGGCCCGAAGCGCTCGAGCGTCGGGGTGTGGTGGTTCCGGATCACGCCGGGGTGCAGTTGCATGACGAGGCCGTCCTCGACGCTCATCTCCGCCCAGCGGTAGAGCATGTCGTGCCGGTACGCCGTCGCCTCGGCCTCGGTGACCGACGACGCATCGCGCAGCGCCGCCGCGTGGATGCGTTCCCGCTCGCTCGACGGCAGGGGAGCGGAGCCCGCGTCGAGCACCCCGGTGTCCGTGGCGGTCGCGCCGTGCTCGATGAAGTACCGGCGACGTGCGCGGAGAGCCGCCAGCAGCCCTGCGTGGGTGCCCGTGTCGATGCCGGCGGCCTCGCCGATCGACGCGACCACGGGCCTCCAGTCCGACCGCGTCGGGTCGAACACGGCGTCCGCGCGGAACGTGGGGAGCACCCGGCCGGTGAAGTCGGGGTCCGCCGCGAGCTGCGCGTGCGCAGCGAGGTCGTCCGCCGGCCCGTCCGTGGTGGCGAGGACCTCGATGCCGAAGGCGTCGAAGAGCGCGCGTGGCCGGAAGGCGGGGGACGCCAGCAGGCCGGCGATGTGGTCGTACTGGTCGTCCGCGTTCGCGGCGGACGGCGCCTGCTCGAGCCCGAACACGTCGTGCAGCTCCGTCTCGAACCAGTAGCGCACGGGGGTCCCGAGGAAGTCGTCCCAGTGCTCCGCCAGCTGCCGCCAGACGGCGCGGCCTGGAGGCACGGGGTCGGTTCCCGACAGGTCCGTGCGTCCCAGCGCGGCCAGGTCCACCCCGTTCGCGTGCAGCAGGCGGAGCACGTAGTGGTCGGGCGTGATGAGCAGCGATGCGGGGTCGCTGAACGGCTGGTCCGAGGCGATCAGCGCCGCATCGACGTGCCCGTGCGGCGAGATGATCGGGGCGTCCTTGACCGCCTCGTACACGGTGCGTGCCACGGCTCGTGCCCCGGGGTCGGCGGGGAACAGCCGGTCGGGGTGCGGTGCGAGCCGGGTGGGGGTGCTGGTGCGGGTCATCATCGACTCCTTCGGGGGGCGGCGAGTTCGCCGGTGGCGAGTGCGGGGGCTGCTCGTGCGGGATCAGTCGGTGCCGGTGCCGGCACGGGGTGCCGGTCCGGTCGACTCGCGCACGGTCAGGTGGGTGGGCAGGGCGACGGCACCGGACATGTGCTCCCCGGGCAGTTCGTCGGCGGGCAGCGCGCCGAGCCGTCCTAGCAGCATCCGGATCGCGACCCGGCCGGCACGCTCGATCGGCGAGGTCATCGTGGTGAGCGGCGGGTTGCAGAAGTCGGCGCCGAAGATGTCGTCGCAGCCCACGATGCTCATGTCCCCGGGGACGCGGACCCCGCGCTCCCGCAACCGGGCGAGCATCCCGATGGCGATCAGGTCGTTGAAGGCGATGCACGCGGTCGCACCGGCGTGCACGGCGGCGTCGGCGGCCGCCGCGCCGGAGTCGACGAAGGGTGCGTGCGGCCCGACCCGGGCGACGCGGATCCCCAGGCGCTTGGCGACCTGCACGAGGGCGCGCCACCGACGCTCGTTCGACCACGAGCTGTCCGGCCCGGCGACGTACAGGATCTCCCGGTGTCCCAGTGACACCAGGTGCTGCACCGCCTGCTCCACCCCGCCGGGGGTGTCGATGAGCACCGAGGGCACGCCGGTGGGCCGACGGTTCACGACGACCAGGGGGATCCGCTCCGCGAACCGTGCGATCTGCGCGTCGGACAGTCGTGACGCCGTGAGCACGACCCCGTCGGCCTTCGCCCCCACGGCGGTGAGTGCGGCCATCTCGGCGTCGGCGGACTCCTCGGTGTCGACGAGCAGCTGCGTCCAGCCGGCGCCGGCGAGCTGGTGCTGGGTGCCCCGGATGACGTCGAAGTAGAACGGGTTCGTGATGTCGGACACGAGCACGGCGACGGCGCGGGTGCGGCCCGAGGTCAGCGCCCGGGCCTGCGAGTTGGCGACGTAGCCGAGCTCGCGGGCGGCCCGCTGGATGCGCTCCTGGGTGACGGGGTTGACCCGGTCGGGCAGGGACAGGGCGCGGGAGACGGTGGACGCGGCGACCCCGGTGGCGTCGGCGATGTCACGGATGGTGACGCGACGCGCGGCACCAGCGGCGGCGCCGGCAGCACCGCCCGTGCGCCCGCCGCCGTCCGTCGAGAGGTCCTTCACGAGGCCGAACGTATTCGCGTCTGGCAACAAGTGGCAACCGGTTGCCGCATGTTGCCAACGGCGGAACAGTGGTGCCACCGAGCAGCGCCGCTCGGAGGAGGTCTCGAGGAGGAAACCCCCGTGAAGACGCGAAGACTGCAAGTCCGCACCCTCGTCGGTGCCGTCGCCGTGGTCGCCCTCGCCGCACTGTCCCTGCAGGGATGTGCCGTGGTGAACGGCAGCGGCGACGACCCGAACACCCTCCGCGTGATGATGGGCGCGGACACCACCTACCCCAAGGAACGCAAGCAGTGGCAGCGGGAGACCGCCGCCGAGTTCAAGCGCACGACCGGTGCCGACATCCAGTGGGAGACCTACTCGTCCGCGCAGGAGGAGTTGACCGCGATCCAGACGAGCGTCATCTCCGGGCAGGGCCCCGACGTCTACGCGATCGGCACCACCTTCACACCGACCGCGTACGCCACCGGTGCCTTCGTCAAGATGGGCACGAAGGAGTGGGACGCGATCGGCGGCAAGGACCAGTTCGACCCCGCGTCGTTCGGCATCTCCGGTCCGAGTGCGTCGAAGCAGATCGGGATCCCGTTCGCCAGCCGTCCGTTCGTGATGGCGGTGAACAAGGACCTGCTCGCGAAGGCCGGCATCACCGACATGCCCACGACGTGGGACGAGCTGACCGCCGACGCGAAGGCCACCACGGGTGACGGACGCCACGGCATGGCGATCGCCTACGCCGACGGCTTCGACCCCTGGAAGTTCGTGTGGGGGATGGCCCAGAACGCCGGCAACACGATCGTCGACGGCTCGAAGGCCGAGATCGACAGCGAGGCCGTCGAGAACGCCTACCGCACCTACTTCGACTGGGTGACGAAGGACGGTGTCGTCGACCCGGCCGCGATCGGCTGGAACAACGCCCAGGCCCTCGCGCAGTTCACCGAGGGCAAGGCGGCGTTCTTCCCGATGACGACCACCACCGCCATCAACTCCTTCAAGGGCACCAAGGTCGACGGCAAGTACGAGTTCGCGCTGCTGCCGACCGTCCCGCCGGGTGCGACGGAACGTCCGTCCGACGGCATCGAGGCCGCCAGCATCCTGTCCGGCGACAACTGGGTCGTCGCCGACTACGGCACCAAGCAGGAGCTGTCGTTCGCGTTCGTCAAGCAGCTCAGCGCGCCGAAGGCCCAGCTCGAGTACTACGACCTGTTCGGCAACCTGCCGACCAACGCGTCCGCCGCCGCCGACCTGGCGGCCGACAACCCGCAGCTCAAGCCGATCATCGACGCCGGCCGCCTGTCCAAGCCGACCGCGTTCACCGGCGCCTGGTCCGACATCCAGCTCGCCCTGGTCGACGTGGTCGTGCAGTCGATCCCGTCGCTGAAGTCCGGCGAGGTCACCGACGACCAGCTCCGCAAGCGACTGCAGGACGCCCAGAAGGACGCCCAGGCCACCCTCGACCGTCAGAAGAACGGAGGTCTGTGATGACCAGCACGCAGACCAGGCCCCGCACCGACGCGGCGCCGCCCCGGCCGGTCCGCCCCGCCGGCAAGACGCCCCTCTACAAACGGGAGCGTCCACTGTGGATGCTCCTGCCCGGCGGCGTCCTCATGCTCGCCGTCATCGTGGTGCCGCTCCTGGTGGGCTTCTGGATCGCGATGCTCGACCTCGACCAGTACACGCTCCGCCAGTGGTTCAGCGCCCCGTTCGTCGGGTTCGCCAACTTCACCGAGGCGTTCACGAACTCGCCGCTGCTGCACTCCATCTGGATCTCGGTGTCGCTGTCGGTGCTCGTCACGGCCGTGACCGTGCCGATCGGGGTCGCCGCCGCGATCTCGACCCAGAACCGGTTCCCCGGTCGCGGGCTCGTCCGCTCGATCTACCTGATCCCGTACGTGCTGCCCGCGTTCGTCGTCGGCACGTTCTTCCGCACGATGCTCCAGCCGCAGGGCGTCGTGAACTCGATCCTGCACACCGACGTGCTGTGGCTGAACGGCTCGGCGTCGTACTGGGCGCTCGCCGGGGTGATGATCTGGACGAGCTGGCCCTTCGTCTACCTGCTGTCCCTGGCCGGGCTGCAGGCCGTGGACAACGAGGTGCACGAGGCCGCCGCGCTCGACGGGGTGACCTGGTGGGCGAAGCTGCGCTACATCATCTTCCCGTACCTGCGCGGACCCCTCAGCCTCGCGGTGATCATCTCGATCCTGCACAACATCAACAACTTCACGCTGCCGTTCGTGCTGTTCGGCATCCCGCTGCCGTCCAGCGTCGAGGTGATGCCCGTCCTGACGTACATCGCGAGCTTCCAGTCGTTCCGCTTCGGCCTGTCCGCGGCGATGGCGATCTGCTCGCTCGTGATCGTCGCGATCCCGCTGTTCGTCTACCTGCGGGCGGTCAAGCTCGACACCGGCGACGACGCCGGCCCCAACCGGAAGCAGCGTCGCGCCGACCGCGCCACGCTCGCCGCCGCCCCGACCGCCGCCGACATCGACGGAGCACGCGCATGACCACCCCGAGCACGTCCTTCAGCACCCGCACCCGCCCCACCGCGACGCTCACCGAGAGCATCACGACCGGCAACGGCGGGCGACGGAACAAGCGCCCGTACGACACCGACGTCACCCGGCTGCTGCCGCGCTGGCTGCTCGTCACCGTCATCGCGGTGATCATCGCGTTCATCGCCGTCCCCGTGCTCTACATCCTGTTCGGCTCGGTCAACTCCGACGTCGCCGTCGCCCGTGGCGAGTACTTCCCGTCCGAGTTCACGCTGTCGAACTACGTCGAGATCTGGTCCACCGTCGCCCTCGGCGAGGGACTGGTGAACTCGATGCTCACCGCCGGTGCCGTCGCCGTCGCGAGTGCCGCGCTCGCCGTGTCCACGGCCTACGTGCTCGTCCGGTTCCGGTTCCTCGGGCGGCTGACCATCCTGCGTGGGCTCCTCGCCCTGCAGTCGATCCCGGGCACGCTCCTGCTCCTGCCGGTCTTCGTGGTGTTCTCGAACATCGCCAGCGCCACCGGCGTGCAGATCATCGGCACCCGCTGGGGCCTGTTCGTCACCTACCTGACCTTCGCCCTGCCGTTCTCGACGTGGGTCATGGTCACGTACCTGCGCGGCCTGCCGAAGGAGCTCGAGGAGGCGGCGCGCATCGACGGCGCCAGCTCGACGAAGATCCTGACGAAGATCGTGCTGCCGCTGTCGTGGCCGGGCATCGTCGTGTCCGCGATCTTCGCCTTCCTGCTCGGCTGGAACGACGTCCTGTTCTCCACGATCATGACGACCCCGAACACCCGGACGGTCGCCGTGGTCCTGCAGGTGCTCGGCACCACCCAGGAGGGCGGCGCGGTCCCGATCTACGGCCAGATGATGGCCGCCTCGATCGTCTGCGCGGTCCCCGTCGTCGCCCTGTACCTGATCTTCCAGCGCTACCTGGTCGGCGGGCTCACCGCTGGCTCCGTCAAGTAGGCCGCAACCCAGAACCGGACTGGAGGCCCGTGGCGGCCCCGCCACGCGCCTCCAGTCCGAACGAAAGGACACCATGACCGACCAGCCCAGTTGGGAACTCTCCGGTTTCGGCGACGAGATCGACGCCGACCCGGTCGTCCAGGTCGCGGTCCTCCAGGCGCTCGGCGCGAGCGCCATCGAGGTCCGCAGCGCCTGGGGCGTCAACGTCGTCGACCTCGACGAGGACCAGCTCGCCGGACTCCACCGGCTGCTCGACGAGCGCGGGCAGACCGTGTCCGCGATCGCCTCGCCGATCGGCAAGGTGCCCGTCGACGAACCCGTCGAGCACGAGGTGTCACGGCTCGCCCGTGCGATCCGTGCCGCGCACGTCCTCGGCACGACGAACATCCGGATCTTCTCGTTCTACTTCGAGGGCCGCGCGCCCGACGACGTCCGCGACGACGTCCTCGTCCGGATGCGGGCGCTGGCCGACCTCGCCGAGCGCGAAGGCGTGACCCTGCTGCACGAGAACGAGAAGGACATCTACGGCGATGTCCCCGCGCGCGTGCTCGACATCGTCGAGAGCGTCGGTTCGTCCGCGCTCCGCCTGGCCTGGGACAACGCGAACTACGTGCAGTGCGGCGTCCGGCCCTTCACCGACGGCTGGGAGCAGCTCGCCCCGTACGTCGACTACCTGCAGGTCAAGGACGCCCTCGCCGCCGACTCGTCGGTGGTGCCAGCGGGCGAGGGTGACGGCGAACTCGTCGAGACCCTGACCGCGCTCCGCGACGCCGGGTACTCCGGGTACGCCTCGCTCGAGCCGCACCTCAGCGACTTCACCTCCCTCGGCGGGTTCTCCGGTCCCGCGGCCTTCGGTCGTGCCGCCCGCGCCTTCCGCACCCTCACCGACCAGATCGGAGTCACCCTGCGATGACCGAACCCACCAACCCGCTCCGCCTGGCCGTCGTCGGCGCCGGTGTCATCGGACGCCACCACGCCACCGTCGCCGTCCACCACCCCGACCTGCAGGTCGTCGCCCTCGTCGACGCCGTGCCCGAAGCCGCCACGAGCGCAGCCGACGCGATCGAGGCGATGGGCGTCGACCGTCCGATCACGACGTCCACCATCGAGGAAGCGATCGAGCAGACCGACATCGACGTCGTCGCGATCTGCTCGCCGTCCGGCATGCACGTGCAGCTCGCCGAGGCCGCCCTGGCCGCGGGGAAGCACGTCGTCATCGAGAAGCCGCTCGACACCACGATGCCCCGGGCACGGCAGATCGCGGCGCTCGCCGCAGCCGCGCGCGACCGCGGACTCGTCACCAGCGTCATCAGCCAGCACCGCTTCGACCCGGCGTCGGCAGCCGTCGCCCGGGCCGCGCACGACGGCGGGTTCGGCACCGTGACCTCGGGGCTCGCGAGCGTCGCCTGGTACCGGTCGCAGGGGTACTACGACTCCGGTGACTGGCGCGGCACCTGGGCGCTCGACGGCGGCGGCGCCGTGATGAACCAGGGCGTGCACACCGTCGACCTGCTCGTCTGGGCGCTCGGTCGTCCGGTCGAGATCTCGGCCCAGACCGGGCTCCTCGCCCACGACCGCATCGAGGTCGAGGACACCGCCGTCGCCACCGTCCGGTTCGTCGGCGGGGCGCTCGGGGTCGTCCACTGCACGACCGCGGCGTACCCGGGGCTCTCCGCCCGGTACGCCGTGTACGGCACGCACGGCTCCGCCATCGTCGACGACGACCGGCTCGCGTACTTCCACATCGCCCCGGACACCGCCACGCTCGAGTCCGCGTCCACCACGTCGAACGCCACCGCGGTCGCCGGCGCGGTCGACCAGAAGGACCAGGTCGTCCCGCCCGAGCACGTCGTCGGCGGCCCGGCTGAACCCGACCACTTCGCCGCGGGCCACGCTCGGCAGTACACGGACATCGTCGACGCGATCCGGCAGGGACGCGAACCGGGGGTCACCGTCGACGCGGCCCTCGTGTCGCTCGCCACCGTCCGCGGGCTCTACGTCAGTGCGACGCTCGGGCACCCCGTGCGCATCGACGACGTGATCGACGGGAAGTACGACGACGTGGTGCCGGTCGTCGGCACACCCGCCACCGCCAGCGCGACCGAAGGAGCCACCCGATGAAGTTCTCCGTGTTCACCGCCTCCACCCCCGACTGGACCCCGTCCGAAGCCGCCGAGACCCTGGCCGCGCAGGGCTGGGACGGCATCGAGTGGCGCATCGTCGACGACCGCCCGGCCGACGGCGCCGAGGTCCCCGCCGAACGGTCGTTCTGGGCGGGCAACAACTCGACGTGGCAGTACACCGGCATCCGCGACCGGGTCGGCGAGATCGCCCGGGTCACCGACGCCGCCGGGCTCGAGTACTCGGGCATCGGCGGCTACCAGTCGGCCGCCGACCACGACGGCGTCGAGACGATGCTGCGCGTGACCAGCGAACTGGGTGCCCGGCAGGTCCGCGTCACGATGCCGAACTACCGGGCCGAGAAGGAACGCACCGGCGAGACCTACCCCGAGCTCTTCGACCGCACCCGCACCGACCTCGAGTGGGCGGCGGACCGCGCGGCCGAACTCGGCGTCAAGGTGTTGGTCGAGCTGCACCACATGACGATCACACCGTCGGCCTCCGCAGCGCTGCGGCTGATCGACGGTCTCGACCCCGCACACGTCGGCGTCATCCACGACCTCGGCAACCTCGTGATCGAGGGTGACGAGGACCACCTCGCCGCGTTCGAACTGCTCGGGCCGTACCTGGCACACGCCCACGTGAAGAACGCCCGCTGGGTCGACACCGGCGACACCCGGGCCGACGGCAGTTCGATCTGGCAGCACGAGTGGGCACCCCTGCGCACCGGCCAGGCGTCGGTGTCCGAGTACCTCGACGCGCTCCGCCAGGTCGGGTACGACGGGTGGGTCACCATCGAGGACTTCTCCACCGACCTCCCGCTCGAGACCCGCACCGCCGACAACCTGGCGTACCTCCGCTCCCTCGTCCCGGTGTCGGCATGACCGACCGGCGTCCGGGCATCGTCCATGTGGGGGTGGGTGCGTTCGCTCGCGCCCACCTCGCCTGGTACACCGCCCACACCACGGGGGGGCCGTGGGGCATCACTGCCTTCACCGGCCGCTCGCCCGCGGCCGCGGACGCGTTGGCCGCGCAGGACTGCCGGTACACGCTGGTCACGCGAGCCGCGTCCGGCGACGGAGCCGAGGTGGTCGACACCATCGTGGCCGCCCACCCGGGCAGCGACGACACGGCCTGGAGGCACGTGGTCGCGTCCCCCGAGACAGCCATCGTCACGCTGACGGTCACCGAGCAGGGCTACCGGCCCGGTTCCGACGTGCCGGCGCGGCTGGTCGCGGGGCTCGACGCCCGCCGTGCCGCCGGTTCCGGGCGCATCGCGCTGGTCAGTCTCGACAACCTGACGCACAACGGGGTGGTCCTGCGCGGCGCCGTGCTCGACGCCGTCACCGACGACGACCTGCGCGACTGGATCGAGGCGAACGTCGCGTTCCCGAGCTCGATGGTCGACCGGATCACCCCCGCGACCACCGACGCCGACGTCGCTCATCTGTCGGAACTGCCGGGTGCGCTCGCCGGAGACCGGGTCCCCGTCGTCACCGAGCCGTTCGCCGAGTGGGTGCTCGAGGACGCCTTCGCGGGCATCGACCGGCCCGCGTGGCAGACGGCCGGCGTCCGGATCGTCGACGACGTCACCCCGTACGAGCAGCGGAAGCTCTGGCTGCTGAACGGCTCGCACTCGCTCCTCGCCTACCTGGGGTTGCAGCTCGGCCACGACACCGTGGCCGAGGCGATGGACGACCCGGTCTGCCGCACCGCCGTCGAGCAGCTCTGGGACGAAGCCGCGCTCGAGCTCCCGCTGCCCGAGGCCGAGGTCACCGACGCCCGCGCGGCCCTGGTCGAGCGGTTCGCCAACCCGCGCATCCGGCACACGCTGCGGCAGATCGCGTCCGGCGGCTCGCAGAAGCTGCCCGTCCGTGTCGTCGACGTCGTGCGGCACCGGCTCGCCCGCGACCCCTCGGCCGGCATCGGCACCGGAGCGGCCACCGCCCTCGCCGCGTGGTGGTTGCACGTCACCGAGCAGTCCGACCTGGTGGACGACCCCGGTGCCCCCGGGCCAGACTCGGACGTGCACGACGTCCTGGCCGTCGTCGCGCCCGAACTCGACACCGCCCCCGTGGTCGCCGCCGTGACGGCGGCGGTCGACCGCATCCGCACCGCCGCGGCACGCGCCCGCGAACGCTCCAACGGAGGAGTCCACGCATGACCGACACGAACACCACGAACCCCGCGGCCCCGGTGCCCGGCGCCGCCGACAGCGGGCCGGCCGAGACCACCGCCGGCCGTCCGGACACCTGGGCCTCGGCGGACCGCGGCCAGCTGATCGATCGGGCCGAGGTCATCGTGACCAGCCCGAACCGGAACTTCGTGACGCTCAAGCTCACCACGGCCGACGGCGTCACCGGACTCGGCGACGCCACCCTGAACGGCCGTGAGCTCGCGGTCTCCGCCTACCTGTCCGAGCACGTCGTCCCGCTGCTCGTCGGCCGTGACGCCAGCCGCATCGAGGACGCCTGGCAGTTCCTGTACCGGTCGTCGTACTGGCGCCGCGGCCCGGTCACCATGGCCGCGATCGCGGCCGTCGACATGGCCCTCTGGGACATCAAGGCGAAGGTCGCCGGGATGCCGCTGTACCAGCTGCTCGGCGGGGCATCGCGCACCGGGCTCATGGCGTACGGCCACGCCTCGGGCAAGGAGCTGCCCGAGCTGTTCGACTCCATCCGCGAACACCAGGAAGAGGGCTACCGCTCGATCCGGGTGCAGACCGGGGTCCCCGGCCTCGAGTCCATCTACGGCATCGCGTCGAACACGACCACCGAGGGCAATGCCGGCGTCCGCTACGACTTCGAGCCCGCCCAGCGTGGTGCGAACCCGGCGATGGAGGACTGGGACACCCGCGCTTACCTGCGCCACGTGCCCACCGTGTTCGAGGCCGTCCGCAACGAGTTCGGCCCCGAACTGCCCCTGCTGCACGACGGCCACCACCGGATGACCCCGCTGCAGGCCGCCAAGCTCGGCAAGTCGCTCGAGCCCTACGACCTGTTCTGGCTCGAGGACTGCACCCCCGCCGAGAACCAGGAGGCCCTGAAGCTCGTCCGGCAGCACACCACGACGCCGCTCGCGATCGGCGAGGTCTTCAACACCATCTGGGACTTCAAGGACATCATCCGCGACCAGCTCATCGACTACGTCCGCGGTGCCGTCACGCACATGGGCGGCGTCACGCCGCTCAAGAAGACGATGGAGTACGCGGCGCTGTACCAGGTCAGGTCCGGGTTCCACGGACCGACCGACATCTCCCCGGTGGGGCTCGCCGCGCAGATGCACCTCGGGCTCGCGATCCACAACTTCGGCATCCAGGAGTACATGCAGCACGGGCCGCAGACCAACCAGGTGTTCCACCAGACCTTCACGTTCACCGACGGCTACCTGCACCCGGGTGACGAGCCGGGCCTCGGGGTCAGCCTCGACGTCGACGAAGCCGGCAAGTACCCCTACGAGCAGGCGTACCTGCCGTTCAACCGCCTGGCCGACGGCACCGTCCACGACTGGTAGTCCCCGACGCCGTGGCGGGCACGGTGTTGAGCAGGCACGGTGTGAGCAGGCACAGTGGTGGCATGGAGTTCGCCGACGTCGCCAGGGAGCTGCTGCTCGTCGCGCCGCAGGACTTCGTCGCCGAACGCACCGCACGACAACGCGCGGCGCGGAAGGACGACCGTGCCCTCGCGACGGCGATCGGGAAGCTCCGGAAGCCCGCCCCGGCTGCCTGGGTGATCGACCTGCTCGCCCACGACGGTGCCCTCGACGACGCCGTCGACCTCGGACCGGCGCTCCGCAAGGCGCAGGCGGACGCCGACCCCGACGCGATCCGGACCCTCCGTCGGCAGCGCGCCGAGGTCGTCGACGCCCTCGCGCAGGCCGGCGCGGACCTGGCGTCCGACGCCGGACACCCCGTCACCCCGGCGGTGCTCGAGCAGGTCCGGTCGACGATCGAGGCGGCGATGGCGGACCCGCACGCCGGCGCGGCCGTCCGGTCGGGGCTGCTCGTGACGGCGCTCGAGAGCGTGGGGTTCGACGCGGTCGACCTCGACGGGGCGCTCGCGGATCCGGACGCGGTCCCCGATGCCTGGTCCGGCAGCGATGCCCCACCCATCCCCATCTCCCAGGCGAGGGGTGCGCGGAAGGCGAGCCGTGTCTCCGGGCCCGCGCAGCGCGACGCCCCGGAGTCGGAGCCGGACGCCGAACCCGAACCGAAGCGCGACCCGGCCGCGGACCGGAAGGCCGCGCGCCAGGCCGAGACCGCAGCGCGCGCGGAGTCCCGCGACGCCGACGCAGCACTCGACGCCGCCGAGGCCGATCTCGAACAGGCGGAGGAGCGCCGCGCGGAGCTCCAGCGTGCCCTCGAGCAGGCCGAGGCCGAGATCACCCGGCTCGAGGCAGCCCGCGACGAGGCCGAGGCAGCGAGCGACCGGGCGCGCGACGTCCTCCGCGCCGCGCAGGAGCACCGTCGGGAGGTCGGCCGCTGAGCCGTCCGGTCGGACCTCATCACCTCGGATGAAAAGCGGCCGAACGGCTCGGTCCCCGTCCGGCGCGGCCCATACGCTCGCGTCATGACCTCCCTCCTCCGCCGGTACCGGCACCTGCTGGCCCCCGCCGCCGGCGCCGTGTACCTCGTGCTCTGGATCGTCGCCGAGGCCGGACGCGCGGGGCTCGCCGACCACGTCGTCGTGGTGTCGGCCTTCGCCGTCGCCATCGGCCTCGCCGCGTGGATGCCCGCGACCGCGCTCGGACTGGTCGTCGGCATCCCGCTCCTGCAGGCGGCCCGACTGCTCACCCGGCCGACCGACACGACCTGGCCGGAGTACCTGGCGATCGCGATCGTCGTCGGCGTCGTCGGCGCCGGTCGGTCCGACCTGCTCCGCTACCTGGCGGTCCCCGTGCTCCTGCTCGCGAGCGCGGCGGCCGCCTGGGCGATGGCGGTCCCGACCGCTGCCGACCAGGACGTCTGGGGCAGCTGGGTGGGGAACTCCGGCGGGACCCGGTCCGACCTCGTCACGATCACCTTCGCGTTCGTCGGGGTCAGCGGTGTCACCTGGGCGGTCGGCGTGGCCATCGGTGCCGCGTGGCGGATCGGCCTCGCCCGGGTCCGGGTGGTCGAGGCGCAACGCCGCACCGAGGTGACCACGACCGAGCTCCGGGCCGAGCAGGAGCGCGCACGGATCGCCCGCGACGTGCACGACTCGCTCGCCCACTCACTGGCGGTCGTCGTGTCCCAGGCCCAGGGTGCCGCGGCCATCGCCGTGCGGGACGAGCACGCCGCCCGGGCGCTGCAGGACATCGCCGACGTGAGCCGCTCGGCACTGGGCGACGTCCGGGCCCTGGTGGAACGCATCCAGGCGAGTGACGACGCCGACCGCCACGGGCTGCCCGACGTCCCCGACCTGGTCGAGGACATGCGGGAGCTCGGGATGACCGCGACGTTCGAGGAGCACGGCGCCGGGGTCCTGCCCGCGGGCAGCGCCAGCGCGGTGCACCGGATCGTGCAGGAGAGCCTGACGAACGTGCTGAAGCACCAGGGGCGGACAGCGACGGCCCGGGTGGCGCTCGACTGGCGCGGCCCGGGGCTCGGCGTCGTCGTGACGTCACGGGGGAGCGAACCCCTCGTCGAGCTCGACGGCGCGGGGTCCGGTGTCGCCGGGATGCAGGAGCGTGCCCGGCTGGCCGGCGGCTGGCTGCGTGCCGGTGTCGGCGACACCCCGGACGAGTGGGTCGTCACCGCGTGGCTGCCGACGACCGCGGCCGTGCCGACCACGGCGACGGCCGACACCGACAGCGACACCGAGGCCGTCCTGCCGGAGCACGTCCGATGAGCGCCGTCCGCGTCGCCGTCGTCGACGACCAGCGGCTGTTCGCCACCGGGATGCAGATGCTCGTCGACGCCCAGGACGACATGACCTGTGTCGGGACCGCCGGTGACGGTGCCGCCGCCCTCGAGCTCTGCGCCGCCGAGCACCCCGACGTGCTGCTGCTCGACCTGCGGATGCCGGTCATGAACGGCATCGAGACCCTGACGCGTCTCGTCGCCTCGACCCAGGACCGCCCGCGGGTCGTCGCGCTCACGACCATCCGCCGCGACGATGCCGTGCTCGCCGCACTCCGCGCCGGCGCCGCTGCGTTCCTGACGAAGGACGCCCTGCCCGACGTCGTCACCGCGACCATCCGCGACGTGCACGCCGGGCGACCGGCCCCGACCGAAGCCGAGGCACTCGACCTGCTGCGCGCGCAGGGCACCCCGGCCGTGACCGACCGACGCGACGAGGTCCTCGACGCGCTGACGGCCCGCGAGCGCGAGGTCTTCCTGCTCGTCGCGAAGGGGCTCAGCAACGCCGAGATCGCCGAGTCGGTCTTCCTGAGCGACGCCACCGTGAAGACCCACGTCCGCGCCGTCCTGACGAAGCTCGGACTCCGGAACCGGATCCAGGTCGTCATCACCGCACACGAACGCGGCCTCGTCCGCGCCTAGGGGGAACCATGCAGATCACGAACCGCGTCGCGAAGACCGGCACCGCCGTCGTCGTCCTCGCCGGACTGGCCACCGCCGTCGTCCACGGGTTGCCCGAACGCGCCGACGTCGCGGTCGCCCCCACCGTCGAACAGGACAGCACGGCGTGGGCGATGCCGCTCGACGCCTTCGTCGCGCCGGCCTCGTCGAAGACCACGTACGCCGAGGACCTGGTGGCCCAGCCCTGCCTGCGGAAGGCCGGCATCGACGACCCGGCTCCCTGGGCGACCGCGGCCGGGCTGCAGGCCGACGACGACGTGGCCGACACCGCCGCTCGGGCGAACCCCGCACCCGCACTCGCGACCACCCGGCCCCTCACCGCGGCGCTCGCCGAGACCCGCGGCTACCACGGGCCGTCCGCCGCCGGTGCGAACCAGGAGGGCCTGCGGCAGTGGGGGTACGACCCGGACCGCCAGGCCGCGTTCGCCGCGCTCCCGGACGACGTGGCCGCCCGTTGCTGGAACGCCGCCCGGAAGACCCTCGGCACCACGCTGCGCGGCACCGAGCAGACCGCGTCCGAACTGGCCCAGCGCCTGACGTACCTGGCGGCGCTGGACGCACGCCAGGACGACCCGGTCCGCACGGCCGCGGCCGGGTGGCGCACCTGCATGGCGCCGTCCGGTGTGCCGGACCTGCCGGCGGGTCCGGAGGGCATGCCGTCCCCCTCGATGCACGTCAGCGCCCGTGACGGCGACCAGGTCGTCCTGTTCTCGGACGATCCGGGGAAGGCCGAGGTCGCCGTCGCCGGACGGGACGTCGCGTGCCAGGAGTCATCCGGCTACCGCAGCGCGCTGTACGCGGCGGAGTGGGAGCGGCTGCTGCACGTCACCGCGACCGACGCGGCCGCGCTCCGGAAGGGTTCGACGCGGCAGCCGCAGGTGGACGCCCGCCTCGACCGGGTGATCGCGCGGCTCGCCCCTGCGGCACCGGCGGACGTCGACTGACGCGGCGGTCGCGGGGAGCGGTCCTGGGGGGAGCGCCCCGCGCCCGCCGCGTGGGGACGACGGACGGGAGGCCCGTGGCAGGACCGCCACGGGCCTCCCGTCCGTCCCGCTGCCCGGGGGACGTCGCGTGTCGACCCGTGTCAGCCCGGGACGGCTTCGAGGACCCCGTCACGTTCGCGGAGCGCGCCGTGCTTCGGGACCCACACCTGCAACTCGTCGACGGTGAAGTGCTCGAGGTCGTCGCGGTGTGCCGTCAGGAACGAGGCGATCCCGGGCTTCATCGGGAACCGCGGGTCGATCCCCTGCACCACGGCGACGACGTCGTCGGCGTCCGGCTCCCAGGTGCCGCGCTCGAAGAAGTACGGCCGCCACGCAACCAGGTTGTACCCGCTGAACAGGACGGTGCCGTCGTCGACGCCACGTGCCCGCAACTCGGCGTCGAGCCGGGCGACACCAGCCGGACGCGCCTGCGCCACCGCGCTGCCGAGCCGGACCACCGGCACGACGGCGAGGGCGAGCACGAGGCAGACCGCCGTGACCCGCAGTACCCGCTGCCGACGGCTGACGGGCCTGGACGGCCAGCCGGCACGTCCGAGGCCGATGCCGGCGAGGGCGATGAGGAGCGGCATCCACGCGTAGTAGTAGTGCGCGAGTGCGACGTCCGACGCGGTCAGGAAGGCGACCTGCGCACCGAGGCCGATGCCGAGGTAGGCGACGAGCCGGTCGGGTCGGAACACGAACGCCGCGACCAGCCCGATGACCAGCACGAGGACCACCCAGCGGCTGGTGCCCTGCGTGAAGTACACGAAGTTCGCCCACCACGGGGCGAACAGGTACTCGCGACCGAGCAGCTCGATGGAGTGGCCGAGCTCCGCGTGCCCGGTCTGGAACTGCAGCATGTGCACGAAGCCGCGCTCGAAGCCCACGGGCGCGTACAGCAGCACGAACGCGACGACGAACGACCCGGCCGCGATCAGCCCGCCGGTCAACAGGTCCCACCACCGGCGGAACAGGATCGGCAACGCGATGATCGCCACGACGAGCACGGCGGAGGTCATCTTCGACGTCACGGACAGGGCGAGCAACAGGCCGGACGCAGCGGCCCAGAGCCAGCGTCGGCGGTCGGCGCCGTTCACCCACCGCCACGCGGCGTACAGCGCGGCGACCGCGAAGAACACCATGACCGGTTCGAGCAGCGCCGTGCGGTCCATCCTGGTGGCGACACCGGAGCCCGGGTCACCCCAGGCGATGCCGTTCGCCCGGGGGGTGAGCCACCAGAGGGCGGCGGCGATGAGTGCCGCCCAGTACCCGACCGGACGGCGGAACCACAGGAAGAACAGGAGCCCGGTGCCCAGCGAGGCGGTCGCCGCGACGTAGCGCGGACCGAGCGGCCCCGGAGCGCCGAGGACGACCTCCGCCAGGCCGAACAGGTACTTCGCCGTCGGCGGGTGCTCGAGGTTGCGGATGAAGACGCCGTGCAGGTACTCCCAGCCGGACACCACGTACACGTCCTCGTCGACGTCCACGCGCTGCCGGCCCACGTGCCAGTAGGCGAAGACCACCGCGGCGGCGACGACGACCAGGAACGCGACGATCCGCACGACCCGCGGACGGTCGAGCGTTCGGCGGGCACGGTGGGAGGCGATCACGGTGGACAAGTCTCACACGCGGAGGTCGGCCGCGACGTGAGCCGGTCCCGTCCTGACCGCACCTGCACCCGTGGTCCGACACGCCCGGACGGGTGCTGCTAGACTCAGTCCCTGACTTCGGCGAGGGCTGCGTACGCGCGGCCGTGATCGACGCGGTGGGATACCCGGCAAGACCCTGGGATCGTTCCTCACGCGTGCACGCGTTCGAGTTGCAACACCACAGACCCCCACGATGCCGGCACCCCGGCGTCGTCCCCGACACCAGGAGGCACCATGGCCGACTACACCAAGCTCGCAGCGGAAGTCCGCACCAAGTTCGGCAAGGGCGCTGCTCGCAAGCTCCGCGCGGCCGACAAGATCCCCGCGGTCGTCTACGGCCACGGCACCGAGCCGATGCACATCTCGCTGCCCGGCCACGAGACCATGCTGCTCGTCCGTACCGCCAACGCGGTCGTCGACCTCGACATCGAGGGCGCTGCGCAGCTCGCCCTCGTCAAGGACGTCCAGCGTGACCCGGTGCGCCAGATCATCGAGCACATCGACCTCGTGGTCCTCCGTCGCGGCGAGAAGGTCACGGTCGACGTGCCCGTCGTCGTCGAGGGCGAGTCCTTCTCCGGCACCATCCACGTGCAGGACCTCAACACGATCTCGCTGCTCGTGCTCGCCACCGACATCCCGGAGCACGTCTCCGTGAACGTCGAGGGCCTCGAGGACGGCGTGCAGATCCACGCCTCGCAGCTCGAGCTCCCCGAGGGCGCCGAGCTCGAGACCGACCCCGAGGCGCTCGTCGTCGCGATCGTCACCCCGCGTGGCACCGCTGACGACGACGCCGCGGACGAGGCCTCGGCCGAGGCCGGCGCCGAGTCGGGTGCCGAGGGCGCCGCGGACTCCGAGTAACACCCCTTCGAAGACATCTGGTCGACGCTGTGACACTGCGCTCATGAACGGCAGCAGCATCCTGGTGGTGGTCGGGCTCGGGAACCCCGGGCCCGACTACGCCGGCAACCGCCACAACGTCGGCCAGATGGTCCTCGACGAACTCGCTTCCCGCATGGGAGCGTCGTTCAAGAAGCACAAGACGCCGAACCAGGTCGCCGAGGGGCGCCTGGTTCCCGGCGGCACACGACTCGTGCTGGCGAAGCCCGGGTCGTTCATGAACACCTCGGGCGGACCGGTCTCCTCGGTGCTCGGGTTCTACGGCGCCACCCCGGCCGACCTCGTCGTCGTGCACGACGAGCTCGACCTGCCGTTCGACACCGTCCGCCTGAAGGGCAACGGCGGGCACGGCGGGCACAACGGGCTGCGCGACATCATCAAGGCCACCGGCACGAACGAGTTCATGCGCGTCCGGGTCGGCATCGGACGTCCGCCCGGTCGGCAGGACCCGGCCGACTACGTGCTGCGTGACTTCTCCGCAGCCGAGAAGAAGACGCTGCCGATCCTGCTGGCCGACGCGGCCGACGCGGTGGAAGCGATCGCCGAGGTCGGGCTGCTCGCCGCACAGCAGCGCGTGCACGCTCCGTCCTGAGCGCTCGGCGCTGTTCGCCCGTCGCGCACGCCGCGGCCGGTGTCGGTGGCGGCCGGTACCATCTCCTGAGTGACGATCTCGGGCATCATCCCTGCGCTCTCGCGCGCCTCCGCCTTCGATCGCGTGCTGCGCGCCGCACCGCGCGACGCCGACTTCTCCGTCGTGGACGGCCTGCGCGTGCCGCTGCTCGGCGCGCTGCTCGCCGAGCGCAACGGTCCGCAGTGCGTCCTCGTCATCACGGCGACCGGGCGTGAAGCCGAAGCGGTCCGCGAAGCGTTCGGCAGCTACGTCCCCGACGCCGACGTGCTCGAGTTCCCGGCGTGGGAGACCCTGCCGCACGAACGCCTCAGCCCGAGTGCGCAGACCGTCGGCACGCGCATCGCGACGCTCCGGAAGCTCGCAGCGTGGCAGGCGGCGGACCCCGCCGAGCGTCGCCAGACCATCGTCGTCGCGAGCGTCCGCGCCGCGCTGCAGCCGATCGCGAGCAACCTGACGTCCCTGGCGCCGGTGGTGCTGCGGACCGACTCGCGGGGCAACGACCTGGCGGCGATCGCGTCCCAGCTGGTGGACCTCGCCTACTCCCGCGTCGACCTCGTCACCCGCCGTGGTGAGTTCGCGGTGCGCGGTGGCATCCTCGACGTCTTCCCACCGACGGCCGACCACCCGGCACGCGTCGACTTCTTCGGCGACGAGATCGAGGCGATCAAGGCGTTCTCGGTCGCCGACCAGCGCACGACAGAGGACGACCTCGGCTCGGTCGAGCTCACCGCCTCGCGCGAACTCCTGCTCAGCGACGACGTCCGGCAGCGGGCGCGCGAGATGCTGCACGAGTTCCCGAACCTGTCCCAGATGCTCGCGAAGATCGCCGAGGGCATCCCGGTCGAGGGCATGGAGTCCCTCGCTCCGGCGCTCGTGCAGGACCTCGTGCCGATGACCTCCTACCTGCCGGACGACGCCACCATCGCGGTGTTCTCGCCCGAGCGGGTGAACGGCCGCGCGAACAGCCTGGCCGAGACGAACACCGAGTTCCTGCAGGCGGCATGGAGCGCAGCGGTCGCGGGTGCCCAGGCCCCGATCGACCTCGACGCCGGCAACTTCCTGACCGTGCAGCAGCTCAAGAACACCCGCGGCCAGCGCACCTGGTGGACGGTGTCGCCGTTCGACTCCGGCCTCGACGAAGGGGACACCGAGCGCGTCCTCACCGACGCCGAGGCCGCTGCCGAGGCCGGTGAGTACATCCGCGTCCGGGCCGAGGCCGTCCCGAGCTTCGCCGGCAGCGCCGACGGGGCGATCGCGCACGTCAAGTCGCTGACCGACGACGGGTGGGCCGTCGTGGTGACCGCGCAGGGCCAGGGCCTCGTCGAGCGTGCGGTGCAGGTGCTCGCCGACGCCGGGGTCGCCGCCCGTGCCGATGCCGTGACCGCGCCGCCCGAGCCCGGCGTCGCCGTCGTGACGACCGCGACCGTCGAGCACGGCTTCGCGATCCCCGACCCCCGCATCGCGGTCCTGAGCGAAGCCGAGTTCTACGGCCGCAGCGTCCAGCAGGGCGCCCGCACCGTCAAGAAGCTCGCGAGCCGGCGCAAGAACGTCGTCGACCCGCTGCAGCTCAAGCCGGGCGACGTCGTCGTGCACGCGACCCACGGCATCGGCAAGTTCGTCGAGCTCGTCAGCCGCGAGGTCTCCAGCGGTGGCCGCAACGCCGTGAAGACGCAGCGCGAGTACCTCGTGCTCGAGTACGCGCCGTCGAAGCGCAACTACCCGGGCGACAAGCTCTTCGTGCCGACCGACCAGCTCGACCAGCTGTCGCGCTACGTCGGTGGTGAGTCCCCGACCCTGTCGAAGATGGGCGGCTCGGACTGGTCCGCCGCCAAGTCGAAGGCCCGCAAGGCCGTCCGCGACATCGCCGTCGACCTGGTCAAGCTGTACTCGGCGCGGATGGCGTCGAAGGGGCACGCGTTCGGCCCGGACACCCCGTGGCAGCGCGAGCTGGAAGAGGCGTTCCCGTTCGCCGAGACCGCCGACCAGCTCACCACGATCGACGAGATCAAGCGCGACATGGAACGCCCGATCCCGATGGACCGCCTGCTGTCCGGCGACGTCGGCTACGGCAAGACCGAGGTCGCGATCCGGGCGGCGTTCAAGGCCGTGCAGGACGGCAAGCAGGTCGTCATGCTCGTCCCGACGACCCTGCTCGTCCGCCAGCACATGGAGACGTTCCAGGAGCGCTTCGCCGGGTTCCCCGTGCACCTGCGTGCCCTGAGCCGGTTCCAGACCGAGAAGGAGTCGAAGGAGACCATCGCCGGGCTCGCCGACGGCACGGTCGACATCGTCATCGCGACCCACCGGATCCTGTCGCAGGGCATCACCTTCAAGGACGTCGGGCTCGTCATCATCGACGAGGAACAGCGGTTCGGCGTCGAGCACAAGGACCAGCTCAAGAAGTTCAAGACGAACGTCGACGTCCTGGCGATGTCGGCGACCCCGATCCCGCGCTCGCTCGAGATGGCGGTCACGGGCATCCGCGAGATGTCGACCCTGGCGACCCCGCCCGAGGACCGCCACCCCATCCTGACCTTCGTCGGGCCGCAGTCCGACCTGCAGGTGGCGGCGGCGATCCGCCGCGAACTGCTGCGCGAGGGCCAGGTGTTCTACGTGCACAACCGCGTGAAGGACATCCAGTCGGTCGCCGCACACCTGGCCGAGATCGTGCCGGACGCCCGCATCGCCGTGGCGCACGGGCAGATGTCGGAGACCGCCCTCGAGCAGGTCATGGTCGGCTTCTGGGAGCGCCGCTTCGACGTCCTCGTCTCGACGACGATCATCGAGACGGGCCTCGACATCGCGAACGCGAACACACTCATCATCGACAAGGCGGACAAGTACGGCCTGTCGCAGCTGCACCAGCTGCGCGGTCGTGTCGGCCGTGGGCGGGAGCGCGGGTACGCGTACTTCCTCTACGACTCCGACAAGCCGCTGTCCGAGACCGCGCAGGACCGCCTCGAGACCATCGCCGCGAACAACGAGCTCGGCGCGGGCATGCAGGTCGCCATGAAGGACCTCGAGATCCGCGGGGCCGGCAACCTGCTCGGCGGGGAGCAGTCCGGCCACATCGCGGGCGTCGGGTTCGACCTGTACCTGCGGATGATCGGCGAGGCGGTGTCGCAGTTCCGTGGCGACGTCGCCGAGGGGCAGACCGAGCTCCGGCTCGAGATCCCCGTCGACGCGCACATCCCCGAGGACTACGTCGAGTCCGAGCGACTCCGGCTCGAGGCGTACCAGAAGCTCTCGGCGGCCTCGGCCCCGACGGCCCAGCCGAACGCGATCGACATGGTGCTCGACGAGCTCACCGACCGCTACGGGCAGCCGCCGCAGGCCGTGCAGACCCTGGTCGAGGTCTCCCGTCTCCGTCGCATGGCGCAGCAGGTCGGCCTGTCCGACGTCGTGGTGATGGGCTCGAACCTGCGGGTCGCCGGCAAGGAGCTCGCCGACTCGTCGCAGGTGCGCCTGAAGCGCATGTTCCCGGGGGCGCGCTGGTTCCCGCAGCAGAACGCGACGAGCATCCCGATGCCGCGTCCGCACGACCAGGCGCTGCCGGACGACGCCCTCATCCAGTGGGTGGAGAGCATCCTCACCGCCGTGTACGGGGCGACGACCCCGGCCGAGGCGCCGGCCGCGTAGACGCGAGCGGAGACGGCCTGGAGGCACGGTG
>NZ_MJGL01000014.1:92007-119136 GCF_001864855.1 Curtobacterium sp. MCBA15_005
ACCGTGCCTCCAGGCCGTCATCGGCCACGTCCACGGCGCGCGCGCCGTTCGCGACAGAGCACGCGTCGAACGACGTGTGCTCTGTCGCGAGCGGTTGTGAACCCCGGCCCGCGACCCGCTACTCGGTGTCCTCGGCCTCGGACAGCTCGCGGCGCGCGCGGTACGCCCGCGCCCGCAGGGTGACGACGACCGCCGACGCGACGATGGCGATGCCCGAGCCGACGAGCACGGCGAGGACGCCCTCGTCGAGGATCTCCTCGTTGCGGGCGAACGCCAGCTCGTTCATGAGCAGCGACACCGTGAACCCGATGCCGCCGAGCACGCCGACGGTGATGATCGAGAAGAACGACAGCGACGAGCGGCCGGGCGAGCGGAAGATCCGCGTGGCGATCGTGCCGAACAGCGTGATGCCGATGACCTTGCCGACCGGCAGTGCGAGGACGACCGCCCAGAACGTGGGGGAGAGCTCGCTGATGCCGACCGAGGGGATGATAACGGCGGCCGACGCGAACGCGAACACCGGCAGCACGATGGCGTTCGACCACGGCTCGACGTTCTCGTGCAGGGTGTGGCCCGGGCGTCGGGGCAGCACGAGCCCGAGGGCGACGCCGGCGATCGTGGCGTGCACACCGGAGTGGTAGACGAGCCACCAGGTCAGGAGCCCGACCATGACCATCGCCACGATGACGAGCGTCTGCCCGCTGCGCCCCGGACGGAGCATCCGGCCGAGCAGCCAGAACGCCGCGAGGGTGACGACAGCGCCCGCGAGGGCCAGGAAGTCCGTGTCGTGGGCGAACACCACGGCGATGATGATGATCGCGATGAGGTCGTCGAGCACGGCCAGCGCGAGCAGGAACACCCGGATGCCGCTCGGCAGCCCGCGACCGAACATGGCGAGCACCCCGAGCGCGAACGCGATGTCCGTCGCCGTCGGGATCGGCCAACCGTGCGTGTACTGCGTGCCCGCGGTGACGAGCAGGAAGATGCCGGCCGGGACGAGCACGCCGCCGACCGCCGCGATGGCGGGGATGATCGCGGTCTTGGGGTTCGACAGCTCGCCGTCGACGAGTTCCTGCTTCAGCTCGATCGCGACGAGCAGGAAGAAGACCGCGAGCAGGCCGTCGCTGATCCAGTGCGCGATCGACAGGTCGAGGCCGAGGGCACCGAGCGGCAGGTGCGCGTCGAGCAAGCGTTCGAGGCCGGGGCCGATCGGGGAGTTCGCCACGACCAGGCCGAGCACGGCGGCGGTGAGGAGCGCGATGGCGCTGAAGCGGGGGGAGCGGACGAGGGACGACATGGATCTCCGTCTCGAGGGGTCGGGTGAGTGTCCGTCGACCAGACTTCCCGACACACCACGTCCAGTGTACGCGGGTGGCACGATGACCAGATGACCGCCGTACCGGACCTCGTGACCGTCGTCGACCGCCTGCTCGCTGAGGACGGCGGGTGCGTCTGGAACCGGGCGCAGACCCACGCCTCGCTCGCGCGCTACGCCGTCGAGGAGTCGTACGAACTCGTCGACGCCATCGACGACGGCGACCCGGACGACGTCCGCGAGGAACTCGGTGACCTGCTCTACCAGGTGGTCCTGCACGCGGGGATCGCCGCCCGCGCGGGGGACTTCACCCTCGAGGACGTCGCCGCCGGGGTGCGGGACAAGATGACCAGGCGGCACCCCCACGTGTTCGGCGACGAGACGGCGGACACCGTCGAGGACGTCGTGCGGGTCTGGCGTGCGGCCAAGGCTGCCGAGAAGGCGAGCCGGCGGAGTGCGTTCGACGGGGTGCCGCGGGCGATGCCGCCACTGGAGCGTGCGGTGAAGCTGCTGGAACGCCTGGCGGAACGCGGGGATGCCGACGCGGTCGTCGCGTCCGTCGTCGGGGCCGGTTCCGGCGTCGGCCTGGAGGCCCGTGGTGCGTCCGCCGCGTCCGCCGCATCCGACGCGCCCGCGGACGACGGGGTGGGGACGGTCGACGCCGAGTGGGGGCGAGCGGTGCTCGGGGAGGTCGCGGCTGCGGCACGACGCGGGGTGGACCCGGTCGCCAGTGTGCGGGCCGCGGTGTCGGCGCTGGAGGAGGCCGGTCGGGCTGCGGAGTGATCCCCGGTCGGGAGATCGCTCCGGGCAGGGGAGAACGGGCGCCCTCCCAACCCGAAAAAGAGAGGGCGCCCGTGAGCGGGCGTCGGCTCCACCAGGGAGAGGGGCCGACAGGGAAGCCCGCTCGAACCGCGGGACGCACTGCAGCACGTCGCCCCGCGAATCGGTCCGGAGCGTGGATCAGGCACGATCCGGACCGAGGTTCTGCATGCAGTATGCCAGTGGGTCGGCACGCGCGCAAGCCGGAGACGCCCGTCTGCCAGAATTGACCGCATGGCAACGACCGTGACGGCACCCCGTGGCATGCGTGACTTCCTCCCGGCGGACAAGGCCCGGCGCGAGCACGTGCTCGGTGTCGTGCGGGACGTCTACTCGCGGCACGGTTTCGACGAGATCGAGACCCCGGTGGTGGAGGACGCTGCGCGGCTGCACTCCGGGCTCGGCGGTGACAACGAGAAGCTGGCGTTCGCGGTGATGAAGCGCGGGCTCACCACCGAGGACCTGCAGGCAGCCGAAGCGCCGCTGGACCTCGCTGACCTCGGTCTCCGGTTCGACCTGACGGTCCCGCTGGCCCGGTTCTACGCCTCGCACCGCGCGGAGCTGCCGTCGGTGTTCCGATCCGTGCAGATCGCGCCGGTCTGGCGTGCCGAGCGCCCGCAGAAGGGTCGCTACCGCCAGTTCGTGCAGTGCGACATCGACATCCTGGGGGAGCCCGGGCAGCTCGCCGAGATCGAGCTCATCCGCGCGACGACCGCGGCCCTCGACGCCCTCGGGGTCAGCGGCACGACGATCCGGATCAACGACCGCCGGATCCTGCTGGCGCTCCTCGCGTCGTGGGGGATCACCGAGCCCGCCGCCGCCGACCGTGCGCTCATCACGATCGACAAGCTCGACAAGATCGGTGCGGACGGCGTCGCGGCGGAGCTCCGCAGCACCGTGGGCGCCGACCTGCCCGGGCTCGAGGACACCATCCGCGCGCTCGAGGCCGCCGACTGGACGTCGGTCGAGGGGGAGCCGTGGCTCGACGCCGAGGCCTTCGCCGACCTGCTCCGCCTGCGCGAGGCGCTGCCCGGGGTGGACCTGCGCTTCGACCCGACGCTCGTGCGCGGCATGGGGTACTACACGGGCACGATCTTCGAGGTCGCGCACCCCGACTTCGGCTACAGCCTCGGTGGCGGCGGCCGGTACGACGGGATGATCGGCCGGTTCCTCGGGCAGGACGTCCCCGCGGTCGGGTTCTCGCTCGGGTTCGAGCGGCTCGTCGACCTCGTGACCCTCCCGGAGTCCGCCGAGGCCGACGCCGTCGTGCTCGTGTACGACAAGGACGTCGACCCGGTCCGGCTCGCCGCGCTGAAGACCGAGGCGCTGGCGTCCCACCGACGCGTCCGGCTCGAGCGCCGCACGAAGAACACGAAGAACCTGCTCGCCGGCCTCGCCGCCCAGGGCTTCACGGCGTTCGCCACCGTCTCGGCGGACACCGCGTCGCTCGAGGGCGTCGAGTTCCGCCCGCTCGACTGAGCACCCAGTCCTCGTTCCAGCACGGACTCGTCCACAGCGGGGCGTCACGGCCGACGTCGTGTTCACCTCCGCTCGCTAGGATCGACACCGCAATCACCACAACCAATGTGTAGGGAGTACCCCGTGGCCCTGATCGATGCCGTAGGCGCACGCGAAGTCCTCGATTCCCGAGGCAACCCGACGGTCGAGGTCGAGGTCCTCCTCGACGACGGCGTCGTGTCCCGCGCGCTCGTCCCGTCCGGTGCATCCACCGGCGCGTTCGAGGCGTACGAGCTGCGCGACGGCGACGCCTCGCGCTACGGCGGCAAGGGCGTGCTCAAGGCCGTCGACGCCGTCCTCGACGAGATCGGCCCGGCGCTCGAGGGCTTCGACGCCACCGACCAGCGCCTCGTCGACGCCGCGCTCATCGAGCTCGACGGCACCGAGAACAAGTCCCGCCTCGGCGCGAACGCGATCCTCGGTGCCTCGCTCGCCGTGGCCCGTGCCGCAGCCGACTCGGTCGACCTGCCGCTCTTCCGCTACCTCGGCGGCCCGAACGCGCACACGCTGCCCGTCCCGCTGATGAACGTCGTCAACGGTGGTGCCCACGCGGACACCAACGTCGACATCCAGGAGTTCTTCCTGGTGCCGTACGGCGCCGAGTCCTTCTCCGAGGCACTCCGCTGGGGCGTCGAGACCTACCACGCCCTCAAGGGCGAGCTGAAGAAGCAGGGCCTGGCCACCGGCCTCGGCGACGAGGGCGGCTTCGCGCCGGAGCTCGCGTCGAACCGCGCGGCGCTCGACTTCCTGCTCACCGCGATCGAGAAGGCCGGCTACACGCCCGGCAAGGACATCGCCGTCGGCCTCGACGTCGCGTCCACCGAGTTCTTCTCGGACGGCAAGTACCAGTTCGAGGGCAAGCAGCTCTCGAGCCAGGAGTTCACCTCCTACTTCGCCGAGCTCGTCGCGAACTACCCCCTCGTCACCATCGAGGACCCGCTGGCCGAGGACGACTGGGAAGGCTGGTCGCACCTGACCGCCGAGCTCGGCGACAAGGTCCAGATCGTCGGCGACGACCTGTTCGTCACCAACCCGAAGCGTCTGCAGCGGGGCATCGACGAGAAGGCCGCGAACTCGATCCTCGTCAAGGTCAACCAGATCGGCACGCTCACCGAGACCCTCGACGCGGTCTCGCTCGCGCACCGTCACGGCCTGACCTCGATCCTGTCGCACCGCTCCGGCGAGACCGAGGACACCACGATCGCGGACATCGCGGTCGCGGTCGACGGTGGCCAGATCAAGACCGGCGCCCCGGCCCGCTCGGACCGCGTCGCGAAGTACAACCAGCTGCTCCGCATCGAGGAAGAGCTCGGCGACGCCGCGGTGTACGCCGGTCGCTCGGCCTTCCCGCGCGCCGCGTCGCTGTAACCAGCCCGGCCAGCAGTACCCGCACCACCGAGACGCCGTCCTCCTCCGGGAGGACGGCGTCTCGTCGTGTGTGCCGCCCGGAGTGCCGAGCGGTCAGGACGTGCCGCGCGCCCTGCGTCGAGTGGTCGTGAGTCGTCGGTTGGCCCGGGCCTGGCCGACAGGACGTGACCACCGGACGTGCGCCGGGCGGTGTGTGGTGACCGCTCCAGGTGCGGGACTCCAGGGGCGGGCCGAAGCCGTGCCTCCCGGCTGCGACGCGAGACGCTGAGAGGGCGCCGAACGGCCGCGTGCCGGGCGGCCGGACGGACCGAGCCGGGTTATCGTCGGACCGTGCCCAGCCAGAAGCCCCGCGTCCGCCGCGTCCCCGTGGCGATGCCCGACGGCAGCACGCCCGCGCAGCCCTGGTACCGCTCGATCCACTTCTCCGGGTTCAGCCTGCTCATGCTCGCGATCATCGTGCTCTTCGTGGTGGTGCTCGCGCCGTCGCTCCGGACGCTCATCCAGCAGCAGGAGCAGATCGCCCAGCAGCAGCACGAGGTCGCGAGCCAGAAGGCCGACGTCCAGCAGAAGAAGCAGGACGTCGCACGCTGGGACGACCCGGCGTACATCGAGGCACAGGCCCGCGACCGACTGCTCTACGTGTACCCGGGCGAGGAGAGCTACCTCGTGATGGGCGCCGAGGACGAGGCCGCCGACAAGACCCCCACCACCGACTCGGGCACCCCCGTGAGCGCGAAGGTGCAGACGCCCAAGGTCGACTGGGTGCAGGCGATGCTCTCGTCGGTGCTGCAGTCCGGGCTCACCGATGAGCGGGCAGCCGACCTCGTCGCCCCCGACGTCTCCGGGACGGGCGACAGCAAGTAGTCCCGGACCGCAGGGCGCGGAGCCGTCCGGCCCGACGGTGCGAGGGGTTCCGCTTCTCCGGTAGGCTCACGTTCCCGTGACGACCCCTCCCTTCGACCCGCCCTCCGACCGCGACGTCCAGGTCGTGTCGGCGCAGCTCGGCCGACCGGCACGTGACGTCATCGGGATCGCGGCACGCTGCGTCTGTGGCAACCCCACCGTCGTCTCCACGAAGCCCCGGCTGTCGAACGGCACCCCGTTCCCGACGTTCTACTACCTGTGCCACCCCGCAGCCACCGCTGCGGTCAGCACCCTCGAGGCCAACCAGGTGATGCCCGAGCTGGCAGCACTGCTCGAGGACCCCGAAGTCGCCGCGCAGTACCGCGCGGCCCACGAGTCCTACCTGGCCGATCGCGAGTCGATCGAACACGTCGACGAGATCGACGGCATCAGCGCCGGTGGCATGCCCACCCGCGTGAAGTGCCTGCACGCCCTCGTCGGCCACGCCCTCGCCGCCGGACCCGGCGTCAACCCCATCGGCGACCTCGCGCTCGAGCGCGCGGACTGGTCGCCCTCCCGGTGTGCATGCCGGGCGTATGATGACGGTGCAGACGCTGGAGTCGGGGCGGGTGGCGGCGAAGTCTGACTCGACTCCCGCACACCCCCATCCAAGGAGATCATCCCCCGTGCCCAAGATCCTCGTCGTCGGCGGCGGTTACGCCGGTTTCTACACCGCATGGAAGCTCGAGAAGCACCTTCGCCAGGGCGAAGCCGAGGTCGTCATGGTGGACCCGCTGCCGTACATGACGTACCAGCCGTTCCTGCCCGAGGTCGCCGCCGGTTCCATCGAGCCGCGTCACGCGGTCGTCGCGCACCGTCGTCACCTCAAGAAGACCCGCGTCGTCACGGCGAAGGTCACCAAGGTCGACCACGCCACCAAGACGGCGACGATCACCCCGACCGAGGGCGAGGCGTGGGAGGAGTCCTACGACCAGATCGTCATGACCGCCGGCGCGGTGTCCCGCACGTTCCCGATCCCGGGCGTCGCGGACGAGGCCATCGGCCTGAAGACCATCGAGGAAGCCGCGTCCATCCGTGACCGCATCCTCAGCAACTTCCACAAGGCGGCGAACCTGCCGGCCGGTCCCGAGCGCGACCGCCTGCTCACCGTGGTCGTCGTCGGTGGTGGCTTCGCCGGCATCGAGGTGTTCGCCGAGCTCCGCTCCTTCGTCACCGACCTGCTGAAGAGCCACCCGCAGCTGTCCTTCGACGACACGCACTTCCACCTGGTCGAGGCGATGGGCCGCATCATGCCCGAGGTCTCGCTCGAGACGTCGCACTGGGTGCTCAAGAACCTCGCCGAGCGTGGCGCGACCGTGCACCTCGAGACCCAGCTGGCCTCGGCCGTGGGTGGCGTCTGCGAGCTCAAGACGAGCGACGGCGCGATCGAGACCATCCCGTCCGACCTCATCATCTGGACCGCCGGCGTCATGGCGAACCCGATGGTCAAGGGCACCGACTTCCCGCTCGAGCAGCGTGGCCGCATCCGCGTGCAGCCCGACCTGCGCGTGGTCGACGACAACGGCGTGATCGCCGACGCATGGGCCTGCGGCGACGTCGCGGCCGTGCCGGACCTGACCGGTGGCGGTGTCGGCGGGTTCTGCGTGCCGAACGCCCAGCACGCCGTGCGTCAGGCCAAGCAGCTCGCGAAGAACGTCGTCGCGACCATCCGTGGCGAGGCGACGACCGACTACAAGCACGAGAACCTCGGTGCCGTCGCGGGTCTCGGCCTGGGCACCGGCGTGTTCCAGTCCGGCAAGTTCGCCATGAAGGGCTTCCTGGCCTGGGGTGCACACCGCGGCTACCACGGCCTGGCCATGCCGTCGTGGGAGCGCAAGTGGCGCGTCATCGGCGACTGGGTCGGTGGCTTCTTCCTGGGCCGCGACATCGTGTCGCTCGACGACCGCGAGACCCCGCGTGCCGCGTTCGAGGCGTTCGCGTCCCGTCCGAAGCCCGCTGCCGAGGCCCCGGCCGCGCCCGCCGCAGCCCCGGCTCCGGAAGAGGGCAAGGTCGCCGGTGCCGCCGGCCCCGTGTACGGCGAGCCCGCGAAGGACGTCTCCAACGCCGCCGAGCCGGTGACGGCCCCGGCCGACGCCAAGTAGCACCACTCGTCACGAAGGCGGTCACCCGTGAAGGGTGGCCGCCTTCGTGCATCGGTAGGCTGTTGCGGCCCGCCCCCGTGGCCCAATCGGTAGAGGCATGCGACTTAAAATCGCCGAGTTGTGGGTTCGAGTCCCACCGGGGGTACCGAACACCGCACGCCCAGTAGCATCGACGATCGTGGTCGGACTCGGAAGCGCACTCGCCAACCTGCAGAACGCCCTCCGCCGACCGGAGGCCCACGTCGAGGTCGTCGACGGCGAGAGCGTCCCGGTTGGCATGCTCCTGGGCACCCTCGGAGCCCTGCTCCTGGACGCCGGCAGCTCCGTCACCGACGTCCGGTCGGCGCTCGAGAAGGCCCGGGACGCCGCCGGGGTCGGACCGACGCTCGCGATCGGCGTCCTGCCCGCCCTGGTGATGGTGAGCGAGGTCTCGACGGGCGCCGCCACGATCGTCAACGCCGAGGGCGTCGAACTGTCGTCCCGCCAGGCCGCCCGCGCCAACCGCGTCGTGCTCGGGCTCGAGAGCGGCTCCATCGCCCTCGCCGAGATCCCCGCCCGCGTCCGGGCCATCCGCGCCGGCACCGTCCCGCCGCCCGCCCTGCCGTGGATCCTCGGCAACGCCCTGACCTCGGCCGGCCTGGCCGTCGTCTTCCGCTGCCCCTGGTGGGCGATCGTCCTGGCGCTCGTCGTCGGTGGTCTGGTCGGCGTGATCGGACTGGTCCTCCGGCGCTTCCGCGAAGCCGTGGCGATCATCCCGTTCCTGGCCGCGTTCGTGTCGACGGCGATCGTCGGCCTGGTCGCCGCGGGCACCGGGTTCGAGCAGGTCCCGCTCTTCGCGGTCTGCGCCCCGGTCGCGGTGTTCGTCCCCGGCGCGCTCATCACCAACGCGTTGCTCGAACTCACCGCCGCGGACATCGTCACCGGGTCGTCGCGGCTGGTGCAGGGGCTCATCATGCTCGGCTTCATGGCCGCCGGCATCGCGTCCGGCAGCGCCCTGACCGGGTTGCACGTCGACCCGTCGTCGGCCGCGCTCGTCGGCGAGGTCGCGGGGGTCGGCACGGACCTGGCCGGCTGGGAGTCCGTGCCGGCGTACTGGGTGTCGTGGGTCGCCGTCGTGGTGCTCGCGGTCGGGCTCGGTCTGGTGTTCCGGTCCGGGTGGCGCCTGACGCTCGTGTCCGTGGCGGTCATGGTCACCGCCTACGCCGTGGTGAGCACGACGACGCCGCTCTGGGGCAGCGTCGTGGCGACCGGGGCCGCAGCGGCGCTGCTGTTCGTCGCGACCCGGTTGCTCGAGCGGCTCGTGCCGGCGATCCCGGCGACGGTGTCGTTCTTCCCGGCGTTCCTGCTGCTCGTGCCGGGGACGGTCGGGCTGGTGGCGGTGGCCACCTTCGACCCGGAGGCGCTCGCGACCCCGCTCGCGACCTTCGTCAGCCTGTGCATCGGGACGAAGATCGGCGGGCTCCTGCCCGGCCTCTTCGCCCGCAACGCGCCCCGGCGCGCGGTGGACGCGACCAGCTGACGACCTGGAGACCCGTGGCGGCGCCGCCACGGGCCTCCAGGCAGTCACCGGCCGGGTACCGGGCGCGCTACGGCTCGATCAGCCGGCCCGCTGCCGCATCCGCCGCGGCCGTGTCCTTCGCCAGATAGTGCACCTTCTTGCCGGTGGCGTTGTAGGGGACGTCCGTGACGAAGCGGTACCGCCGCGGACGCTTGTACCGGGCGAGGCCCGGGTGGGAGCCGGTCCACTCCTCGAGCGCGGCCGCTGCCTCTGCGTCGTCGGCCGGCAGTCGGTCGCCGGCACGGACGACGTACGCCGTGACGACCTCGCCCCACCGCGGGTCCGGCACGCCCACCACGATGGAGTCGGCGACCCCGGGGTGCTCCTGCAACACCGCCTCGACCTGGACAGGGTGCACGTTCTCGCCGCCGGAGATCACCATGTCGTCCTTGCGGCCCACGATCGTGACCCGCTCGTGCTCGTCCCACGTGGCGAGGTCGCCGGGGTAGAACCAGCCGTTCGCGAACTTCTCCGCCTCGAGCCCGGGGTTCCGGTACGAGTAGCCGGACTTCACGGTGCGCACGGCGAACTCGCCGATCTCGGTGCCGTCCTTCGCCACCGTGTCGGTCGGGTCGGCCAGACGGTCCTCGTGCACGCGGACGACGGCGACGTCGTCGTCGGTCGATGCGCGACCGGTGGAACCGGCGCCGTCCGGGAAATCCTCGGGGCGCAGGAACGTGTTCCAGAAGGTCTCGGTGGTGCCGTAGCCGTTGAAGATCCGCGGCGACAGCAGCTCCTGGTACCGCAGTGCCGCGGCTCGGTCGAGTGGTGCGCCCATCGTGACGATGCCGTTGAGGCTCGACAGGTCCCGCGCCCGGCGTTCCTGCGCGTCGGCGAGCTGCACCAGGTTCGGCGGAGCGCCGATCAGGAACGTCAGGCGTTCGGACTCGACCAGGTCGAGCACCCGGTCGGCGTCGAAGTGGCGCAGCGTCGTGAGTTCCGCGCCGACGTAGAACACCGGGTTCGGGCCGCCGGAGTACAGGCCGCCGCGGTGGAACAGCGGCGACATGTTGAGCGTCTTGTCGAACGGACTGAGCGGGAAGTGCATGACCACGTCGTGTGCGCTGAGCACCTCGACCAGGCTCGGCAGCGGGACCGGCTTCGGACGACCGGTGGTGCCCGAGGTGTAGAGCCGGGTGGATTCGTCGTAGGTGCTGCGCGGACCGATCGCCGCGAGTTCCTCGGGAGAGAGGGGCTCGGACGCGAGCAGCTCGGCGAACCGGTCGTGGTCGCCACCGACCGGGACGACCTGGTCCGGCCGGTGCGGCGACGACCCCAGCGCAGCGGCGATCGCACTCGTCCGCTCGGTGTCGTGCACCAGGACGGCGGGTGCGGAGTCCTCGATGATGAACGCGACCTCGTCTGGGGCGAGCCGGAAGTTCGTCGGCGAGAACACCGCGCCGATGCGGTGGCAGGCCAGGTAGAGCATCGCGAACTCGGGTGTGTTGAACAGCTCGACCATCACGACCGAACCCCGTCCGCCACCGTGCCGGACGAGCCACCCGGCGATCCGGTCGACGACGTCGCCGAGCTCGGCGTAGGTCCACGAGCGGTCCGTCTCCGGCTCGCGCAGCGCGGGTCGGCCGGCGAAGCGGTGGGTGTTGCGGGCGAAGCCGTTGGCGTAGGTGAAGCTGCCCTCGAACACCTCGCGGAAGCGCGTCGCGTCGTAGTCGGACCGGGTGTCCGTGTCGGGGTGGCTGTCGGGTCGGGTGTCGGTCATCATCGCTCCTGCCGCGGTCGTGCGGTGCACACCGACCGTCCTGCGCGGGCACCGGTCACGAGGCGCCGCTGCACCGCTGGTCCGGTGCGGCGTGGTCGTCCGATCGTCACACTAGCCCGCTGTCCGCGAACCGGCCCGGATGTGCGTCTTCTGTCCCGGGGCGGTGCGGAGCGCCGCTCTGGAGGCCCGGCTCGGCTCAGACGCGTGCCGCACGCCGGTCGGTGCGCAGCCAGACCAGGGCCGCGATCGCGGCCACCACACAGGCCGCGGCGATCCCGACGAGCAGGGCCGGTGCGGCGTGCGTGCCGGTCGTCCCCGAGTAGACCGCGGTGGTCAGCGCCACGGCGACCACCGCGAGCGCGACGTACCGACCGCGGGAGGCTGCGAGCAGCGCGCTGCCGGCGGACCCCGCGACGGGCAGCAGGGTCGCGACCACGGCACCGAGGCCACCGACGCACAGGGTGATGGCGAACTCCGACCCGAGCGACCCCCAGAAGCCCCCGCCGGCGAGCAGGCTGTGCAGCACCCAGCCGGCCGCGGCGAGTCCGAGCAGGGCCAGCACCCGCCAGGTCGCACCCCGGGCGCTCGTGGCGATACCGGTGCCGAGGCGGAGCGGGCCGGTCCCCAGTCCGGGGCGGCCGGACGGCACGAGGACGACACCGACGATGAGGGCGGGGGAGAGATCGGCCGCACGGGTGACGCCGCACGCCACGAGCGCTGCGAGGACGAGCCACGGCGACACCCGGAACCCGACGGCGCGGTGATCGCTGCCGGCTGCCCACCGCGTGGCGAACACGACGGCGGCGGTCAGGACACCGGTGCCGGCGAGGACGGCGATCGCCAGACGGGCGTACCGGGCCTCGAGTTCGACGCCGACCCCGAGCAGGGTGCACAGCGCCGCGACGGACACCGCGATGGCGATGGACGCCCAGGTCGGCAGGACGTCGTCGCCCCGTGTGCGGTCCGACCGCGAGCGGTTGCGTCCGAGCAGCCCGGCGAACGGCGAGCGGAGGCGGCCTCGGGTGACCGCGGCCACGAGGGCGAGCGGCGCGGCGATGAGCAGGAGGAACCCGGCGGCGACGGCGGTGGCGACCAGGACGGTCCGCCACGAGAACGCGGCCTGGATGGTCGGGACGGTGCGGTCGTAGCTGGTCGCCGCGGTCCAGTCGCCCGCGGGGCCGGACCAGTCGGGGTGGCCTCCGGTGCTGCCGACGCCGGCCGGGGTGCTGCCGGTGCCGGTGCCGCTGCCAGTGCCGGTGCCGTCGCCGTTGCTGGACCCGTTGCCGGTGCCTGCTGCGCCGCCGTCGTCGTTGCCGCCGTCGCCCCCGTGGCCGGCGGCGTTCGTGCCGTTGGCGTTGCCGGTTCCGCCGTGGCCGGTCGTGCCGGGGGTGCCCGCCGTCGCGCTGGACCCCGGCGTCGACGTGCCCGGTGTCCCCGGGGCGTCCGTGGCGGCCGGCGTCGGTGCTGCGGTCGGGGTCGTGGTGGTGGTCCGCACCGTGACCCGCACGGCGGCTGACGACCGGGAGTAGTTGCCCGCGACGTCGTGCTGCGTCGCGGTGAGCTTGTGCCCGCCGGCGCGCAACGTCGACCCCGCGGTGGAGCACGACCACGAGGCGTCCGACCCCACCACCGCGCCGCACACCGGCGCACGGTCGACGTACACGGTCACGCGGGCGCCGGGTTCACCGGTCCCGGCCATCGTCGTCGAGCGGGTGCCGATGCGCTGGCCGTCGTCCGGTGTCGTGATGCGCGGGGCGGCCGGCGCCGTGCGGTCGACCGTGACCGTCACGGGAGCGGAGGCCGCGCTCCGCAGGTCGGACCGGTACCCGTCGGCCGTGCTGGCAGTCTGCGACGCCGTGACGGTGAACCGACCGTCGGCCCGGGTCCCCAGGGCGGCGACCCACCGGCCGTCTGCGCCGACCCGGGCGGTCTGCTGGGCCGAGGATCCGGACACCGAGAGCGTCACGGTCGATCCGGGGTACCCCGTGCCGGAGACCGTCCCGCCGGTGGGCCCGGCGGACGAGAGGGTCGGCGGGACGATGACGTCCGACGCCGGTGCGCTCGCGACGGGCAGTGCGGCGGTGAGGTCGCGCACCGTGAACACCTGGTGCGGACCGGAGCGGACGGTTCCGAGGCAGGCCCACGATCCGTTCGGGTCGACCCGGGTCGTGCACCCGGACGAACCCGTCGCGCCCGGGCCCGTCACCCGGACCGCGTGCCCGGGGGTACCGGTGCCGTGGAAGCGCGTCGTCCCCGTCGTGACGTCACCCGGATCGGCGATCGTGGGCCGCACGGCGGGACGGGTGGGTGTGGGCGTCGGAGCGCCCGGACGGCCGGTGTTCGGCGGGGCGATCTCGCTCGTCCCGGGCGTGGCGGTGGGAGCGGCGGCGGCCGGGGCTGCCGGGGCGTCCGCAGTTGCCGCGACGACCGACGGGCCACCCGCGGCGACCGCGACGGCCGGGGCTGCCGCGGCGCCGAGCAGGGCGGCGACGAGGACCGTCGTCGCCGCTGCGAGCAGGGCGAAGCGGGCAGGACGACGAGGGCTGTCGCCCCCGACAGCCCCCTCGTCCACGTTCTCCCCGCTCGTGTTCACCGGACCCATCCCACGGGATCGGCGGCCTCCGGTCAATACACCTCGCGGATGAGGTTCGGTATCGGGCCGCAGTCCGGGAGCCCGGTGTGCGTGACTCGGGAATCGGCCGTGAACACTGCTCGAGGAACAGAGCATGCTCAGCGCGTCGATAGACTTCACGATGGCCGTTCAGGCCAACGCAGCACCGCGGATCCCGACGCGCAAAGGAGTACGCCCGCATGGACACCGGACTCGTCACGACGCTCATCGTCGTCGGAGTGGTGGTGGTCGTCCTGGTGATCATCGGGATCTACCTCTGGGTGACGTACAACTCCCTCGTCACGCTCAAGGTCCGGGTCGACGAGGCCTGGAGCGACATCTCGGTGCAGCTGAAGCGCCGCGCCGACCTCATCCCCACCATCGTGGACACGGTCAAGGGGTACGCCACGCACGAGAAGGCGGTCTTCGACGACGTGACGAAGGCCCGCGCCGAGACCCTGTCCGCCGGTGACGCCGACACGGCCTCCACCGCCGAGGGGCACATGCAGAAGGCGCTGAAGAGCGTGTTCGCGGTGGCCGAGGGGTACCCGCAGCTGCAGTCGAGCCAGAACTTCCTGCAGCTGCAGTCCGAGCTCGTCGACACCGAGGACAAGATCCAGGCCGCCCGCCGGTTCTACAACGGCGGAGTGCGTGAGCTGAACACGAAGATCCGGGTGTTCCCGAACTCCACGTTCGCGAAGAACCGCGGCTTCTCCGAGGCACCGTTCTTCGAGACGAACGAGCCGGCGGCCATCGCCGAGCCGCCGCGCGTCCAGTTCTGACCACAGCGTCGGATCCGACGTGTACAGCGCCATCGCGCGGAACAAGCGCAACACCGTGGTCATCGTCCTGGTGTTCCTGCTGATCATCGGCGCGCTCGGGTTCCTCGGCGGGTACCTCGCCGGCAACGTCTCGATCGGCTTCATCGTCCTCGTGGTCGCCCTCGGGTACGCGGTGCTGCAGTACTTCCTGGCTGCACGGCAGGCCACCGCGATCGCCGGTGGGGTCGAGATCGACCGCGTCTCCGAACCACGGCTGTGGCGGACCGTCGAGAACCTCGCCATCGCGACCGGCATGCCGATGCCCCGGGTGTTCGTCATCCCCGACCCCGCGCCGAACGCCTTCGCCACCGGGCGTGACCCCGAGCACGCGGTGGTGGCGGCGACGACGGGGTTGCTCGAGCTCATGGACGACCAGGAGCTGCAGGGCGTGATGGCGCACGAGCTCGGACACGTCCGGAACTACGACATCCGGGTGTCGACGATGGTCTTCGGTCTCGTCGTGGCCGTCGGGCTCATCGCCGACGTCCTGCTCCGCATCTCGATCTTCAGCGGTCTGTCCGGCGGGCGGAACCGCAACTCGGACAACGGTGGCAGCGCCAACCCGGTGCTGCTCATCGCCGGGATCGTCGCCGTCATCGTGGCCCCGATCGCGGCGGCCGGCGTCCAGGCGGCGGTGTCCCGGCAGCGCGAGTACCTGGCCGACGCGACGGGCGCGATGACGACCCGTCACCCGGAGGGCCTGGCGCGGGCCCTCGAGAAGCTCGGTGCGTACGGTCGGCCGACGCAGACGCAGAACTCCTCGATGGCACACCTGTGGATCGCCGACCCGATGCGCCCCAGCGTGATGGACCGGCTGTTCTCCACACACCCGCCGCTGCCCGACCGCATCGCGCGGTTGCGGGCGAACGCCGACCGGTTCTGAGGGGTCAGCCGACGCCGTCGGCGGCCGGGTCGTCAGCGGACTCGACCGGTTCGGGGGCGTCCGCGTCGTCAGCGGACTCGTGCGGCACCAGGGACACTCCGAGGGCTCCGGCGACGGAAGCAGCAGCGGTGCCGCGGTCGGTCACCTCGATCGCGCCGAGACCCTGCCAGCTCGCGGTCCGTCGCAGTGTGTCGGCGAGACGCTCGGGGTCCAGGTGCTCGCCCGGTTCCTGCCACGCGGTCCGGACGCGGAGCACGCCGCGCTGCCGGTCGCTCTTCAGGTCGATGCGGCCGACGAGCCGGTCGTCCTGCAGCACCGGCAGCACGTAGTAGCCGAACACCCGCTTCGGGGCGGGCGTGTAGATCTCGATCCGGTAGTGGAAGCCGTACATCCGCTCAGCCCGCCGCCGGAACCAGACGACCGGGTCGAAGGGGCTCAGCACCGCGTCCGTGGACATCTGCCGGGGGACCCGAGCGCCCGCGTGCAGCCACGCCCGCTCGCCCCAGCCCTCGACCCGCACCGGCAGGAGCTCGCCGGCGTCGGTGAGCTCGGCGATCGCGGTGGCCGTGTCGTCGGAGCGCAGCCGGTAGTAGTCCGCGATGTCCGCTCGGGTCCCGATGCCGAGCGCCCGTGTGGCCCGGCGCACGAGTTCGAGCACGGCGTCGGCACGCGGCGGGGCGGTCTCGAGGAAGCCTGCGGGCAGCACCTGCTCCGGCAGGGCGTACACGCGCTCGAAACCGGCTCGTCCGGCACTCACGGCCTCGCCCCAGCGGAACATCTGCTCGAGCCCGAGCTTCACGTCGCTCCACCCCCACCAGGGGCCGCGCCGAACGTTCGACTCGTGCTCCACCGCGCTCGCCCGCATCGGCCCCTCGGCTCGGAGCAGCGCGTGCAGTTCGCGCCGGACGGCAGCGGTCCGGGTGACGCCGTCGACCCTGGTCGGGCCGGCGTCACGCTCCCGCAGGGCGTCCATCCGCCACCGGAACAGCCGCAGGTCGTCGCGGGGGATGAACGCCGCCTCGTGCGCCCAGTACTCGGTGTACGGACCCGAGCGTCCGAGCGTCAGCCGGTCGAGCGTCGACCGGTCGTAGGCGCCGAGCCGGGCGAAGAGCGGCAGGTAGTGGCTGCGTTCGAACACGTTGACGGAGTCGATCTGCAGCAGCCCGAGCCGGCCGAACGCGGCGTTCAGCGCACGCGTCGAGACGGGTTCGGCGGGTGGTCGTCCGAACCCCTGCGCGGCGAGTGCGACCCGGCGGGCCTCGGCGGCGGAGAGCGTCGACCTGGGCATGCCGCGACGCTACCGAACCCCGCCGACATGAGGGTCCACGAACGTATGCCGTATCTGGCACCTGACGGGAAGCACATCGCTACACTCGGGCCATGGCATGGGGAAGCAAGCAGACACACCCCGACCCCGTGGTCGAGGAATCCGTCCCGATCGGCGTGCGCATCGCCGGTGCGTGGTCGTGGCGGGCGCTCGTCGTCGTGGGCGTGATCGCCGTCTTCATCTGGCTCGTCACGGTCTTCAGCGAGATCCTCATCCCGTTCCTGGTCGGCATCGTGGTCTCGGCGCTCCTCGTCCCCATCTCGAACTGGCTGCAGCGGCACCACGTGCCCAAGTGGCTCGCCGTCGTGATGAGCCTGCTCGGCGGCATCGCGGCGCTCGGTGGCCTGATCTGGCTCGTCGTCGACCAGATCATCGCGTCCTACCCCTCCCTGCGTGACCGGACGGTCGACCAGTACGCGAACATCAAGGACTTCGTCCTGAGCTCCGGGTTCGGCATCAGCCAGTCCGACGTCAACGGCTGGCTCGACGACGGCACGAAGTGGCTGCAGGACAACTCCGCGTCGATCCTGTCCGGGGTCGCCAGCGCGGGTTCGGGTGCCACGCACGCCTTCGAGGCGCTCTTCATCATCCTGTTCACCACGATCTTCCTGCTGATCGACGGCAAGAACGTCTGGCGCTGGTCCGTCCGGCTGTTCCCGAAGAAGGCGCGCGCTGCGGTCGACGGCGCCGGTGTCGCCGGCTGGATCACCCTGACGAGCTTCATCCGGGTCCAGATCTTCGTCGCGTTCGTCGACGCGGTCGGCATCGGCCTGGGGTCCTTCATCGTCGGGCTCTTCTTCGGCGGCATGCCGCTGGTCATCCCGATCGCAGCCTTCGTGTTCCTCGGTGCGTTCATCCCGGTCGTCGGTGCCATCGTCACCGGCTTCCTGGCGGTGTTCGTCGCGCTGATCTTCAACGGTCCCCTCGCGGCTGTCCTGGTGCTCGGGGTCGTGCTGCTGGTCCAGCAGATCGAGGGCCACATCCTGCAGCCGCTCGTCATGGGCAACGCGGTCAAGGTCCACCCGCTGGCGGTCGTCCTCGGCGTCACCGCGGCCTCCGGTCTCGCCGGCATCGCCGGAGCGTTCTTCGCCGTCCCGCTGATCGCGACGCTGAACGCCATGGTCACCACCATCGCGAGCGGACGCTGGCGACGGCTCGACTCCGACCACGTCCTCGAAGCGACGCCGAAGCGCGGGCAGCACGGGCAGATCCAGTTGCTCCGACGCCGCCGGCACAAGGTCGGCGACGACGTGCCGGCACCGGGCGTCGACTCGGGTCCCTCGGCCGAGGAAGACACCGCCAGTACCAACTGAGCGTCACACGAGTTCGCCGCGGGGGCCGGGAGCGACGATGATGGGGGAGTGACCGACACCAGCGCCTCCCCGCACACGCTCACCGCGATCCCGACCCTCGCGGACATCGAGGCGGCGCGCGAGACCATCAAGGGCGTCGCACGCGTCACCCCGATGGAGACGTCGCAGTTCCTCGCCGAGCTGCTCGGGTCGCCGGTGCACCTGAAGTGCGAGAACCTGCAGCGCACGGGTGCCTACAAGGTGCGCGGTGCCTACAACCGCCTGTCGACCCTGTCCGCCGAGCAGCGCGCCAAGGGCGTCGTCGCCGCGAGCGCCGGCAACCACGCGCAGGGTGTCGCCCTCGCCGCCCGCGAGCTCGGCATCCCCGCGACGATCTTCACGCCGGTCGGCGTCGCCCTGCCCAAGCTGCAGGCCACCCGCCACTACGGTGCCGACGTCGTGCTGCGGGGCCACTCCGTGGAAGAGGCGCTGAGCGCCGCGAAGGACTTCGCTGCCCACACCGGCGCCGTGTTCATCCCGCCGTTCGACCACCCGGCCGTGATCGCCGGGCAGGGCACGCTCGGCCTCGAGATCATCGACCAGGTGCCGGACGTCGACACCGTCGTCGTGCCGATCGGTGGCGGCGGCGTCATCTCCGGCATCGCGCTCGCCGTGAAGGGCATGGCCGAGCGGCTCGGACGGCAGATCCGGGTGATCGGCGTGCAGGCGGAGAACGCCGCGGCCTACCCGTCGTCGATCACCGCCGGCGAGCCCGTCACCATCACCACGAAGCCGACCATCTCCGACGGCATCGCGGTGGCGCGCCCCGGCGACCTGAACTTCCCGATCATCCGCGACCTGGTCGACGACATCGTCACCGTCTCGGACGACGACACCGCCCGCGCACTGCTCGTCCTGCTCGAGCGCGCCAAGCTCGTGGTCGAGGCAGCGGGGGCCGTCGGCGTCGCCGCGATCATGTCCGGTGCCGTCCGCGACACCGGCCGCACCGTGGTGCTGCTGAGCGGCGGCAACATCGACCCGCTCATGATGGAGCGCGTGATCACCCGCGGGCTCGTGGCGGCCTCGCGCTACATCGGGATCCGCATCATGCTCCCGGACCGTCCGGGTCAGCTGGCCCGTGTCGCGCAGGTCATCTCGGACGCCGGCGCGAACGTGGTCGAGGTGTTGCACACCCGCCACGGCCAGGGCCTGGTCATCAACGAGGTCGCGCTGGACCTGTCGATCGAGGCGCGCGGCCCGGAGCACGCGCAGGAGGTCATCCAGCGCCTGCACGAGGTCGGCTTCCGCCCGGAGCTCCTCGAGCACTAGTCCGCGACGATCCACGAGTCGTTCGACGCGTGGACTGTCGGAAATGCGGTGCGCGCTCTGGGCGCGACCGGCGGACAGACAGGAGGCCCGTGGCGGTGTCGCCACGGGCCTCCTGTCTGCAGTGGGCCGGGTCTACGGCTCGTAACGCTCGATCTTGACGACCTCGACGGCGATCTCCTTGCCGTTCGGCGCCGTGTACGTGGCCTTGTCGCCGGCCTTGAGGCCGACGATGGCCGCGCCGACGGGGCTGACGGGGCTGTAGACCGTCAGGTCCGAGCCCTCGGCGACGATCTCGCGGCTGCCGACCAGGAAGGTGGACTCGTCGCCGGCGATGGCCGCCGTGACGACGGTGCCCGGCTCGACCGTCCCGTCGAACTCCGCTTCGCTGACGGTGGCGTGCTTGAGGAGCTCGGTGAGGACGCGGATGCGGGCCTCGATCTTGCCCTGCTCGTCCTTCGCGGCGTGGTAGCCGCCGTTCTCCTTGAGGTCGCCCTCTTCGCGAGCGGCCTCGATGCGGCGCGCGATCTCGGCACGGCCCTCGCCGCTCAGCTCGTCGAGCTCCGCCTTGAGACGGTCGTGCGCCTCCTGGGTCAGCCAGGTGACCTGCGTGTCGTTGCTCATGTTCTGTCCCTTCGACCATGAAAAAACGAGACCGGCCGAGTGGTCGGTCTCGAGAGGCGAATCAGGACAGTCTAGGGAATCCAGCAGTCGTGGATCAAGCCGGTCACGCCCCGCGTCGTCGTGGTGACCTGCGTGGAGATGCTCCGGCTGCGCTGTTCGGACGCCGGGACGGTGATCTCCTTCCAGCCCACGATCGAGTAGCTCTTGTCGAGGACCTGCACGGCGCACTTCGCCTCGACGCCCGGGTCGACCGACACCTGCGAGTGGACGACGGTGCTGTGCTCGGACAGCACCTCGTACCCGATGACGTCCTGGTCGAGGCCGCGGTCGGACTGGTCGAGCCCGGCCCAGATCACCCACGCACCGAAGACCACGACGACCGCGATGGCCGCGACGATCGCGAAGAGGCGGCTGCGGCGCTTGCGGGCCGGGGTGCGGCCGTAGCGCTCGTCGAGGGTGGCGGTCTGGGTCTGTTCGGACAGTTCGGGGCTCCCGGGGTGGATATCCTGATCCCAGGGTAGTTCACGCGATGCTGTGCGCTGCCCGCGTCCGACGCCGCTCACCCGCAGTGAGGAACCCCACGTGCCCTACCGTCTGCTGGCCGTCCACGCCCACCCCGACGACGAGTCGAGCAAGGGTGCCGCGACCGCCGCGAAGTACGTGGCCGACGGGCACCAGGTGCTCGTCGTGTCCTGCACCGGCGGCGAGGCCGGCGACATCCTGAACGACCAGCTCGGCGAGCCGGCGACGAGCCGTGCCCACCGAGACATGGCCGGGTACCGCCGCACCGAGATGGCCGCGGCGCAGCAGGCGCTCGGCATCGACCACGTGTGGCTCGGGTACCACGACTCGGGGCTGCCCGACGCCGAGAAGGGCGAGACGGTCCGGCCGGGCACGTTCTCCACGGTGCCGCTCGAGTACAGCACCGAGGCCCTCGTCCGCGTGATCCGCCGGTTCCGCCCGCACGTGCTCGTCACCTACGACGAGAACGGCGGCTACCCGCACCCCGACCACATCCGCACGCACGAGGTGTCGATGGCCGGGTGGTCCGCCGCCGCCGACCCGTCGGCGTACCCGTCCGCCGGTGCCCCGTGGTCGATCGCGAAGCTCTACTACGAGCGCACGATGAACCCGCGCCGCTTCAGCACGATCTTCGAAGCCCTGCAGGAGCGCGACCCGGACAGCCCCGCGATCGAGCAGCTGCGCGAGTGGGTCGAGCGGTTCGCCGACCGCCCCGACCTCGCCACCACCCACGTCGACGTGCACGAGTACTTCGACCAGCGTGACGCCGCACTCCGCGCGCACGCCAGCCAGGTCGCACCGGACAGCGCCTTCTTCTACTGGCCGAACGACCTCCTCGCGACGGTGTGGCCGACCGAGGACTACCAGCTCGTGGAGGCACGCGTGCCGACCGAGCTCCCGGAGACCGACCTGTTCGCCGGGATCCCAGCCGACAAGGAACCGACCTCGTGAGCACCATCGCGGCGGCACTCGCCGCCACCCCCAGTCCCAGCCCATCGGTCGTCCCCGACGTCGACGTCACCCCGGGTGTCGTCGGGTTCATCGCGATCGCACTCGTCGCGATCGTGACGATCCTGCTCGTGGTGGACATGACCCGACGCATCCGCCGGACCCGCTACCGCGCCGAGGTGCGTGAGCGGCTCGAAGCCGAGGCGAACGGCACCGCGGGCGACGGCACCGCGACGGACGAGCCGGAGCGGCGGGCGGCCGAGGACGGCCGGGCCGACGTCGGCGACGACACCGAGCGCGGCTGACCCGACCGGGTACGGACTGGAGGCCCGTGGCGATCCCGCCACGGGCCTCCAGTCCGCCTCGTGCGCACCTACCGGAACCGGGCGTACCTGGCGGAACCGGGCGTACCTGGTCAGAACTTCCGGGTGAGTACGCCCGGAACCACCAGGCATCGCACCCGTTCTGGGAAGGAACGTGCGACGGTCAGCGCACCGGGTCCAGCGCGACGATGAGCACGCCGACCCACTGCGCACCGAAGGCCACCACGGTCAGGGCGTGGAACACCTCGTGGAACCCGAACTGCGTCGGCACGGGGTTCGGCCGCTTGAAGCCGTAGACCAGCGCGCCGATGATGTACGCGACGCCGCCGGACAGGATGAGCACGGTCATCGGCACGCTCGCCGCGAAGAACTGCGGCAGCAGCCCGAGGGCAGCGCACCCGAGCACCAGGTAGATCGGGACGTACAGCCACCGGGGCGCGTTGATCCAGAGCACCCGGAACGCGATGCCGAGCGCTGCGCCCGACCACATCACCCAGAGCACGACGACCATGAGAGTGTGCGGCAGGGCGCAGATCGCGACGGGCGTGTAGGTGCCGGCGATGAGCAGCAGGATGTTGGTGTGGTCGATGCGCTTCAGCACGGCCTTCACCTTCGGCCCCCACGGGAACCGGTGGTAGGTCGCGGAGACGCCGAACATCGCCAGCGACGTCGCCATGAACACCGCGCTGCCGACCTTCGCTGCGGTGCTGTCGGCGAGGGTGATCAGGACGATCCCCATCGCGATCGCGAACGGGAACGCACCGAGGTGGATCCAGCCGCGCCACGCCGGACGGGGTTCGGCAGCGGTCGTGGTGGCGGTCGCCGACGCCTCTTCCGTGAACGGGACGTGGGGGAGTGTTCCGGTCTCGTGCTCGTCCTGCATGGTCCCGACCATAGGGCCTGACCCCGAACGACAGCCACGTGTCCGCAGAGCGGGTGCTTCAGGGAGCGTGTGCCGGTGGTGCACTACGCTCGGTGCGTGACCGGGACGGCGGGATGGACAGGGCGAGGGATCCTCTACCGCGCCTACCAACGCCGGATCCGCCGCCAGCTCGAGGGGGCAGCGAAGCCCAAGCACGTCGCCATGATCGTGGACGGCAACCGTCGCTGGGCGAAGCAGCTCGGGCTCGAGTCCGCCGCACACGGCCACCGCGCCGGCGCCGCGAAGATCCCGGAGTTCCTGACGTGGTGTGACGACCTCGGCATCGAGGTCGTGACGCTGTACCTGCTGTCGGCCGACAACCTGACGGGTCGCGGCGGCGAAGAGCTCGAAGAACTCGTGGGGATCATCGCCGACCTCGCCGGGGTCCTGGCCGACAACCGAGACTGGCGCGTGCAGCACGTCGGGTCGAACGAGGGCCTGCCGGAGAACCTGGTGACCGCGCTCGAACAGGCCGAGCAGCGCACCGCCGGCCGCACCGGGCTGCACGTCAACCTGGCCGTCGGCTACGGCGGCCGTCGTGAGATCGCGGACGCCATGCGCAGCATCGTGCAGGCGCACGGCGCGGGTGGCGGCACGATCGACACCCTGGCCGAGGTGCTGACGCCGGAGCTCATCGGCGACCACCTGTACACGCAGGGTCAGCCCGACCCCGACCTGGTGATCCGGACGTCGGGCGAGCAGCGGCTGTCCGACTTCATGCTGTGGCAGAGCGCGCACAGCGAGTTCTACTTCGTCGAGGCGTTCTACCCGGACCTGCGCGAGGTCGACTTCCTCCGGGCGGTCCGCGACTTCGGGCTCCGGTCGCGTCGCTTCGGCGGCTGAGCAGCCACCTCCCGCACCGGGTTCGTCGGCAGAGCCGCGTCCCAGTAGGCTCTCAGGGTTCAACCCTGTGAAAGGTGCACCACCTGTGAACATCGACGAGTACGCCGCTGGCTTCTCCGAAGACCCCGGTTACCTCGACCACGCTGCGTTCGGCCCCGTGCAGACCGCCGTGCTCGAGGAGCAGCGTGTGCTCGGCACGATCCAGGCACACATGCGCTTCGGCGCCATGGAGACCCTCGACGAGCAGGACGCCCGCGTCCGCACCGTCGCCGCCCGCCTGGTCGGCCGCCGCGAGGACCAGGTCGTCTCGCAGGCTGCGACGACCCCGGGCCTGCTGCACACCGCCTTCGGCCTGACCGGCGGCGTGCTCGTGTCCGCCGACGAGTACCCCTCGCTGCCGCTCGCACTGGCCAGCGCCGCCTCGGCCACCGGCGGACGAGTACAGCCCGTCGTCATCGAGTCGGGTGCCGGCTGGGTGACCCCCGAGCTGATCCGTGAGCGCCTGACCGACGAGGTGACCGCCGTCGCGGTGTCCCTGGTCGACTGGCGCACCGGCTACCTGACCGACCTCGCCGCCATCCGCGAGGTCATCGGCGACCGCCTGCTCATCGTCGACGCGATCCAGGGCTTCGGCGTCGTCGACGCCCCGTACGAGGTCGCCGACGTCGTCGCCACCGGCGGGCAGAAGTGGTTGCACGCCGGGTGGGGCACCGGGTTCGTGGCCTTCAGCGACCGTGCGCTGAACCGGATCCGTCCGGCACTGTCCGGCCCGCACGGCACGTCCGGCTGGCCCACCGAGGTCCCGGCGGTGCGTCCGGGGGCCGCCGGCTTCCAGATGTCCCGCATCGACCCGGTCGCGCAGGCCCGGCTCGCGGTGTCGCTCGAGCGTCTCACCGCGGTCGGCGTCGCCGCCGTGCAGGAGCGGATCACCGACCGCGTCGAGCGCGTGTTCGCCATCGCCGACGAGTTCGGACTCGAGGTCGAGTCCAGCCGCGACCCGGCCGAGCGCGCCGGCATCGTGGTGCTCCGGCCGATGCAGGGTCGCGTGACGGCCCTGTCCGCCGCGATGCACAACCACGGTGTCACCGCGACCACGCGGCTCGGGGTCGCGCGGGTGTCCGTGTTCCCGTCGACCACCGACGAGACCCTGGACATGTTCCGCGACGCCTGCGTCTCGTACGCCACCATGCAGTAGCAGCGGCGCGCCTGCTGTCCGGCGTCCGGAGTCCGGAGCCGTTCCGGGGCCGTTCCGCAGTCCGCGAGCGGTCAGGACACCCCGCTCACGTCCGCCGAGTGGTCACCACCTGTCGGCCGGAGCCGTCGCAGCCGACAGTTCCTGACCAGCCGGGGCCACCCGCGCGACGAGTCGCGACCAACGGACGGCCTGGAGGCGCGGTGCCAGGCCGCCACGGGCCTCCAGTTGGCAGCCCGCGAACGGTCACGACACCCCGCTCACGTCCGCCGAGTGGTCACCACCTGTCGGCCGGAGCGGCCGCAGCCGACAGTTCCTGACCAGCCGGGCCACCCGCGCGACGAGTCGCGACCAACGGACGGCCTGGAGGCGCGGTGCCAGGCCGCCACGGGCCTCCAGTCCGGAGCCGGCGAGCGGTCACGACGCCCCTCTCACGTCCGCCGAGTGGTCACCACCTGTCGGCCGGAGCCGTCGCAGCCGACGGTTCGTGACCGGCCGGCGTCACCGCCGCGAGCGGCGTCGCGAGCCAGGCTCGCGTTGTTCACGCGACCGTAACTCCGGAAACCGCGTGTCGCTGTCAGCGTGTCGGGGGCCGGACGTACGTTGTCCCCATCGGGCACCGCGCCCGATCGAAGCGGCCACAGTCGGTGCTTCGGGACCCGCTCCGTGGCCGCGTTCGAGGACAGGACCGGGCCCGTCGCGGCCCGGGGATGGAGTGGTCGTGACCTCTCAGAACGTCTCTCGCGGAGCACAGCAGCAGCACACCGCGGACTCGTCCACATCGGTCGCCCAGCGCACGTACGTGCTCGACACATCGGTGCTCCTCAGCGATCCGCGGGCCTTGTTCCGCTTCGCCGAGCACGCCGTGGTCCTGCCCGTGGTGGTCGTCAGCGAACTCGAGTCGAAGCGCAACGACCCGGAGATCGGGTACTTCGCCCGGCAGACCCTCCGTCTGCTCGACGAACTGCGCATCGAGCACGAGCGGCTCGACTTCCCGATCGCGATCGGCGACGGCGGCTCGTTCCGCGTCGAACTGAACCACTCCAACCAGTCCGTCCTGCCGTCGGGCCTGCAGCTCGGCGACAACGACTCCCGCATCCTCGCCGTCGCGTCGAACCTGAAGAACGACGGGCTCGACGTCGTCGTCGTGTCGAAGGACCTGCCGCTCCGGGTCAAGGCGTCGTCGATCGGCATGGCGGCGGAGGAGTACCGCGCCGAGCTCGCGGTCGACTCGGGCTACACCGGCATCGCCGACCTACAGGTCTCCGGCGAGCAGATGTCCGACCTGTACGAGAAAGAGGAGATCCGCTCCGCGAAGCTCGACGGCGTCCCGGTGAACACCGGGGTCGTCATCCACTCCGAGCGCGGATCGGCCCTCGGCCGCGTGCACGTCGCCGGAGCCGTTGCCCTGGTGCGCGGCGACCGCGAGGTCTTCGGACTCCGCGGACGCTCGGCCGAGCAGCGGCTCGCCATCGACGCCCTGCTCGATTCCGAGATCGGCATCGTCTCGCTCGGCGGCAGCGCCGGCACCGGCAAGTCAGCGCTCGCACTGTGCGCCGGACTCGAGGCGGTGCTCGAACGGCAGCAGCACAAGAAGATCATGGTGTTCCGCCCGTTGTACGCCGTGGGCGGGCAGGACCTGGGCTTCCTGCCCGGTGACGCCGGCGAGAAGATGAACCCGTGGGCGCAGGCCGTCTACGACACCCTCGGCTCGGTGGTGTCGGACAACGTCCTCGACGAGGTGATCGAGCGCGGCCTGATCGAGGTGCTGCCCCTGACCCACATCCGCGGCCGCTCCCTGCACGACGCCTTCGTGATCGTCGACGAGGCGCAGTCGCTCGAACGGAACGTGCTGCTCACGATGCTCTCGCGCATCGGCCAGAACTCGCGGGTCGTGCTCACCCACGACGTCGCGCAGCGCGACAACCTGCGGGTCGGCCGGCACGACGGGATCGCATCGGTCATCGAGCGGCTCAAGGGGCACCCGCTGTTCGCGCACGTCACGCTGACGCGGTCCGAGCGCTCCGCGATCGCCGCCCTGGTCACGGACCTGCTGGACTCGCCCGACCTGGTGTAGCGGCAGGCGCTGTCGGTTTTCGCGCTGACCGACAGATCACGCGCTTCCGGGCGCGTGACCTGTCGCTCAGCGCGTGAGGCGGGTCGAGCCGCCATCGGACGGACGGGAGGCCCGG
>NZ_MJGL01000015.1:0-8861 GCF_001864855.1 Curtobacterium sp. MCBA15_005
GAGCTTGTGCTCGCCGTCGTTGAGCGGCTCGTCCAGCTCGATGCTGAAATCCCCGTCGTCGTTGGCTTCGCCGCGGCCGATCTCGGTGCCGTCCTCGTCGCGGATGATGACCGTCGAGCCGGGCTCGGCGGTGCCGGTGATGGGGCCCTTGCCGTTAGCGAGATCGCTGGGGCTTGTGACGACGGGTGCTTCCGGTGCTTCGGTGTCGACGTCGACCGTGGTCTTCGTTTCCTCCGAGGTGTTGCCGGCGTCGTCCTGGGCGACGAGTTCGAGCTTGTGCTCGCCGTCGTTGAGGGGCTCGTCGAGCTCGATGGAGAAGTCGCCGTCGTCGTTGGCGTCGCCGCGGCCGAGTTCGTTGCCGTCTTCATCGCGGATGATCACCGTGGCACCGGGCTCGGCGGTCCCGGTGATGGGGCCCTTGCCGTCGCTCAGGTCGGACGGGCTTGTCACGACGGGTGCGGTCGGGGCCTTCGTGTCGACGTCGACGGTGGTCTTCGTCTCTTCGGAGCTGTTGCCGGCCTTGTCCTGCGCGACGAGTTCGAGCTTGTGCTCGCCGTCGGTCAGCGGTTCGTCCAGCTCGATGGAGAAGTCGCCGTCGTCGTTGGCGTCGCCGCGGCCGATTTCGTTGCCGTCCTCGTCACGGATGATCACCGTGGCACCAGGCTCAGCGGTCCCCGTGATGGGTCCCTTGCCATCGGTGAGGTCGGACGGGCTGGTGACGACCGGTGCCGTGGGTGCTTCGGTGTCGACGTCGACCGTGGTCTTCGTCTCTTCGGAGGTGTTGCCGGCCTTGTCCTGGGCGATGAGTTCGAGCTTGTGCTCGCCGTCATCCAGGGGCTCGTCGAGCTCGATGGAGAAGTCGCCGTCGTCGTTGGCCTCACCGCGGCCGAGCTCGTTGCCCTCCTCGTCGCGGATGATCACGATCGAGCCCGGCTCCGCGGTACCCGTGATCGGTCCCTTGCCGTCGCTCAGGTCGGACGGGCTGGTGACGACGGGTGCGTCGGGTGCTTCGGTGTCCACGTCAACCGTGACCGGGGTGGGGGTCGAGATGTTGCCGGCGTCGTCCTGTGCGATCAGTTCGAGGTTGTGCTCGCCGTCGTTGAGGGGCTCGTCCAGCTCGATGCTGAAGTCGCCGTCGTCGTTGGCTTCGCCGCGGCCGATCTCGTTGCCGTCCTCGTCACGGACGATGACCGTGGAGCCGGGCTCGGCGGTCCCGGTGATCGGGCCCTTGCCGTCAGCCAGGTCGGTCGGACCGGTGACGATCGGTGCGTTCGGAGCGTCGTCGTCCACGTCCACCGTGACCGGCGTCGGGGACGAGACGTTGCCGGCCTCGTCCTGCGCGACGAGCTCGAGGTCGTGCGCGCCGTCGTCGAGCGGCTCGTCGAGCACGATGGTGAACTGCCCGTCGTCGCGGGCCTCGGCACGGCCGAGTTCGTTGCCGTCGGCGTCACGCACGATCACCGTCGAACCGGGTTCGGCCGACCCGGTGAAGGGGCCGGTGCCGTCGGCGAGGAACTCGGGGGTCGTGCTGATCGGCGCATCGGGTGCGGTGACGTCGGGTGCGGTGACGGTCACGGGCGAGGGAGCCGACTCGTTGCCGGCGTCGTCCTGCGCGACGACCTCCAGGCCGTGGTCGCCCTCGGTCAGCGGCTCGTCCAGCTCGACCGAGAAGTCGCCGTCGTCATTGGCTTCGCCGCGCCCGATCTCGTCGCCGTCCCGGTCGCGGATGATCACGATGGAGCCGGGCTCGGCGGTTCCGACCACCGGACCGGTCGGGGTCGCGAGGTCCTGGCGCTCGACGACCGGAGCATCGGGCGCGGTGGTGTCCGGGACGACCGCGGTCGCGGTCGCCGGGCCGGACTCGTTGCCGACAGCGTCGGCGGCGACGACCACGAGATCGGTCGCGCCCTCCGGCAGCGGCGCGTCGAGACGGACGGAGAAGTCGCCGTCCTCGTTCGCGCGGTCGCGGCCGAGTTCGTTGCCGTCACGGTCCCGGACGATGACGATGGAGCCCGGGTCGGCTGTACCGGTGATGGGTCCGGTCGGGTCGTCGAGGGTGCCGGGGTCGTCGACGATCGGGACATCGGGGGCGGTGGCGTCGACGTCGAGGGTCGCCGTGGTGGGTTCGGCGGTGAAGCCGTTGCGGTGCTGCACGGCGGTGACGGTGACCGACCCGTCTGACAGCGCCTCGGTGACGGGGAGCGACCAGGTGCCGTCGTCGCCGACGGGGACGTTCACCGGTGCCCGGTCACCGACGGTCACGTCGACGGTGCCGCCGGGGACGCCCCGGCCGGTGATGGTCGGCTTCGGTCCGACGGCTGCGGTCGGCTCGTCGATGACGGCGGCGGTCAGCGGGATGGTGACCTTCCACGTCGATGTCGTCTGCTCGTTCGTGTTGACGTAGTCGGTGGCGGCGTTCGGGGCGAACGAGCCGTGCACCGTGACGACGTCGCCCGGCAGCGCCGAAGCGTCAACGGTGACCGGCACCCGGATGTGGTTGAAGTTCGCTCCTCCGGTGTAGAGCGGCTGGGGGTTCCCGCCGAGGCAGTCGGTCTGCGTGGGAGACGTGAACGTGCAGTTCGCGACGTTCGCCGTGCCGGAGTTCGCCACGGAGAACGGCGGTCGTCCGCGTGTGAAGGTCGCAGGGCCGGTGATGGTCCAGTGGAAGTCGAGCGCGCCGCGCGGGATCGTGAAGCTACTCGCGTTCTTGACGTTGAAGATCGACGTCTCGAACCGCTGTCCCGGCTGACCGACCGCGTCCGGTGCGCCCTCGACGTACACGTTGATCGACGTCTCGTTCGGCGTGACCTCGTCGGTCGTGGGCTGCGCCTCGGGGGTGGGGGTCGGGGCGGGCGTGGTGCTCGGCGCCGGGGCCGGCTCCGGCTTCGTGGCGGGGTCGGCGTCGACCGGGGCCGCGGTGTCCGCGGGCGCCTCGGGCTCGACAGGCGCGCCACTGTCGACAGGCGACTCGCCCTCGGCCTCGCCCTCGCCCTCGCCCGGAGCCTCCGGCTCCACGGACTCGTCGGCTCGCTCCTCGGTCGGCGCGGGCGCCGTCGTGACGGTCGTCGCGGCGGCCATGTCCGGCACCGCCAACGGCGCGAAGGCCAGCAGGAGGGCTGCGGCAGAGGTGGACTTGCTGAGCGGGGGCATTCGGGGCTCCGATCGAAGGGGTCGGTAGCCATCGTATGCAATATGTATTTCACATGCAATGCATTGCTCTGGTTCAGGGCCGTCCAGCGCATCCGGATCGCGCACACAGGCCAGATGCGGAAGTATGTGTCGGTGACGATCATGACGGAACGGCCGGTCGACCAGGCATCGAGCAGTGAACCGGAGCAGCCCGGCAACGCCACGGCGAAGCACCGGAACGTCTCACTGCTCTCCGTGGCGACCACCACGGCGGAGCGTGTGACGACCTCGGCCGACATCGAGGCCAAGCTCCGCGGGGTCCTCCGTCGGCTCCGTCTGCCGATGGGACTGCTCGAGCGCGTCGCCGGGGTCATCGAGCGCCGCAACTGGGGCGAGGGCCAGACCTTCCAGGACGCGGCGATCGACGCCGGCCGTCGTGCCATGGCCGAAGCCGGTGTCCGTCCGGACGAGATCGGGCTGCTCATCAACACCTCGGTGACGCGCCCGCACCTCGAACCGTCGGTGGCCGTCCGCCTGCACCACGGCCTCGGGCTGCCGTCGTCCGCCATCAACTTCGACATCGCGAACGCCTGCCTGGGGTTCGTCAACGCCATGAGCGTCGCCGCGGGCATGATCGACTCCGGTCAGATCAAGTACGCGCTCGTCGTCGACGGCGAGGACGCCGACCAGGTGCAGCTCAACACCATCGACCGCCTGAACCAGGGCGGCCGGAACCGCAAGGACTTCATGAGCGAGTTCGCCAGCCTGACCCTCGGGTCCGGTGCCGCGGCGGCCGTGCTCGGCCCGGCGGACCTGCACCCTGAAGGCCACCGGATCGTCGGCGGCGTCACCCGCGCGGCGACCCAGTGGTACGACCTGTGCGTCGGCAGCGTCGACGGCATGTTCACGGACGCGAAGATGCTGCTCAAGGGCGGCATGGAGCTCGTCGTCGCCGCCTGGACCGAGGCCCGAGCCCACTTCGACTGGGCCGACATGGACCGCTACGTGCTGCACCAGGTCTCCGACGTGCACACCAACGCCTTCGTCGAGGCGATCGGCATCCCGCGCGACAAGGTCCCCACCACGTACCAGCGGTTCGGCAACGTCGGCCCCGCGTCGATCCCGATCACCCTGGCCGACGAGGTCGCTTCCGGCGGCATCCGTCGCGGTGACCGCGTGTTCCTGGGCGGCGTCGGTTCCGGCATCAACACGGCGATGATGGAACTCCACTGGTGACGTCCCGGCTGCCCCGCGTCGCCGCGAGCACGGCTCCGGCGACGCAGCCGCCCTCCCTGCCCGGCCTCGACCCGGCCTGGTCGCGTCTGGTCACGGTCCCCGCGTGGTCTGCAGAACGGCCGGGAGGCACGGATCGCGTCGCGCGCACCTGGCACCTCCTCGACACGGCCGGGTCCCTGGCCGTGCTCGGCGTGGAACCGATCGGCACGATCCTCTGCGTGCACGGCAACCCGACGTGGTCGTACCTGTGGCGGTCGGTGCTCCGCACCTCGCTCGAGGTCGCGCAGGCCGGCGGACCGGCCTGGCGTGTGGTCGCCGTCGACCAGCTCGACATGGGCTTCTCGGAGCGCACCGGCGTCGAGCGCGGACTGGCGCAGCGAGTCGCGGACCTCGGAGCCCTGACCGACGAGCTCGGGCTGACCGGGCCGGTCGTCACCCTCGGCCACGACTGGGGTGGTGTGGTGTCGCTCGGTTGGGCGGTCGACCACCCGGACGTCCTGGCCGCCGCGATGACGTGCAACACCGCCGTGCACCAGTCCGACGACGCCCCGATCCCCGCACCGTTGCGGCTCGCCCTCGGTCCGGGGATGCTCGGCCGCGCGACGGTCGTGACCCCGGCGTTCCTCGAGACCACCCTGGCCATCGCGCACCCGAAGCTCGAGCGGGCCGTCGCCGACGGCTACCGGGCGCCCTACCGCGGTGCCGCCCGACGCGGTGGCATCGGCGGGTTCGTCGCGGACATCCCCGTCGACGCCCGGCACCGGAGCGCACCCGAACTCGACCGCATCGCCGCCGGGGTCGCCGCGCTCGACGTGCCGGTGCTCCTGCTCTGGGGTCCGCGCGACCCGGTGTTCCTCGAGCGCTACCTGGACGACCTGACCGAACGCGTGCCGCACGCCGACGTCCACCGGTTCGAGGGCGCCGGGCACCTGCTGCCGGAGGACGCCGACGTGGCGGGCGCGGTGTTCGACTGGCTCGGTGACCGCCTGCCGGACGGTGGCCGTCCTGCCCAGGCCCCCACGGGCCTCCAGTCCGACGCCGTGGACCCGGGCCAGTCCGCACAGGCGACCCCGCCGCTCTGGGCGCGGCTCGACGAACTGCGCGAGAGCGACGAACCCGCGCTGGTCGAGATGGCCGCCGCCGGTGGCCCCCGCACGATCACGTGGCGGCTGCTCGCCCGACGGGTCGACGAGATCGCCGCAGGACTCGACGACCTGGGCGTCCGGAGCGGCGACCGTGTCTCGCTCCTGGTGACCCCCGGTGCCGACCTGACCGCCGTCCTGTACGCCTGCGTGCGGATCGGGGCGGTCGTCGTCGTCGCGGACGCCGGACTCGGACTCGGCGGCCTGACCCGGGCCGTCCGCGGAGCCCGACCGGACTGGATCATCGGCGCGCTGCCCGGGCTCGGTGCCGCGCGTGCCCTCGGCTGGCCGGGGCGACGCATCGCGACGGTCTCGTTGCCCGCGCCGGCCCGGAAGGCGCTGCGCGTGGAGCACACGCTCGTCGACGTCGCCCGCCGCGGAGCCCGCCGTCTCGCGCACGGCACCGCGCTACCGACGGCCCCGTCGCCGGACGCGCCCGCGGCCGTGCTCTTCACCTCGGGATCGACCGGGCCGGCGAAGGGCGTCGTGTACACGCACGGCCAGCTCAGTGCCATCCGGGACGCCCTGGCCACCCAGTACGACGTCGGTGTCGGCACCGGCCTCGTCGCCGGGTTCGCACCGTTCGCGCTGCTCGGCCCGGCCCTCGGGGCACGGTCGGTCGCGCCCGACATGGACGTCACCGCGCCGCGCACCCTGACGGCGAAGGCGGTCGCGGCCTCGGTCGCCGCGGCTGACGCCACCGTGGTGTTCCTGTCGCCGGCGGCCCTGGCGAACGTCGTCGCGACCGCGTCGGAACTCACCGACGCCGACCGCCAGGCGCTGCGGGGCGTGCGGCTGTTCCTGTCGGCCGGGGCTCCCGTCTCGGCTGCGCTGCTGACCGCGGCGACCGAGCTGATGCCGAACGCCAGCGCGCACACCCCCTACGGCATGACCGAGGGGCTGCTCATGACGGACGTCGACCTGGACGGGGTCCGTGCCGCCGGCCGGTCCGATGACGAGGGGATCTGCGTGGGGGTGCCGGCAGCGAACGTCCGCGTCCGCATCGCACCGCTCGACGGTTCCGGGCGCTCGACCGGAGCCCTGACGGACGAGCCCGGGATCACCGGCGAGATCGTCGTCGCGGCACCACACGTGCGCGACCACTACGACCGGCTCTGGCGCACCGACCGGGTCTCGCGCCTCGGCGTCGACGACCCGCGCGGGCACCGCACCGGGGACGTCGGGCACCTGGACGGCGCGGGACGGATCTGGGTCGAGGGCCGGCTGCAACACGTGCTGACCACCCCGGACGGGGTCGTCACGCCGGTGGGGCCGGAGCAGCGGATCGAGGGCGTCGACGGTGTCGGACGTGCCGGGGTCGCGGGTATCGGGCCGATCGGCACCCAGCAGGTGGTGGCCGTCGTCGAGACCGACCCTGCCGTGCGCCGGCCCGGGCTGGCGTCGCCGTCGCTCGCCGCAGCGGTCCGTGCCGCCGCCGGAGTGCCACTCGCGGCGGTGCTCGTCGTGCCCGTGCTGCCGACGGACATCCGGCACAACTCCAAGGTCGACCGCACCCGGCTGTCCCGCTGGGCCGGCTCGGTGCTGTCGGGCGGCCGGATGGTGCGCCCGTGAGCGGCGCGTTCGGCGCGTTCTCGCGCGCTCAGCGACACCTCACGGGCCGTCGGGTGCGTGAGGTGTCGGTGAGCACGAATCTTCGACCCGTCGCGGTTCGAGACGGCGGCCGGATGGTGCGCCCGTGAAGGTCCTGGTCACCGGGGCCAGCGGGTTCCTCGGGCAGGCCACCGCCGCAGCCGTGCGGGACGCCGGGCACGAGGTCCGGACCTTCCAGCGCCGTCCCTCCGGGGTGTCGGGCGTGCAGGACGTCGCCGGGACGATGACGGACGACGCTGCGATCGCCCGTGCGGTCGACGGGGTCGAGGCGGTCGTGCACCTGGCCGCGAAGGTGTCGCTCGCCGGGGACCCGGCCGACTTCGCCCGGGTCAACGTCGAGGGAACCCGCGCACTGCTGGCGGCCGCCCGTGCCGCCGGCGTCGGGCGCTTCGTCTTCGTGTCGTCGCCGTCGGTCGCGCACACCGGGTCGTCGCTCGTCGGGGCCGACGCCGGTCCGGCCGAACCGTCCCGTGCCCGTGGCGACTACGCCCGCACCAAGGCCGCGGCGGAGCTGCTGGCACTCGGTGCCGACGCCCCGGACTTCGCCGTCGTGGCCGTCCGGCCGCACCTGGTGTGGGGTCCGGGGGACACCCAGCTCGTCGGACGGATCGTCGAGCGGGCCCGAGCCGGACGGCTCCCGCTGCTCGACTCCGGCGCTGCGCTCATCGACACGCTCTACGTCGACAACGCCGCGACGGCCATGGTCGCGGCACTCGAACGCGTCACGGACGACGGCGTGCACGGCAACGCCTACGTGGTCACGAACGGTGAGCCCCGACCCGTCGCCGATCTGCTCGCCGGCATCTGCACGGCGTCGGGCGTCCGGCCCCCGCAGTGGCACGTGCCGGCCGCGGTCGCACGGGCCGCGGGCTCCGTGGTCGAGGCCGTCTGGCGCGTCCGACCGGGCGAGGACGAACCGCCGATGACCCGGTTCCTGGCCGAGCAGCTGTCGACCGCGCACTGGTTCGACCAGCGGCGGACCCGGCAGGAGCTCGGGTGGACCCCGTCGGTGTCGATCGACGAGGGGCTCGAGCGACTGGCCGCAGCGACCGCGGTTCAGGCTTCGTCGGCGGCGACGTAGACCCAGGCCGTCCGACCCGAGGCGAGTGTGACCCGCACGCGCTGGTAGTCGGCGACCTCGTACCCGTCGACCGCGCGGAGCTGCCACTCGTACCCGAGAGCCAGGGCCACCCCTTCGACGACGTCGTCAGGAGCACCGCGGCGCAGGATCGGGTGCTGGTCCGAGCCGCTCGTCCGGATGACGTCCGGGTCGGTGATCGTCACCCGGTCGAGCCGCCAGCCGGGCAGGGAGTCCGGGGCGGTCGGGACGTGCTCGCCGAACAGCGACTCCTGCACGAGGGGCTGCTGGAGCGTGCCGTAGGAGAACACCCGATGGGTCTGGCCGGGCAGGTGCTCGGGTCGTCGGACCGGCTTCGGAGCGATCCTCGGTGTCGAGGTCCAGACGAGTGCACCCGCGAGCCCGGTGAGTCCGAGGTGGAGCAGCCCGACGACGGCGAGGACGCTGCCCCACAGGATGCTGCTGGTGTCACCGGGGCACACGTACTGCAACCCGTCGTCCTCGACGTCGACGCAGGTGGCTGCGCCGTTGCCGATCCCGACGGCGATGGCGATGATGCCCACGAGGAGGCAGACGAGCGCGAACGCGCCGAGACCGATGACCCAGCGCTGGCCGGGGGAGAGACGCTTCACGTCGCGAGGGTAGCGGACCGGAGGCGCGGATCA
>NZ_MJGL01000015.1:9512-24173 GCF_001864855.1 Curtobacterium sp. MCBA15_005
CGCGAGCCGATCGGCTCGCGTGATCCGCGCCTCCGGTCCGGCGACGTCACCCGCAGAACTCCGTCGGCGGCGACTGATCGACCTTGCTCACCCACACCGAGTCCGCCCGGTCGCCGGAGCCGAGCGGCGGGAACCGGAAGCTGACGAACACGCCGTTGATCGTCGTCGTCCAGCCGCCGTAGGGCGAGTCGGACGGCTGGCCGTCGTCGTTGCCGGGCTCCGTGTAGTGGAGGTCGGGGTACGCCGCCCGCAACTCGGCGAGCGTGCTGCCGACCCCGAGCCCCGCAGCCGTCGTCGGCCCCGCCACCTCGTCGGTGTTCATCCCGACCATGACGCTCGCGATCGTGCCGTCGTCCGCCTTCACGACGGTCAGTCCCGCCTTGTCGGGATCGTCGGAGTACCAGAACACGACGTTCGGGTTGAGGCACCCCTGGTCCGCCCTCAATACGCCGGTCAGGTCGTCCGTCTCGGCGGCGTACTCCCCGCCGAGCGCGATCGGCCCGACCTCGCTGCCGGAGATCGTCCACGTGTCCGGGTCCGACAGCGAGTACGGCGCCCGGGTCGACGTCGGGGTCGGGGTCGGGTTCGCCGTGGGCGTCGGGCCGCCCACGACCGGGGCCCCGGACGAGGTCTCGGTCGGCGACGGCTCGGGTGTCGTCGTCGCGGTGGGGGCGGGCGCGGTGGTGATCGACGTCGGGATGAGGCCGAGCGCGACCCCGCCGCCCGCAGCACCGAGCAGCAGCACCCCGACGACACCGATCGCGATGCCTGCACGGCGGCCTCGTCGCTTCGGGCGAGGGGTGGCACGCTCGAGGACGTTCTGCTTCATCGAGACGAGCATGCGCTGCAGGTCGTCTCCCTGGGGAGGCTCAGTGTTCATCGTGCGTCACCGCCTTCCTGAGTCGTCGGCGGGACCGGGAGACCCGCTGGGTGACCGCCCCGACGCTGAGGCCGAGCAGTTGTGCGGCTTCGGCGTAGGAGTACCCCTGCAGCAGGCAGAGTTCGCAGATCCGGCGGTCGGTCTCCGGCAGTGCGGCGATCTCGGCGCGGACCCAGCGGAGCTGCTCGGACGCCTCGGTGGTGTCAGCGGGGGCGGCGAGGTCGAAGGGGAGCTCATCGCCGGCGTGCTTCTGGTTGCGCCGTCCCAGGTTCTTGGCGTGGTTGCGGCACACCACCAGCAGCCACGGCAGGAGTGTGCCCGTCGGGAGCTGCAGGCCCTCGGCTCGCTGCCAGAGCGTCAGGAACGTGTCCTGGACCAGCTCTTCGACGTCCTGCTTGCTCCCCGCGATCGCCCAGGCGTAGCGGGTGAGCGTCGGTGCGAACCGGTCGAACGCCGTCGCGAGCGCTGCTCTGTCCCCCGAGGCGAGGCGCCGTGCGAGGCCGGCGTCGTCTTCTGCGGTGTTGTCCACGGTGCTCCCTTCACTACGACAATGTCGTGAAGAGGCCGAACATGACACGGATCACGACGCGAGTCGTCCGTGTCGTGATCCATGTGTGATGCGCCGGAGGCGTCAGCGGTGTCGGCGCGTCAGCCGGTGAAGCGGTTCCAGAGCTCGGTGACGATCGGCCAGACGTCACCGGCGCGGTCGGCGGACCCGATCGCGACGAGGACGATCGGGACGATCGTGACGGCGATGGCCACGAGGACGGCGAGCACGACGGCCGAGGCTGCGGTCGCGGTGTGCCGTCGGGTGAAGGCGAGGGCGAGCAGCGCGAGGACGACCAACGACCCCGCGATCGTGACGAGTGCCACCCGCACGAACGGGAACGGCACGAGTCCCGAGGTGGTCGCCGTGACGCCGCCGAGGAACCCGACGAGGGGCAGGAACGCCCCCAACGCCGTGCCGAGGACCAGGACCACGCCGATGCCCGAGGCGATCCAGACGCCGCGTGGCCGGGGGTGACGGAGCTTCGCCCGGCGGTTCCCGGACCAGGCGGTGGTCACGGCTGCTCTCGGCGGTGCCGTGCTGCGTCGGTCTCGGCCGCAGCGGTCTCGGCCGCGTCGGCGGAATCGGCGGCAGCGGATGCGGCGTCCTCAGCGGCGTCGGCTGCGTCGGCCGCGGCGTCGGCGGCCTGCTCCGACGCCCGGGCGAGCGACTCGGCGGCGGCGTCACGCACGTCCTCGGTGGTGTCGGTGGCGCTCTCGACGACGCGCTTCGTGGTCTCGGCGGTGGCGTCGGCAGCGCGCTTCGAGGCATCGGCGGTGGCGTCCGCTGCGCGCTTCGTCACGTCGGCGGTCGCTGCGGCAGCACGCTTGGTCGCGTCCGCCGTGGTCTGGGCCGCCTGCTCGACGGCGTCGCCGGTGGTCTCGGCGGCCTGCTCGACGGCGTCGGTCGCGACCTCGGTCGCGCGGCCGAGCGGTGACTGCTCGTCGTCGAAGGGACCGTGCACGTCGAGGACGCGGACGTCCACGCTCGTCGGGAGCTCGGACAGCTGCCGCGTCGCGGCGGTCACCTGCTTCCGCACCTCGTCGGCGACGTGCAGCACCGGCTCCGGGTAGCTGACGACGATGGAGACCTGCACACCGAGCGCGCCGTCGTCCTCGTCGACCTGCACGCCGGCGGCGCCGGCGCTCCGGCCGAGCTGCTTGCGGAGCTGGTCGGCTGCACGGGCGGCGATCCCGCCGAGGTGGTGCACGCCGGGCACGCCGAGTGCGGTCTCCGCTGCGGTCCGGGCGACGATCGTGACGGTGCTCGCGTCGTCGGGCAACGGCTCCGTGAGCTCCGCGGGCAGCGCCACCTCGGTGACCTGCGTGTGCGCGTTCGGGTCGTGCTGCATGGTTCTCTCCTCGTTCGGGTTCCGCCGGAACGCATCGGGGCACCCGACTGCGCGCGTGCCCCGACACGGTTCGTGCGACCTACTTCTTGAAGACGTCCTTGACGTCCTCGCCGGTCTGCTTCGCGCTCGCGGCGGCCTGGTCCTTCTTGCCCTCGGCGACCTTGGAGTCGTCGTTGGTCAGGTTGCCGACGGCCTCCTTCGCCTTGCCGGCGAGGTCCTGAGCGGCGTTCTTGATCTTGTCGTCGAGTCCCATGACGGGTCCTTTCGTGGGTGGGCAGTGCGCCCGGTGGTGTGGTGGTGGGCCGGGAGGCCCGGGGTGCGTCCGGCAGACGGGTGTCAGTGGACGCGGGTCGACTTCGCGAGTGCGGAGCGGGTACCGCCGGTCAGGTGCACGAGCACCGGGACCGGACGGCCGAGGGTGCGGTCGAGGACCGCGACGGCTCGGTCGACGGCGTCGAGCACGGTGACGGCGTCCCCGCCGCGGCGGACCGCGACACGGATCCGTGCGGCGCGCTGCCGGCGGACGAGGTAGGTGTCGACACGGGAGCCGACCACGTCGCGGACACCCGCGAGTTCGTGCTCGAGGACGTCCCGGACGAGTGCGACGTTGATCGTGACGGCGTCGTCGCCCGAGTGCTCCCGCACGGCGACGGACGTGCCGCCACCACCGCGGGTGAACACCCACACGAGCGACAGGACGATCACGAGGACCGCGGCCCCGGCGACGATCCACAGCGCGGACGCGGGCACGTCGAGGCTGCGGGGATGGTCGACGTACGGCTTGACGGCGTCCTGGACGGCAGGCAGCACACCCGCGCCCATCGCGATCCCGACGACCACGGCGACGAGGCCGAGGACGAACAGGATGATCCGGTTGAGGGTCCGGTTGCTCTTGGTCATGCGAGGGTTCCCTTCTCCTCGACCCGGACACGGACTCGTCGGCCGAATCGCTCGTCGAGGCCGCTCAGACGGTCCACGACGGCGGCACGGACGCTCGCCTCGTCGACCGGCACACCGGTGACGGGGACGATGCGGACCTCGGTGGAACGGCCACGGGCGGTGGCGGAGGCGTTCCCCTCGGGGACACCGGCCGCCATGCCTGCAGCGTTCGCCGCAGTGGAGGCGACGATGCGGGCGTCGATGACGACCGCACCGCGCTCGTGTTCGACGACCGATCGGTGCTGGCGGCCGGGCTTGAGCGCCAGGACGACCAGCACGACGCCGAGGACGACGAGCACACCCGCGATGACCTCGACGATGGTGACGAACGCGGCGTCCGGACGGAGCGCCGTGTCGACCACGGTCTGGGGGTCGGCGACCAGCGGCGGGCGTCCGATTGCGCTGAGCACCGCCTCGGTGCCGATCCAGGCGGCCACCAGGGCGAGCACCACGAGTGCCACCGCCACTGCTGTGGAGCGGGAGCGGTGCACGCTCCGACGACGGATGCGTCGTTCGACGGAACCGTTGCTCATGATGGCCTCCTAGCGGGCACGGGACTCGTGCTCGCGCACGATCCCGGTGAGTTCGATGTGGGCACTGCCGACGCGGCGCCCGGTCAGGTCGCTCACGCGACCCTTGACCTGGTCCGCGATCCGGATCGACCCGGAGACGATGTCGTCGCTCGCGGCGATCGGCCCGGTGATGTCGAGCGACAGTGCTCCCGACGCGTCGCCGAGTCCGACGCGCACCCGCTTGGCGGGGGCGCCGAGCCCTTCGGCTGCGACGGCCCGCGCCAGCGAGGTGAGCGCGCGTGCGGTGATCTCGACGCGGCCCGGGACGTCCGGGCCGGCGTTCACCGGGAGCTCCGGCGTCCGGTCAGCACATCGGTCAGGGCACCGCGGTCTATGCGACCGGTTGCGAGTGCGGCCACGAGGGCCCCGATCGCACCGAACACGATCACGAGCACGAAGCCCCAGAACCCGAACTGCAGTGCCACGACGGCGAGGACTGCGCCGATGAGGGCGCCGATCAGCGTGTTGCTCATGCGACTCGGGCTTCCTTCTTCTCGTCGTCGTTGTCGTCGTCGTCGCCCGGGATGTAGACGTCCTGGACCGTGACGTTGACCTCGGCGACCTCCATGCCGACGATCTGCTCGAGGGCACGGGCGACACCGGAACGGACGCCGTCGGCGACCTGCTGGAGCGACACCGGGTACTCGGCGACGATCACGATGTCCGCGGCGACCTGCTTCTCGCCGACCTCGACCTTGACGCCCTGACCGAAGTCGCGCTGGCCGATGGCGTCGCGGATGGCACCGATGGCACGGGCTGCGCCGTTGCCGAGGGAGTGCACGCCGTTGACCTCGCGGGCGGCGATGCCGGCGACCTTCGACACGACGGTGTCGTCGATGACGGTCTTGCCGGTGACGCCGCTGGTGCCGGCGTGCGAGGTGGCACGGGTCGCCGTGGTGGCCGGGGTGGGGGTGATGGTGTCAGCCATGTTCGTTCCTTCCGTTGACCCGCCGGGCGTTCCCAGCGGTTGCTGTTCACGGATGAGACGGGCTGTGGAAGAGATTCGTCACACACGACTTCTCGGATTCGGGTGATCTCCAGGCATCCCCGGAAAACCGGGGATCCGCCTGTACCCCCGGCCTGTTCCGTCGGGCTTTTCAGCCGTTTCCGGCCGCGTCGTTGCGTTCTGCAGCGGTCCGCATGGCGCGCACGCAGGCCATCGGCGACTCGCCGCGCTCCTCGCGGAAGAGCTGCTGCAGCCGTCGGGGGAGCACCCCTGCGGCGGCCGCGATGTCGTCCAGCGTGAGGGCGTCGTCGAGGTGCTGTTCGATGTACGACACCGCACGGCGGACACGCCACGACGCCCTGCCGGCCTCCGGCTGCGCAGCCAGCGACGCGCGCTTCGTCACGGCCGGGTCCTCACCGAACCGGTCGCGGTAGGTCTCGGCGAACCGACCGGGGTTGGTGAAGCCCCAGCGACGGGCGATCGCGGCGATGCCGGAGGACACGAGCGGACAGTCCGCCGGGGCGACCGGGCCACCCCGGTCCGCGCGGAGCAGCTCTTCGCGCACACGGTCTAGGCGGTGGTCGCGGAGGAACCGGTGCGGGGTGGTGTCGAGTGTCCGGGCGAAGACGTCTTGCAGCCCGCGCTGGCTCAGTCCGCACGCGGCGGCGATCGTGGGGACCGAAGGGCGTTCGGCGGCGTGCAGTTCGATGAACCTGATCGCGTCGCGGAGCCGGTTCGCCACGGGCACGTCGTCACCCCGGTTGCGGATGGGGAACGTGTCGAGGATGACGACGGCCAGCCGGCGGTTCAGGGCGGTCCGCATCGGTCCGAGCACGCGGTCGTCGACCAGGGCCGGCCCGAGTTCACGGATCAGGTGCCGCAGCGGTTCGCGCCGGGCGATGACCTCGTCCTGCTGGTCGAACAGCAGTGGGCCGTCGGGCAGGCGGTAGCCGAGGTCGCGGCCGACGCTGCGCAGGAACCGGTCGGACACGTGCACGCCGTTGTAGACCGTGCCGTCGGACTCGAACCGGTAGGCCTCGGACGCCGAGGCGATGTACGGGCTGCCCGGCTCGACGACGCGGGTGCGGTCGGCGAAGTGCATCTCGAGCCGGCCCTTGGTCAGCCAGAACACCACGTGGTCGTCCCGCACGCCGATGACCCCGCCCCGCCGGCCGCCCTCGGCACGCATGGTGCGCAGCGACAGGTCGTCGTCGCCCACGACCGTGTACTCGTACCGGGTGTCGTCGGTGGCGAAGGTCTCGGATGCGAAGTCCGAGCCGCCGTACTCGGCCTCGAAGATCTCGGAGTAGTCGGAGCCCTCACCGTCGGAGAACCGCAGCCGGCGGAATCCGTTCGTCGTCGAGGGGTCCATGCGCCGATCATGCCACCGGTTGCGCGCGGACGGGATCGGAATACCCTAGGGGGGTACCGTATTGAGAACGGTGGAGGCGGACATGCACGAACACGTCGGGTACATCGGCGACAAGGACGACCTGCTCAAGCGACTCCGTCGCGCCGAGGGGCAGGTGCGCGGCATCGCGCGGATGGTCGAGGACGAGACGTACTGCATCGACGTCCTGACCCAGATCTCGGCGGCGAACCGGGCGCTCGAACGCGTCGCGCTGTCGCTGCTCGAGGACCACCTGGCGCACTGCGTCGCCGAGGCCGTCGCCGAGGGCGGGGACGCCGCCGACGAGAAGGTGCGCGAGGCCAGCCAGGCGATCGCCCGGCTCGTCCGCTCCTGACCCTGACGACCACCACCGAGAAGGAGACACCATGACCACCGAAACGCTGCTCGTCGAGGGCATGACCTGCGACCACTGCGTGATGAGCGTCACCGAGGAACTCACCGAGGTCGACGGCGTGTCGGGCGTCGACGTCCGACTCGTCCCCGGCGGATCGTCCGAGGTCACCGTCAGCTCCGCGGCACCCGTCGACGCGGACGCGCTCCGCGCCGCCGTCGCCGAGGCGGGGTACGAGGTCGTGCGCTCGTGACCGACCGCACCGTCGAACTCGACATCACCGGGATGACCTGCGCCTCGTGCGCGAACCGCATCGAGCGGAAGCTCGGCAAGCTGCCCGGGGTCACCGCCACGGTCAACTACGCCACCGAGAAGGCGCAGGTGCAGGTCGCCGCGGACGGTACCGCCGACCCCGAGGCGCTCATCGCCGCGGTGGAGTCGGCCGGGTACGGCGCCACGGTGCCGGCCCCGCCCGCCGCTGCTGACGCCGGCCCCGCGGTGGACGAGGACCCGACCGGCCCGCTGCGCCGGCGCCTGGTCGTGTCCGCCGTGCTCGCGGTGCCCGTCGTGGTGCTCTCGATGGTGCCGGCCCTGCAGTTCCCGAACTGGCAGTGGCTCGCCCTGACGCTCGCCGCGCCCGTCGCGGTCTGGGGCGCGCTCCCGTTCCACCGTGCCGCGTGGGTCAACGCCCGGCACGGTGCCGCCACCATGGACACCCTGGTGAGCGTCGGCGTCCTCGCTGCCTTCGGGTGGTCGCTGTACGCCCTGTTCTTCGGCGACGCCGGCACGACCGGCATGCACATGACGTTCTCGTGGTTCGCCACGGACCCCGAGGCCGCCGACCTGTACCTCGAGGTCGCGACGGCCGTGACGGTGTTCATCCTCGCCGGCCGGTACATGGAAGCCCGCGCGAAGACGCAGTCCGGCGCCGCGCTCCGGGCACTGCTCGAACTCGGTGCGAAGGACGCCGCCGTCCTGCGTGACGGCGGCGAACACCGCGTGCCCGCCTCGTCCCTCGTCGTGGGTGACGTCGTCGTGGTGCGACCCGGCGAACGGATCCCGAGCGACGGCCTGGTGCAGGACGGCTCCTCGGCCGTCGACCTCAGCATGCTCACCGGTGAGTCCGTGCCGGTCGAGGTCGGCCCGGGCGACCGGGTCACCGGCGCGACGATCAACGTCGGCGGCCGGCTCGTCGTCGCGATCACCCGCGTCGGCGCCGACACCGAGCTCGCCCGGATGGGTCGCCTGGTCGAGGACGCCCAGACCGGCAAGGCCGAGGTGCAGCGCCTGGCCGACCGCGTGTCGGGGGTCTTCGTGCCGATCGTCATCGCGCTCGCCGTGCTGGCCTTCGTCGGCTGGCTCGTGTTCGGCGGCTCGGTCACCGCGGCCTTCACCGCGGCCGTCGCCACCCTGATCATCGCCTGCCCGTGCGCCCTCGGGCTCGCCACGCCCACCGCCCTGCTGGTCGGGACCGGCCGAGGCTCCCAGCTCGGCATCCTGATCGGCGGTCCGCAGGTGCTCGAGCGCACCCGCGGCGTCGACACCGTCGTGCTCGACAAGACCGGCACCGTCACCACGGGGTCGATGACCCTGCGGTCGGTCACCGCCGTCGACGAGACCGAGGACACCGTGCTCCGGCTCGCCGCCGCGGTCGAGGACGGCTCGGAACACCCCGTCGCCCGTGCCGTCACCACCGCGGCCCGTGCCCGAGGCGTCGACCTGCCCGAGGCCGAGCAGTTCACCGCGACCGCCGGCGCCGGTGTGCAGGCCGTCGTGGACGGCGACGTCGTCCTGGTCGGCACGACCCGCTGGCTCGCCGACTCGTGGTCGATCACCCTGCCCCCGGTGCTGTCCGACGCCGTCGAGCGCGCCGAGGCCGACGGGGGCACGGCGGTCGTCGTCGCCCGGAACGGCACGGCCCTCGGCGTGGTCGTCGTCGGCGACACGGTGAAGCCCGAGGCTGCTGACGCGATCGCCCGCTTCCGGGCCCTCGGCCTGCACCCGGTGCTGCTCACCGGCGACAACGACGGTGCCGCACGTGCGGTCGCCGCCCGGGTCGGCATCGACGAGGTGCACGCTCGCGCGACCCCGGCGTCGAAGCTCGAGACCGTCCGCCGACTGCAGTCCGAGGGGCGGAGCGTCGCGATGGTCGGCGACGGCGTGAACGACGCAGCGGCGCTGGCCGCGGCCGACCTCGGCATCGCCATGGGGGCCGGCACCGATGCGGCCATCGCGGCGAGCGACATCACGGTGGTGAGCGGCCGGCTCACCGTGGTCGCCGACGCCATCCGGTTGTCGCGTGCGACGCTCGGCGTCATCAAGGGCAACCTGTTCTGGGCGTTCGCGTACAACGTCGCGGCGATCCCGCTCGCGATGGCGGGGCTGCTCAACCCGGTGCTCGCGGGTGCGGCGATGGCGTTCTCGTCGGTCTTCGTCGTGACGAACAGCCTGCGGCTGCGTCGCTTCGCGGCGCAGCCGTGAACCCGGCGAGCCGACCGAAGCCGTGAACCCGGCGAGTCGGCCGCAGCCGTGAACCGGGCGAGCCGACCGCGGCCCTGAACGCGACCGGCCGGGAGGCGTGACGCGCGCAGCGAACGCGAGCCGCGCCTCCCGGCCGACTGTGCGCACCACCTGCCGGAGCGCACTACGCTCGAAGACGGTCCGCGACGCAGCGCTGCGTGACCCGCGGGCTGTACGTCTTGAACGTGATCCCCAGGAGGACCGAAGTGACCGAATCCGCTCCCGTCGACCCCACATCGACCGAAGGCTGGAAGAAGCTCGACAGCATCGCTGCCGGCTTCACCCCGGACCTGCGAGGGTGGTTCGACAGCGACCCCGGTCGTGCCGAGCAGTACACCTTCCAGGCGGCCGACCTGACCGTCGACCTGTCCAAGGGCCTGGTGACCGACGAGATCCTCGCCGCGCTGCTGCAGGTCGCGAAGGACACCGGCGTCGCCGAACGCTTCCAGGCGATGCTCGCCGGTGAGCACATCAACGTCACCGAGGACCGCGCCGTGCTGCACACCGCGCTCCGCCGCCCGAAGGCGACCGAGGGCCTCGTGCCGGCGGCACCCCTGACCGTCGACGGCCAGGACGTCGACGCCGACGTGCACGCCACGCTCGACAAGGTCTACGGCTTCGCCGAGCAGGTCCGCAGCGGCGCCTGGACCGGTGTCACCGGCAAGCGCATCGAGACCGTCGTCAACATCGGCATCGGTGGCTCCGACCTCGGCCCGGTCATGGTCTACGAGGCGCTCAAGCCCTACGTCCAGCCCGGCCTCGAGGCCCGCTTCGTCTCGAACATCGACCCGGCGGACATCTACGAGAAGACCGCGGACCTGGACCCCGAGACCACGCTCTTCATCGTCGCGTCGAAGACCTTCGGCACGCTCGAGACCCTGACGAACGCGCGCCTCGCCCGCCAGTGGCTGTGGGAGAAGCTCGGCCTGACCGACGCCGCCGACGACGAGAAGAAGAACGCCGTCGCCAAGCACTTCGTCGCCGTCTCCACCGCGCTCGACAAGGTCGAGGCGTTCGGCATCGACCCCGAGAACGCCTTCGGCTTCTGGGACTGGGTGGGCGGCCGCTACTCGGTCGACTCGGCCATCGGCACGAGCGTCGTCATCGCCATCGGCAAGGAGAACTGGGAGCAGTTCCTCGCCGGCTTCCACGCCATCGATGAGCACGTCCGCACCACGCCGCTCGAGCAGAACGTCCCCGTCCTGATGGGCCTGCTCAACGTCTGGTACACGAACTTCCTCGGTGCGCAGAGCCACGCGGTCCTGCCGTACACGCAGTACCTGCACCGCTTCGCCGCGTACCTGCAGCAGCTCACGATGGAGTCGAACGGCAAGCGCGTCCGCTGGGACGGCTCGCCCGTCACCACCGAGACCGGCGAGGTCTTCTGGGGTGAGCCCGGCACGAACGGCCAGCACGCGTTCTACCAGCTCATCCACCAGGGCACCCGCCTGATCCCGGCCGACTTCATCACGGTCGCCAACCCGGCCCGTCCGCTGAAGGACGAGACCGGCGACGGCAAGGGCGTCGCGCCCGGCACCGACGTGCACACGCTGTTCCTGGCGAACTTCTTCGCGCAGACCAAGGCGCTCGCGTTCGGCAAGAGCGCCGACGAGGTCCGCGCCGAGGGCACCACCGACGAAGGCATCGTCGCGGCGCGCACGTTCCCCGGCAACAAGCCGACCACGTCGATCATCGCGCCGGAGCTCACCCCGAGCGTCCTCGGCCAGCTCATCGCCCTGTACGAGCACATCGTGTTCACCGAGGGCACGATCTGGGGCATCGACTCGTTCGACCAGTGGGGTGTTGAGCTCGGCAAGCAGCTGGCGCTGCAGGTCACGCCGGCCGTCGAGGGCGACCAGGCCGCGCTCGACGCGCAGGACCCGTCGACCAAGGCGCTCATCGCGAAGTACCTGGAGCTGCGGAAGTAGCGCACGCCCCCACTTGACGGACGGGAGGCCCGTGGCGGATCCGCCACGGGCCTCCCGTCCGTTTGTGTGCGTGCGCTGGCCGCGGGGCGGACGCCAGGTCGGTTTCGCGGTCAGCGACACCTCACGCGCGCGCTGGCCCGTGAGGTGTCGCCCAGCGCGAAACGCGCCTGCCGCCGCGCCCCGTCACCGCGCCGGACGGTCCGCCGGTGTCGGTCGGAGCGGCTACGGTCGAGGGCATGGAGCGTTCGGAGATCCTCGCCGCGGCTGCCGCCGCGCACGCCGCCCGCATCGCAGCGGCCGGTGGTGACGACGTCGCAGCGCGTGAACGGGCCGACAGCGTCCGACGACGTGCCGACGGGCTCACCGACCGGTACGACACCGTCGAGGGCACGAACGGCGAGTCCGACGCCCGCGACGCCGCTCGCCGACGCGCAGGCGAGGCGGACCGCGCGGCCTCGCGCACCGAGGGCGTGCTGTCGGACTGGCACCGGATGGGCACCCGTCGTGGCGTCACCCCCGACGCCCAGGTCCGCACGGCCTGGACCGTGACCGGAGTCCCCGAGCGCGGTGACGCCCGCGCGCTCGCGAACGTGCTGCTCTCCACCGCGGGGCACGCCGGACGCGTCGCCGACGCCGCCCGACGCAACCCCGCCCTGTCCGGCGCAGCGAGTGCCGCCGCCCGACGGACCGTGCGCCGCTACACCGACCACGGTGCCGACATGGCCTCGTTGGGGGACGTCCTGGGCGAGGGCCCCGTCGACGACGAGCGCTGAACCTGATCCGCAGATTGGACCGCTCCCGTCCTCATCAGGCCTTCTGTGGACCGATCCAAACGACCTGACGACAGAATGTCCAATTGACAGGACATGGAATCGGGTTACGATCGGTCCACGCGATGAAGCGCGATCACCGACGAAGGAGTCACCGAATGGTCGACATCAAACCGACAGCCCCGACTGTCGCACTGCCCCCGTTGGGGACCGGGCCGCACCGCCGACGACTCGGCGTGCTGGCCCTCGTCGCCACGTTCGGCGGGTTGCTCTTCGGGTACGACACCGGTGTCATCAACGGTGCGCTGAACCCGATGAAGGCCGAGCTCGGTCTCACGAACTTCACCGAGGGCGTGGTCACCAGCTCGCTGCTCTTCGGCGCCGCGATCGGCGCCATGCTCGGCGGCCGCATCGCGGACGGCTGGGGTCGTCGCAAGACCATCATCCTGCTCGCCGTCACGTTCTTCGTCGGCACGCTGATCTGCGTGTTCGCGCCGACGTTCGAGGTCATCGTCGTCGGTCGTGTGCTCCTCGGCCTCGCGGTGGGTGGCGCGTCCACGGTGGTGCCGGTGTTCCTCGCCGAACTCGCGCCGTACGAGATCCGCGGGTCGCTGTCCGGCCGCAACGAGCTCATGATCGTGATCGGTCAGCTCGCCGCGTTCGTGGTCAACGCGATCATCGGCAACGTGTGGGGTGAGGGCAACGGCGTGTGGCGCGTCATGCTGGCCGTCTGTGCGCTCCCCGCGATCGCGCTGTTCGTCGGGATGCTCCGGGTGCCGGAGTCGCCGCGGTGGCTCGCGTCGAAGGACCGCTACGACGAGGCGCTCTCGGTCCTCGAGCAGGTCCGGACCACCGATCGGGCCCGTGCCGAGCTCGACGACATCAAGCGGAGCAACGACCTCGAAGCGAAGGTCGAGCGCGTCAGCGGTTGGCACACGCTGCGCGGGAACAAGTGGCTCATCCGCATCGTGCTCATCGGTGCCGGGCTCGGCGTCGCGCAGCAGCTCACCGGCATCAACTCGATCATGTACTACGGCCAGACCGTGCTCATCGAGTCCGGGTTCCAGGCGTCGGCAGCCCTCATCGCGAACATCGCCCCCGGCGTGATCGCCGTGATCGGTGGCGTCATCGCGCTCTACAACATGGAGAAGATCAACCGCCGCACGACGCTGATCCTCGGGTTCACGCTGACGACGATCTGCCACTTCCTCATCGGCATCGCGTCGGTGGCGCTGCCCGAGGGCAACCCGGCCCGCCCGTGGGTCATCCTGTTCCTGGTCGTCGCGTTCGTCGGCTCGATGCAGACCTTCCTCAACATCGCGGTCTGGGTCGTGCTGTCCGAGATCTTCCCGACCCAGATCCGTGCGCTCGGCATGGGCATCTCGGTCTTCTGCCTCTGGATCGCGAACGCGTTCCTCGGGCTGTACTTCCCGACGATCGTCGCAGCGACCGGCATCACCGGGACCTTCTTCGGGTTCGGGGTCGTCGGACTGCTGGCGCTGCTCTTCATCTGGAAGTTCGTGCCGGAGAGCCGCGGTCGCACCCTCGAAGAAGTCGAAGAGGGCGTCACCACCGGCAACATCTTCACCGTCCCCGTGAAGGCGTCGCGCCGCTAGTCCGCACCACGCTGCACCGAGTGAGCAGAAGACGTCGGGTCGCCCCAGGGCACCCGGCGTCTTCTGCTCACTGGATCCACCGTCGTCGCCCGGTTGGTTGCATGGAGGCGTGACGGAACTGGTGCTGCAGGACTTCCCGGCCGCCCTGAACGTGGTGTGCTCCGCACTGCTCGTGGTCGCCGTGGGCTGTGCCGTGTTCGTGGCGGTCGACGTGGTGCGTCGGCCGCCGCAGATGCGCGTCATGGCGTTCGTGTGGCCGCTCACGATGCTCTTCGGCAGCGTCGTGTGGCTCGTCTTCTACCTGCGTCGGGGGCGGGCGACGGCGCCCGGCCACGGACGGTGGGCGGGCACAGCGATCGACACGAGCCACTGCGGGGCCGGGTGCGCCCTCGGTGACCTGATCGGCGAGTTCGGGCTCGCGGCGTTCCCGGCGCTCGGGGTGGCGGTCGGCCTGGGCACGCTCTACCAGGACCGGATGATCGCCGGGTGGATCGTCGACTTCGTCATCGCGTTCGTGCTCGGCATCGTGTTCCAGTACTTCGCCATCGCGCCGATGCGGGGCCTCGGCGTCCGGGCCGGGCTCCTCGCCGCGCTCAAGGCCGACACGCTGTCGATCATCGCGTGGCAGGTGGGCATGTACGGCCTGATGGCGGTGTGGCAGCTCGTCGTGTTCCCGGCACTCGTCGGCGGACGCGCGAGCGTCTTCTCGCCGGAGTTCTGGGTGGCGATGCAGCTGGCGATGGTGGCCGGCTTCGTCTGCTCGTACCCCGTGAACGTGTGGCTGGTGCGTCGGGGCATCAAGGAGGCCATGTGACGGACCAGCGAACAGGCGGGAGGCCCGGTGCCAGCT
>NZ_MJGL01000016.1:0-520 GCF_001864855.1 Curtobacterium sp. MCBA15_005
TCCGCGACGAGGACGGCAACGAACTCGGCCGCGGCGAAGCCAACGACGACGGCGACTTCTCGATCGAGCTGGACGAGCCCCTCGACGACGGCGAGCACAAACTCGAGCTGATCGCCCAGGACGACGCCGGCAACGAGTCCAACCCGACCGACACCACGGTCGATGTCGACACCGAAGCACCCACGGCACCGGTCGTGACCAGCCCCAAGGACCTCGACAACGGCAAGGGCCCGATCAGCGGAACCGCCGAGCCCGGCTCGACCGTGATCATCCGCGACGAGGACGGCAAGGAACTCGGCCGCGGCGAAGCCAACGACGACGGCGACTTCTCCATCGAGCTGGACGAACCGCTGGCCGATGGCGAGCACAAGCTGGAACTCGTCGCCCAGGACGACGCCGGCAACACCTCCGAAGAGACGAAGACCACCGTCGACGTCGACACGGAGGCACCGACCGCGCCGATCGTGACCAGCCCCTCTGACCTCGCTGACGGCAAGGGCCCCATCAGCGGGACCGCCGA
>NZ_MJGL01000017.1:0-60815 GCF_001864855.1 Curtobacterium sp. MCBA15_005
TGGCACCGGGCCTCCCGTCTTCCCTGCGGTCGCGTCGACTACGCGGCGACCGGTGCGCGCTGGCCCACCGTCTCGCCGGCCACGGTAGCCTCACTGGCCGCAGCGGCTTCGTCGACGGGGCGACGACGGACCCACTTCTTCAGGGCGACGAGCACCAGCGCGGACACCACGGTCCCCGCCAGGATCGCGACGACGAACATCAGGACGTCACCGATCGCGAAGAAGACGAAGATCCCGCCGTGCGGCGCTCGCGAGGTCACGCCGGCAGCCATCGAGATCGCACCCGTGATCGCGGCACCGACCATCGACGCCGGGATGACGCGCAGCGGGTCGGCAGCGGCGAACGGGATCGCACCCTCGGAGATGAAGGACGCACCGAGCAGCCACGCGGCCTTGCCGTTCTCGCGCTCCGGCTTCGTGAAGCCCTTGCGGTAGAGCACGGTCGAGGCGAGTGCGAGTGCGAGCGGCGGCACCATGCCGGCCGCCATGACGGCGGCCATGATCTCGAACGGCACCACGTTCGTGGCGGTCCCGGCACCGAGCCCGGCGACGGCGAACGCGTACGCCACCTTGTTGACCGGACCACCGAGGTCGAACGCCATCATCAGGCCGAGGATGATCCCGAGCAGCACGGCCGAGGCACCCGACAGCGAGTTGAGGAACGCGGTGAGCTCGGTCATGACCCAGGCGATCGGGCCACCGAGCACCAGGAGCATCAGGCCCGAGGCGATGATCGACGCGAACAGCGGGATGATCACGACCGGCATCAGGCCGCGCAGCCAGCGCCAGGTCGGGATGCGCCCGATCCAGTACGCGGCGGCACCGGCGATGAGACCGCCGACCAGACCACCGAGGAACCCGGCGTTCATGAACACGGCGATGGACCCGGCCACGAAGCCCGGTGCGATGCCCGGACGATCGGCGATGGCGTAGGCGATGTACCCGGCGAGTGCGGCGACCAGGAACCCGAGCGACACGGACCCGATCTGGAACGCGGCGGCGCCGAGGTAGTAGCCGAGGCCCTCCGGCGGCAGGTTCAGCAGGGTGTAGTTGGTGAGCGTGAAGACGGCGTTGTTCTGGCCCGAGTCACCGTGGGTCAGCGCGATGCCGTACCCGGACAGCAGGAAGCCGAGCGCGATGAGGAGCCCGCCGCCGGCGACGAACGGGATCATGTAGCTGACGCCCGTGAGCAGCCAGCGCTTGAGCGCCTGCCCGAAGTGCTCGTTCGACTTGTTCGTCTCGCCCTCGACGGCGGCGCCGCCCTGCACGCGTGCGGCGTGCGGGTCATCCGAGGCGCGGATGGCCTCGGCGATCATCTTGTCGGGCTCGTCGACACCGCGCTTCACGGGTCCGGACACCAGCGGTTTGCCGGCGAACCGACCGCGGTCGCGGACGTCGACGTCGACCGCGAACACCACGGCGTCGGCCCGGGCGATGAGCGCCGGGTCGAGGGGTTCGACCTGCGAGGACCCCTGCGTCTCGATGTGCATCTCGGCACCGGCGCGCTGGGCTGCGGCGACGAGGGCGTCGGCCGCCATGTAGGTGTGCGCGATCCCGGTCGGGCAGGCGGTGACGCCGACGAAGACCTTGCGGCCCGCCTCCGGCGCGGTGGCCGGATCGGAGGCACTGCTCGCCTTCCCGACGCCGGCCTCGGCCACTTCGCCACTCACCTCGTCGTCGACCAACCGGACGATCTCGTCGGCCGTGGTCGCGGCGCGCAGCGCGGCGGTGAAGTCCTCACGGATGAGCGCGCGGGCCAGGGTCGAGAGGACCGTCAGGTGGTCCTTGTCGGCCCCCTCGGGCACGGCGATCATGAACACGATGTCGGCGTCGCCGTCCGGAGCACCGAAGGGCACCTTCCGGGCCAGGCGCGAGAACGCCAGCGTCGGCTCGGACACCGACGCCGACCGGGCGTGCGGGATGGCGATGCCACCGGGGACGCCCGTGCCGACGCTCGCCTCGCGCTTGATGGCGTCGTCGGCGAGCGTGGCGCCGTCGGCGGCGCGGCCGGTCGCGGCGACGCGGTCGGCGAGCACCCGGATCACGTCGGTCGACGTGGCGCCGAGGTCCTCGTCGAGGCCGACGAGCTGTGCGCTGATGAGGCGCGGACTCGAGTCTGCGGACATGTGCTTGCTCCTTCGCAATGGCGCTGATCGCGCGGTGGTGCAGGTGTTCGTGGGGTGATCGGGTGGGGAGGGGATCAGGCGGGTTCGGGGGCCGGGTGCGTTTCGAGCACCCGGACGGAGACCGCCGTCGGGTCGGTGTGGTCGAGTGCCGGCACGTCGCTGCCGGGCAGGGCTGCGGCCGCGGCACCGGTGGCGACGGCCTGGGCGAGACGCTGCTCGGGCGACGCTCCCGCGACCTCGGCGAGCAGGTAGCCGGCGAGCGAGGAGTCCCCCGCGCCGACCGTCGACCGGGCGACGATCTTCGGTGCGGCGGCGGCGAACGCGCCCTCATCGGAGACCAGCACGGCGCCGGCGCTGCCCAGGGTGAGCAGGACCGTGCCGACGTTCCGCCGCCGCAGCCGCTGGGCCCCGGCCACCGCGGCGTCGAGGTCGCGCTCGTACTCCTCGGGGTCGCCGCCGACGACCTCCGCGAGTTCCTCGGCGTTCGGCTTCACCAGGTCGATCCGTTCACCCGACTGCAGCAGAGCGGTGAACGGCACCCCGGACGAGTCGACGGCGATCCGGACGTCCGCACCGTGGCGGGCACGGACGGCCCGGACGAGCACGGCCAGCGCGTCGTCGGGCAGACCGGGCGGCAGCGACCCGGCGACCACGACCCAGCGGGCGGCGGGGCCGGTGGCGGTCGCGGCGGCGGTGTCGGCGACCAGGGCGGCGAGGTCGTCGAGGCGTCCGGCGAGCGAGGGGCCGGGTTCGTTGAGCTTCGTCGTGGTGCCGGTCGGCTCGGTCACGGTGACGTTCGACCGGAGCGGCGCCCCGATCGGCAGCGCTGCGGTGGGGATGCCGCGCGTGGCCAGGCCGAGCAGGACCGGGTCGAGCTCGTCGCCGGGCAGGACGGCGACGGTGTCCCCGCCGCTCGCAACGACCACGCGGGAGACGTTGACTCCCTTGCCGCCGGGTTCCGCGGTGGACCGGGTCGCACGCTGGACGGCGCCGCGCTGCAGTTCGCCGGCGAGCTCGATGGTGCGGTCGAGGGACGGGTTCGGGGTGACCGTGACGATGCGGACGTTCATGCGACGACGACCTCGACGTCGGAGCCGGCGAGCGCCTCGGCCAGGTCGGCGGGCGGCTGCTGGTCGGTGACGAGCGTGTCGATCTCGTCCAGGCGGGCGAACCGCATCAGGGCCTCCACACCGTGCTTGGCGGCGTCGGCGAGCACCACGGCCCGTCGGGCGGCGAGCACGTAGGCGCCCTTCACGGCGGCCTCGTACTCGTCCGGGGTGCTCAGGCCGAAGCCGGCGGACAGGCCGTTCGTGCCGATGAACGCCACGTCGGGCCGGAGGGCGCCGATCTGCTCGACGGTGGCCGTGCCGACCGCGGCGCTCGTGACGCCGCGCACGCGGCCGCCGAGCAGGTGCAGTTCGAGGTGCTCGCTGTGCTGCAGGGTGGCGGCGATCGGCACCGAGTTCGTGATGACGGTGATCGTCGAGCCGACGACCTCGGGCTCCCAGCGGGCGAGTTCGGAGGCGACGGCGGCGCAGGTGGTGCCGGCGTCGAGGGCGATCGAGCCGGTGAAAGTCGGCGGGACCAGGCGCATCGCGGCCCGGGCGATCGCGGACTTCGCGGAGCCGTGCTGGCCCTCCCGCTCGGCGACGCTGAGTTCGACGACGCTCGAGCGCCCGACGGGGACCGCTCCCCCGTGCACCCGACGCAGGAGCCCGGCGGTCTCGAGCAGGTCGAGGTCGCGGCGCACGGTCTCGGTGGTGACGTCGAAGTGCTCGGCCAGACCGGCGACCGACACGCGGCCGGCGGACTGCAGCTCGGCGGCGATGGCGGTGTGCCGCTCGGTTGCGTACATGCCCGAACTCCTTCGTTCCGTTGGGTTTCGAGCACTGTACGTCCGAAACCCACAAGAACGCAACCGTTCCGTCACACAACCAACACGTCCACAGGTGCAGGGCGGGCGCTGCAGCGGTCACAACACGTCGCGAGCCGAAGGTCGAGGGGTCACGAAGTGTCGGCTGCGACCGCGCCAGCCGACGTTCCGTGACCGCTCGCAGGCAAGCATGCGGGGTGTTGTGACCTCGCGACACGACGCAGGTGTCGGTCGTCCGACGTGCTACCCCTTCACGGCACCCGCCGTCATCCCGCTGACCAGTCGGCGCTGCACGATGAGGAAGAACACCACGACGGGGATCGAGAACAGCACGCTCGCCGCCATCAGCCCGCCGAAGTCCGTGCCCTTGTTCGTCGAGAACCCGGCGAGCCAGACCGGCAGCGTGTACATCCCCTGGTCCTTGAGCATCACGTACGCGATCAGGTAGTCGTTCCACGCCGCGATGAACGCGAACACGCTCGTGGCGATGACCCCGGGCATGACGAGTGGGAACAGCACGCTCCACAGGATCCGGAAGGTGCCGGCGCCGTCCACCTTCGCCGCCTCCTCGATCTCGACGGGGACGGCCACGAAGAAGCCGCGCATCACCCAGATCGAGAACGGCAGCACGCTCGCCACGTACGCCAGGATCAGCCCGACGTAGCTGTTCAGCAGCCCGAGGGTCTGGAACGACAGGAACAGTGGGATGAGCAGTGCACCCGACGGGATCATCTGCACGAACAGGATCGCGACCAGGATCGCCCGCCGTCCCCGGAACCGGAACCGCGACAGTGCCGCCGATGCCAGGAACCCGACGACGATCGACAGCAGTACGGCCGCCACCACGACGATCGTGGAGTTCCGCAGGTAGACCAGGAAGCCCTCCTGCGTGAGCGCCCGCGTGAAGTTGTCGAGCGTCGGGTGCAGCGGCGCCCAGATCGGGGTCATCGTGGTGACCTCGTCGGCGGGCTTGAAGGCGGTGTTCACCATCCAGTAGATCGGGAACACCCACACCAGGCAGAACAGCACGGCGATGGTGTTCGCGAGGACGCGCGGCTTGCGCTTGCGCACCCGCACGGGGCCCGGCGCGGACGCCCCGCTCGTACGGGGCGCCGTTCTCGAGACGGTCACAGGTCCTCCTCGCCGCTGCGGACGAGCCGGCGGATGTAGTAGCTGGTGAGCACCCCGAGGATCAGGGTGGAGATCACGGCGATCGCCGCGCCCTGCCCGTAGGCGTTGGACACGAACGACTGCACGAAGGTCCAGATGCCGAGCGTCAGCGTGGCCTCTTCCGGTCCACCGCGGGTGAGCAGCCAGATCTGGTTGAAGACGTTGAAGTCCCAGATCACCGACAGGATCGACACGAGCAGCAGCGTCGGCGCGAGTGCCGGCAGCGTGATCGCGCGGTACATCGTCCACACCGAGGCCCCGTCGAGCGCACCGGCCTCGTAGTACTCCGGCGCGATCTGGGACTGCGCGGCGTACAGCGTCAGCGCCACGAACGGCACGGCCTGCCAGATGACGAGCGTCAGCACGATCGTGTACGCCTGGCCCGGGTGCGACGCCCAGTTGTCCTGCGTGTGGTCCCCGAACACCCGCAGCTGCGTGATGAGCCAGTTGAGCACGCCGTAGAACGGCTGGAAGAGCCACTGCCAGACCAGGCTCGAGGCCACGTTCGGCATCGCCCAGGCCAGCACGAGCACGACGCTGACGATCGTGCGCATCGCGACCCCGAGGCGGGTGAGCAGCTGCGCCACCCCCATGCCGATGACGATCGTGCCCAGGACCATCGCGCCCGTCACGAGCACGGTGCGCAGGATGACCGGCCAGAACGACGCGTCGGTCAGGACGTCCGTGTAGTTCGTCAGCCCGGTGAACCCGGCCTGTCCGGTGAAGATCGCCCGCAGCCCGTAGTCCTGGAACGAGATGACGACGAGCCGGACGAGCGGGTAGACGACGAGGGCCAGGAGCAGCAGCGCCGCCGGGGCCAGCAGGACGAGCGGCGCCCGCGACCCGACCGGCGACCGACGACCCGCGTCGCGCCCACCAGGCCGGGAACCCCGCGACGGCTCCTGAATCGGCCCGTCGGCCCGCCGGCCCCGGGCCCACCGGCCACCGGTACGCCGGCCCCCGGCACCCCGGCCGCCGGCGCCCCGCCCGCCGGCGACCGGCGCGGACTGCTCCGCGTCGGTCACCGGCTCCGCAGTGGACGTCATCGCCTACGGCTGCGCGTTCAGCGCGGTCGTGAGGTGCTTCGAGAAGCCCTCGGCGGCCTGCTCCGGCGACTTCCGGCCGGTCGCGACGTCGGCGAACATCGACTGGAACGAGGCGTCGCCCTCGATGGTGGCCCAGCCCGGGGTGGCCGGGGTCGGTCGGCTCGTGCCGGCCGCCTCGAAGTAGGGCTTGTGCAGCTCGTCGACGTCGCCGGCGACCGCGTCGAGCAGCTCGGTGGAGTTCGGCTCCCAGCCGTCGACCCCGAACACCTGGTCCTGCTGGAACTCCTTCGAGGTCAGGATCTTCAGGTAGTACAGCGCGAGCTCCTGGTTCTTCGCCTTGGCCGGGATCCCCAGGTCGGAGCCGCCGAGGAACACCGGCTGCGTCTTCCCCGCCGTGGACGACGGCATCGGGAACGTGCCGATGCGATCGGCGAGCTCCGGCTTCGCCGTGGTGATCGAGCCGATCTCCCAGGCGGACCCGAGGAACGCCGAGGTGTTGCCCTGTGCGAAGACGTCGCTCTGCGAGGGCTTGTCGGTGTTGATGTCCTGGGTGGACTTCGCCGAGTACGCGTTCTGGAAGTCCTTCCAGGCGGTCAGCCCCTCGACCGCGTCCGTGGAGTCCAGCGTGCCGGTCCACTTGCCGTCCTTGTCCGTCGCGATCTCGCCGCCGGCGTCCCAGACCCACTGCAGCCCGCCGTACCAGTACTGACCGGGCATGTAGAAGGCGGAGAAGTCACTGGCCGGGTTGGCGGCCTTGACCTTGTCGAGGTCGGCGGTGAGCTCGTCGTAGGTGGTCGGCACGTCGGTCACGCCAGCGTCCTTCCAGACCTTCTTGTCGTAGACCACGGCCCGGTTGCCGGCGAACAGCGGTGCCCCGTAGAGCTTGCCGTCGACGGTGGCGGGGCCCTCGAGCCCGGTGAGCCAGGTCTGGCCGTCCTTGAGCTCGTCGCGGTGCGGCGTCAGGTCGGTCAACCCGCCGGCGGCCGCGTACACCGGCACCTGCGTGTTGCCGAGGTCGACGACGTCGGGGGCGTCGCTCTGCGCGAGCGCCGTGGTGAGCTTGGTGGTGATCCCGTCCCACTGCTGGGTCTGGATCTTCACCTTCGCCCCGGTGTCGGCGGTGAACTGCTTGCCGGCGGCGTCGAGCACCTTGTCGCTCAGGTCGCCGTTCATCATCCAGACGGTGATGGTCTTGCCCTTGCCATCGGGTGTGCCGATGGACTTCGTGCCGCCGTCGGAAGCGGCATTGCTCCCGGCGGAGCACCCGGTGAGGGCGAGCGCGCCTGTGAGGGCGAGCGCACCGAGTGCGGCGAAACGCGTTCGTGTCACGATGACTCCCTTGGTCCGACCTTTATGAAAGGACGTTGCGTATTCGCAATAGAAGACCCTGCACGGCCCCTTGTCAACCGTTCGATCGGTCCCTGTGACCGCTTTCGATCCGCGTGTTTCCGGGGCATCACGGATGTCGAACAGATCGACGCAGATGCTTGACCAGGTGGTCATGACCAGGCATGATCTGCGACTCGCGTCCGGTGTGGGGAAGCGACCGCCTGGAGGCCCGGTGCCGGTCCGCCGGACCGGCACCGGGCCTCCAGAGCGTGCGTCCACCGCACGCGTCAGACGGCCGCCAGGGCGGACGTCGGCGGGATCCGCGCCGCGCGTGCCGCCGGGTAGAGCCCGGAGACCCCGCCGATGACGACCGTGGCACCGAGTCCCCCGACGACGGCCCAGACCGGCAGTGCGACCGGCCAGCCCTGCGTGACGGCGAAGACGACCGTCACCGCGACACCGAGCACGACGCCGGCCAGCCCACCGAGGAACGACAGCAGCAACGACTCGACCAGGAACTGGTCGCGGATGTTCCGACGACGGGCCCCCAGCGCACGACGGACGCCCACCTCGGCGCGGCGTTCCAGGACGGTGATCACCATCGTGTTCGCCACCCCGATGCCACCGACGAGCAGCGCCACCCCGCCGATGCCGACCAGCAGCCCGGTGAAGGAGTCGTCGGTGGCGTCCTTCGCGGCCAACGCGTCCGACGGCCGTGTCACGCCGACGTCCTGCGGCGCCCCGGGTCGGACCGCACCGGCGAGCAGGTCCCTCGACCGCTCGACGTGGGCCGGGTCGACACGCGTGTAGACCGCGGTCGGGGACCCGTCGAAGCCCAGCTGCCCGGCGAACCCGCGGGGCACGAACACCCGCGAGTCGAGGTCCTCGGCGAGCGCGACGGGCTCGAGCACCCCGACCACCTGCACCCACTGTCCACCGATCCAGACCCGGCTGTCCGGCCGCAGGTCGTCGAAGCCGAGGACCGCGGCCGCCCGTGCCCCCAGCACGACCTGCGGCGGCGCCCCGGCTGCATCGTCGATCCACCGCCCGGCTGCGAGCTGGCCGCCGAGGACCCGTGGCACGTCGCCCCACGCTGCAAGCACCCCGAGGCCCTTCGTCTCGGGCGCCGGGACGTGGTCGTTCCGGTACACACCGGTGTCGGGCACGGTGCCGACGGCCGCGGCCGACTCGACGTCGTCCTGCCGCAGCACCGATTCGAGTGCGGTGGACGGCAACGGGACCGGTTCGCCGAGGCCCTGGGCCTGTGTGAGGGTGAGCACGTTCGTTCCGAGCGTGTCGAGCACCTGGTCGACCTTCGCCTTGCTCGACGATGAGATCCCGACGACCGCGAGCATCGCCGCGATGCCGATCGCGATGCCGAGCGCCGACAGCACGACGCGACCCGGACGGGTCCGCAACCCGAAGACGCCGAGGCGGAGCAGGTCGACCGCGCCCACGGACCGACGCCGGCTCACCGGGCGACCTCGTCGACGACCGGCGCGACCTCGTGCTCGATCCGGCCGTCACGCATCCGGACCTGCCGGGGCAGCGACGCCGCCAGGTCGAGGTCGTGCGTGATGACCACGACCGTCGTGCCCGCCGCGTTGAGCTCGCGCAGGAGCTCGACCACCGCGGCACCGGACGCCGTGTCGAGTGCACCCGTCGGTTCGTCGGCGAGCAGGATCGTCGGGTCACCCACGACGGCCCGCGCGATGGCGACGCGTTGGCGCTCGCCGCCGGAGAGCTGGTGCGGTCGGTGATCCACCCGGTGCGCCAAGCCCACGCGGCCCAGGGCCTCGACCGCCAGCCGCTGCCGCTCGCGCCGGGGCACGCCCTGGTAGAGCAGGCCGTCGGCGACGTTCTCGGTGGCGGTCGCGCCGGCCTGCAGGTGGAAGTGCTGGAAGACGAACCCGATGTGGTCGGCACGGAGTCCGGACAGGGCGTCGTCGGACATCGTCGCGACGTCGTTGCCGGCGATCGTCACCGTGCCGGACGTGGGACGGTCGAGCGTCCCGACGACGTTGAGCATCGTCGACTTGCCCGACCCCGACGGCCCGACGACCGCGACGAGTTCGCCCGCGGTGACCTCGAGCGACACCCCGCGCAGGGCTCCGACGTCGCCGTAGGTCTTCGTGACGTCACGGAGCGACAGGACGGAGTCGGGTGGCAGTACGGCGGCGGGTGGCAGCACGGCGGCAGGTGGCAGCACGGCGCTCATCCGGGCACCACCACGCGGTCGCCGGCGGCCAGGTCGCCCGTGACCGCGATCCGTCCGTCCGCGCTGAAGCCGGGCTCGACCCGGACCCGCTCCGTCGTGCCGTCCCGCTGCACGACGTCGACGGCGTACCGGCCACCGGCACCCGCGACGAGTGCGGCCACCGGCACGGACAGGACGTCGTGCTCGGTGGTGCCCTTCGCGTCGACCTGCGCGGACGCCGCGGCGGGCAGCGTGCGCTTCCCCGGGTCGAACGACACGGAGACGTCGACGGCCGTCCCGCCGTCCTCACTCGTCGTCGGCTGCACGTCGACGACGGATCCGGGCATGGCTGCCCCGGCGCCGTTCACCCGGACCTCGACGTCGGTGCCGACCGCGAGCCGCTCGGCGTCGCGCTGGGGCACGGTCGCCGCGACGACGCGCCGGGTGCTCGTGACCTGCAGGACGTCGGCCGCCACGCCCGCGCCGGCCGCCGCACCCGTACCGTCCGCTGCACCTGCGCCTGCGCCTGCACCACCCGCACCCGCCGCCGCACCCGCTCCGCCGGCGATCCGCTCCCCGAGCCGACCGTCGACCGAGGCGACCCGGACCGCACCGTCGACGAAGGCGACGTCGTCCGCCGTCAGCACCGCGGTCACCTCGTGTCCGCGGTCCCGCTGCCACTGCCGGACGGCTCGCTCGGTCCGTGGACCGAACCGGTCGTCCACGGACACGTCGTACCCGAGCGCGGCCAGGTTCTCGTTGAGCTGCCGCACGTCGGCGCCCTGCAGCCCCCGTTCCAGGTCACGCCAGAGCGGCACGGTGCCGTACATCGACCGGACGTCCCGCTCGTCGACGGCGTACAGGGCCCCGTCGCGTTCGATGACGTCGCCGGCGCGGGGCAGCCAGGTGATCGTGCCGGCGGCGGCACCGGGGACCCCCGTCGCTGCGCCGTACCCGAGCGTCCCGGCGAACACCTTCGAGTCGGTCAGGTCGCCGCGCGTGACCGTGGCGGTGGCTCCGGTCGACGCGGTCCCGCCGCGCGACCCGCTGCTGGCCGAGGCTCCCGGACCGCTCGGCACCGTGGCGAGGGCCCACGTCCCGGCCCCCGCGGCCACCGCCGCGACGAGGCACACCGACACGATCGTCCGGCGTCGAGCGCGCCGGTGGGTCACGACCCGGCTCCGCCCTGGACGGCCTCGAAGGCCGCGTCGGTGCAGGTGCCGGCGGCCTCGTCGAACGCCTCCTGGTCGTCGGGCTGGAACCGGTTCTGCGCCTCCTGGTCGTCCGGGAAGTCCGGGAACCCCTGCTCCCGCAGGCACTCCGCGGTCTTCCGGGCGATCTCCTCGCTGCCCGGCATCGGCTGCGCGGCCTGCGCGTCGCCGGCGGCTGCGGAGTCGTCGAGGCAGCCCTTGAGGTCCCTCTGGTACTGCTCGGGATCGACGCCGTCGGGTGCACTGAGCCGCATCGACCCGCCACCCGTGCCGGGGTCGGGCATGTCGTACCCGCGGTCGCGCATGCACTCGGCCAGGGCGACGCCGGGCGCCGCACTCCCGGCTGCCGTCGTCGTGTCGTCGTCCGGTGCCGTGTCCGAGCAGCCGACGAGCAGCAGGGGCAGCAGGACGACGGCCGCGGCCGCGCTCATCAGGGACCGGGTGCGACGGGTGGTCGTCATCGTGGTGTGGTTCATGCCTCCAGCACACCGGAACGGCTGTTTCGCCCCGCGTGCACGTCGGGTTGCACCGGCGAAACACGGACCCGGACGAGCAGCCCGCCGGTCGGCCGTGCGGCGATCGACAGTCGCCACCCGTGGGCGTGCACGATCGCGGCCACGATCGACAGGCCCAGACCGCTGTGCTGCCCGCGTGCCTCGTCCGTCCCACCGCGGCGGAACGGTTCGACGAGCAGCCCCGCCTCGTCCGCCGGGACCACCGGCCCTCCGTTCTCGACGACGAACCCGTCCGGCTCCGTGGTCACCAGGACGGCACCGCCGGGTTCGTTGTACTCGACGGCGTTGCCGACCAGGTTGCCGAGCAGCTGCCGCAGCAGCGTCGGCTCCCCCGGCACGACCAGGCCGGGAGGCCCGGTGCGGCGCTCGTGGGTCAGCGTCACCCCCGCCTCGGCCGCGTCCCGGGCCGCCCCCGCGACGACCTCTTCGGTCACCTCGTCGAGGTCGACCGCGCGCGTCGCACCCGCCAGCCCGCGATCGGCCTCGGCGAGCACGAGCAACGACTCGACCAACCGCTCGGTGCGGCGGTTCTGCTCCAGCAGCTCCGCCCGGACCGCTCGGACGTCTGCGGGGTCGGCGTCGTCGTGCAGACCGATCTGCACCGCCGCGCGCTGCACCGCGAGGGGTGTCCGGAGTTCGTGGGACGCCTGGGCGACGAACCGACGCTGGCTCTCGAACGCGGTCTCGAGCCGCTCCAGCAGGTCGTCGACGGTGCGCGAGAGCCGCCGGAGCTCGTCGTCCGGACCGTCCAGCGCGATGCGCTCGTGCAGGTTCGACGCCGAGATGCGGTTCGTGGTCGCGGTGATCCGGTCGATGGGGCGGAGGACCCGGCGGCTGACGAGCCAGCCGATGCACCCGGCCGCGAGCCCGGCGCCAGCGATCCCGATCGCGGACCACTGCCACTGCTGCACGGCCACGAGCCGGATCACCGCCACCGCACCGTCATCGTCTCCGCCCACCTCGATCGGTTCTGGAGCGGTCGTGGCACCCGGCGATCCGGACGGCGGACGCTGCACGGCCGCGGTGTCGAGGCCGGCACCGACACCGGCCAGCGACATCGTGTTCGTGAAGAGGACGACCCCGGTCGCGAGCGCCATGGCCGCGAGCGCGAACGTCAGGGCCGTCCGGGTCCGGATGCTCCAGCCCCGGGCCCACCGACTCACAGCGAGTAACCCTGACCGGGCACCGTCCGGATCGGGTCGGGGTCCCCGAGCTTCCGGCGGAGCTTCGACATCGTCACCCGGACCGCGGCGGTGAACGGGTCGGTGTTCACGTCCCAGACCTTCTCGAGCAGGTGCTCGGCGGAGACGATCCGACCGTCCGCACGGAGCAGGGTCTCGAGCACCCCGAGTTCCTTCGAGGTCAGGTCGAGCGGCCGTCCGTCGCGCGTGGCCATCCGCCGGTTCGTGTCGACGACGAACCCCGCACGCTCGAGCACCGGGGCGACGGGTGCGACGCTCCGTCGACCGAGCGCGCGCACCCGGGCGACGAGTTCCGGGTACTCGAACGGCTTGGTCAGGTAGTCGTCGGCACCGAGCTCGAGCCCGTGTACACGGTCACTCAACGTCGTCGCGGCGGTGAGCAGGAGGATCCGTGTGAGTGCGCCGCGCGCGGTGAGCCGCCGTGCGACCTCGTCGCCGTGCAGCCCGGGGACGTCACGGTCGAGCACGACGACGTCGTAGTCGTGCACCGCCAGCAGCTCGTCGGCGTCGTCGCCGCGGTAGGCGACGTCCACCGCCATGTCCTGCCGGGTCAGGCCCGTCGCGACCAGGTCGGCGAGGGCCCGTTCGTCGTCCACCACGAGTACGCGCATCGATACATCACACGTGACGTACCTTTGCCGGACCTGGGAAGTGGATCAGGCGTCGAACGGCACCTCGCCGTGTTCGCTGACGCCGGCACGCTGTCGGTAGGACAGGTGCCCACCGAGGTACCCGCCGACACTGACGACGGCGAGACCCGCGAAGCCGAGCAGCTTGCCGGCGCCGTGGTTGCCGCGCTTCCGCTGCAGCCACGACAGCCCGTACAACGACAGGCCGGTCCAGTTCACGGCCTGGTGCACCCATCCGGTGCGGAGCTGCTCGCGGTTCAGCTCGGACCAGTCGACGTAGCCGGCGACCGAGGCGCTGCTCGCCGAGACGACCCCGACGCCGACCAGGGTCTTGGCGGCCTTCGCGTTGCCCTTCCCGCCGACCAGGTCGAGGACCGCGGCGGAGATCCAGGCGCCGAGGGGCACCTGGACCATGAGCGGGTGGATCGGGTGACCGAACGGCACGCCGTGCAGCAGCTGGCGCAGGGCCTTCGGCTTGGCGAGGGCGTTCACGACGGCACGGTCGATGTCGACGGCCTTGTCGAGCACACTCGCGTGCTCGACTGCGTCGGTGAGGCGACGGATCGCGCGGATCTCAGGCATGCCGTGGACGGTAGACGAGCGGCCCGTCGCCGGTCCCAGGAACCGGTGACGGACCTCCCGTCCGTCTTGGTGGACTACTCCTCGACGATCTCGGCCAGCTCGAAGGGCTCGACCGTCAGGCCGTCGCCGTCCGCCGCGACGTCCACCCGCACCGTGTCGCCATCGCGGACGTCACCGGACAGGATGGCCCGCGCCAACCGGTCGTCGATCTGTCGCTGCATCAGGCGACGCAGGGGCCGAGCGCCGTACAGCGGGTCGTACCCGCGCTCCGCCAGCCAGCCGCGCGCCTCGGGGGTGACGGCGAGCTCGAGCCGGCGGTCGGTCAGACGGCGGGCCAGCCGGTCGACGTAGAGCGACACGATCTGCCCGAGGTCGTCGGCCGTCAGGGCCTGGAACACCACGATGTCGTCGAGACGGTTGATGAACTCCGGTCGGAACGCCTGCTGCACGAGCTCACGGACCGCCTCTTCCCGCTGCACGTCGGTCAGGGACAGGTCGGTCATGAACTGCGACCCCAGGTTCGACGTCAGCACCAGGATCGTGTTCCGGAAGTCGACCGTGCGCCCCTGGCCGTCGGTCAGTCGCCCGTCGTCGAGCACCTGCAGCAGCACGTCGAACACCTCGGGGTGCGCCTTCTCGATCTCGTCGAGCAGGATCACCGAGTACGGACGGCGGCGGACCGCCTCGGTGAGCTGTCCACCGGCCTCGTACCCGACGTACCCGGGCGGGGCACCGATCAGGCGGGCCACGGAGTGCTTCTCGCCGTACTCGCTCATGTCGATGCGGACGAGGGCCTTCTCGTCGTCGAACAGGAACTCGGCGAGCGCCTTGGCCAGCTCGGTCTTGCCGACGCCGGTCGGACCGAGGAACAGGAACGAACCGGTCGGGCGGTCCGGGTCGGAGATGCCGGCGCGGGTGCGACGGACGGCCTCGGACACGGTGGTCACGGCGGTGCGCTGCCCGATGATGCGGCGGCCGAGCTCGCTCTCGAGGTGCAGGAGCTTCTCGGTCTCACCCTGCAGCAGTCGGCCGAGCGGGATGCCCGTCCACTGCGCGATGACGGCGGCGATGTCCTCGTCGGTGACGCTGTCGTTCACCATCCGGTCGGCGCTCTCGGCCTGTTCGGCGGCGGCGAGCTCGGCCTCGATGCGGGGCTTCTCGCCGTACTCCAGTCGGGAGACGAGTTCGTAGTCGGCCTCGCGCTGAGCTCGCTGCGACCGCATGTTCAGGTCGTCGAGCTGCTGCTTGAGCTCACCGATGCGGTTCAGGCTCGCGCGCTCGGCCTGCCAGCGCTGCTCGAGCTCGGCCAGCCGTTCCTCGCGCGTGTGCAGCTCGTTGCGCAGGGTCTCGAGGCGGGCCTTCGAGGCGTCGTCCTTCTCCTGCTTGAGCGCGAACTCCTCGACCCGCAGCCGGTCGACGTTCCGCTTCAGCTCGTCGATCTCGACCGGGCTGGAGTCGATCTCCATGCGGAGTCGGCTCGCGGCCTCGTCGATCAGGTCGATGGCCTTGTCGGGCAGCTGGCGGCCGGAGATGTACCGGTTCGACAGGCTCGCGGCCGCGACCAGTGCGGAGTCGTTGATCGTCACCTTGTGGTGTGCCTCGTAGCGCTCCTTGAGCCCGCGGAGGATCGCCACGGCGTCCTCGACGCTGGGCTCACCCACGTAGACCTGCTGGAAGCGACGCTCGAGCGCGGCGTCCTTCTCGATGTACTCGCGGTACTCGTCGAGGGTCGTCGCGCCGATGAGCCGGAGCTCACCGCGGGCGAGCATCGGCTTGAGCATGTTCGACGCCGCGACGGAGCCCTCGCCGCCCCCGGCACCCATCAGGGTGTGCAGCTCGTCGATGAACGTGATGACCTGCCCGTCGGAGTCGTTGATCTCCTTGAGCACGGCCTTGAGCCGCTCCTCGAACTCGCCGCGGTACTTGGCGCCGGCGATCAGGGCGGAGATGTCGAGCGAGATGAGTCGCTTGTCCTTGAGGGAGTCGGCGACGTCGCCGGCGACGATGCGCTGCGCGAGCCCCTCGACGACGGCGGTCTTGCCGACGCCGGGCTCGCCGATGAGCACGGGGTTGTTCTTGGTGCGGCGCGTCAGCACCTGGGAGACGCGTCGGATCTCGGAGTCACGTCCGATCACGGGGTCGAGCTTGCCGCTGCGGGCGATCGCCGTCAGGTCGATGCCGTACTGCTCGAGGGCGGTCTTCTGTCGTTCTTGGGAGTCAGGAGCGCCCTGGAGGTTCGCCATGCGTTCCGTCCTTTCGTTGCGGTGGTCCTGGAGTTGAGTCTACTCCACTCAACTTACGTGCGGTCGGGGACATTCCGGATCCCGACGGCGCTGACGACGGCACCGGCCGCCAGCAGGAGCGCCATCACCACCATGGCCCGGTGCAGCCCGTCGACGCTCACCTCGCCGCCGAGCACCACACCGGCCAGTGCCACCGTGACGAGGCCGGCGATCCGCGCGACCGCGTTGTTCACGGCCGAACCCGACCCGGCCTCGGACTGCGGCACCGACCCGAGCACCGCGCTCGTCAGGGGTGTGACCATCAGGGCGATGCCCACGCCGATCAGCACCAGACCGGGGAACACCGACCACCAGTAACCGGTCGGGTCGTCGCCGGCGAGCAGCAGCAGGAGCGCCCCGACCGCGCCCACGGCCGGCCCGGCGGCCATGAACCACCGCGGGCCGAACCGACCCGCCGCGGACCCCACGGCGGTGGACAGCGCGAGCAGCATGATCGTCGGCGGCAGCGTCGCGAGGCCAGCGAGCCAGGCCGGGTACCGCCAGACCTCTTGCAGGAACAGCGTGACGACGAAGAACACCATGCCGAGCGCGCCGTAGATCGACAGGGTCGCGAGGTTGCCGACCGTGAAGTTCCGCGCCCGGAACAACTCGAGCGGGACGAGCGGCGACCCCGTCGTCCGGGTCACCCGCAGTTCCCACGGCACGAAGGCCACGAGTGCGGCCGCACCGAGCACGAGCGCGCCGACCACCACGGGCGCACCCCACCCCAGCCGCTCCTGTTCGATGAGGCCCAGCACGACACCGCCGACCCCGACCACGGCGAGCACGGCCCCGACGACGTCGATGCGTGGGCGCACCGCCGGGTGCACGTCGCCGGTGATGCGCAGGACCAGCGGGATCGTGACGGCGATCGGTACCGCGGTGAGCACGAAGACCCACCGCCACCCGATGCCGTCGACCACCAACCCGCCGACCACGGGGCCGAGGATCGTGGCCGCGCTCGACCACGCCGTCCACGTGCCGATCGCCTTCGCCTGCGCCGCCCCGCGGAACGCAGCGACGATGAGGGCGAGTGCGCTCGGCATGACGAGTGCCCCGCCGACGCCCTGCAGCGCCCGCGCGACGATGAGCACCTCGCCGGTCGGGGCGATCGCGCACACCACGGAGGCGATCCCGAAGACCACCAGCCCCCAGGTGATGATCCGCACCCGGCCGAACAGGTCGGACAGGCTGCCGGCCACCAGGATGAGCGAGCCGAGGGTGACCAGGTACGCGTCGACGACCCACTGCTGCACGACGAGTCCCCCGCCGAGCTCCTGCCGGATCGCGGGGAGCGCGACGTTGACGACGCTCGAGTCGAGCCCGACGACGAACGACGCCAGGATCGCCACCACCAGCACGATCCGCCGGTCGTCCCGGAGCGGCGCGACTCCGTGCGGCACGGGACCCGGGACGGGAACGGGAGCGGTCATGTGCTCATCCTGCGGCACGCGGTGCCCGGCGGTCGATCCCGCACGACGAAGCCCCCGCGACCGATGTGGTCGCGGGGGCTGCCGACAGGACGGGGCTGGGTGTCCTAACGCCGGGAGTCGGTGTTCGGCTGCGCGCTCGGCCCCGGGTTCAGGACCGGACCGGCGGCGGGCTCGGCGGGAGCGTTCTGGACGGTGCTGTTGTGCACCGTGCCGTCGGGCGCCGTGCCGTTGGCCTGGGCCTTCTTCTCGTCGTCGGACATCTCCTTCTTGAAGATGTTGATCGACTGGCCGAGGCCCTTGGCGAGCGCCGGGAGCTTGGTCGCGCCGAACAGCAGGATGACGATCCCGAGGATGATCAGCAGGTGAATGCCGCCGAGGTTTCCGAGCATCATGACTCCTTGTTGTGGAACTGGTCGCCGTCCGGTGATCGTCGTCGACCCACGCGGCGGAAGTCCGTGTGCATCCATCGTAACTCCCCCGCCCCTGGATGCCCAGGCCGGGCACCGGAACGGACACCGTTCGTACAGGGAAGCGCAGCGCTCAGTACGCGCCGCGGGACCGCAGCACCGACGGGACGGTGCGGGCGAGGATCACGAGGTCGTGCAGGAACGACCAGTTCTCGACGTAGTGCAGGTCGAGCCGGACCCCTTCGGCCCAGTCGAGGTCCGATCGGCCGCTGACCTGCCACAGGCCCGTGATCCCCGGGGTCACGAGGAGTCGGCGGTCCGCGAAGTCCTCGTACAGCGCGACCTCGCGCGGCAGGGCCGGCCGAGGGCCGACCAGGCTCATCGAACCGGTGAGCACGTTCCACAGCTGCGGCAGTTCGTCGAGCGAGGTCCGTCGCAGGAACGCACCGACCCGGGTCACCCGCGGGTCGTCCTTCATCTTGAACAGCGGACCGGCGCCCTCGTTCTCGGACTGCAGGGCAGCCATGCGCGCCTCGGCGTCGATGCCCATCGTCCGGAACTTCAGGATCGGGAACTCCGCACCGCCGCGACCGACGCGGACCTGCCGGAAGAAGACCGGCCCGCCGTCGTCGGCGCGGATCGCCAGCGCGACCACGGCGAGGACCGGGGCGAGCAGCGTCAGGCCGAGCGCGGCGCCGACGACGTCGAGTGCCCGCTTGCCCGCGCGGCGGCGGTAGTCGGGCGTCTCGACGTGCATGAGCGGCAACCCGTCCACGGGGCGCTCGTGCACCCGCCCGGCGGCGATGTCGGCCAGGGGAGAGGACACGACGAGCTCGACGCCGTGCTCCTCGAGCTGCCACCCGAGTCGACGGAGGCGCGCGTGCCCACCGCGGACGGCACCCGCGACGACGACGGCCGACACACCCTCGGCCCGGGCGTGCGCGAGCACGTCCTCGATGCCGCCGACGACCGGAGCCGTGGCCGCCCCCAGGTCGACCTCGGCCCCGACCGGAGCACAGTCCGTCACGACGGCACGCACCCGGTAGCCGGCACTCGGTGCGGCGGCGATCCGCGCGCCCACGTAGCGGACGTCCTCGGCGTCGCCGACGATCAGGACGTCCTGCAGGTGCTCACCCCTGGCGCGGCTGCGGGCGAGCACCGTCCGGACCCCCTTGCGGCCGAGCGCCAGGAAGACGAGCCCCAACGGGAAGGCGATCGCGACGTACCCGCGAGCCAGGTCGAGCTGCGCTGCGTACGCCACGACCGCGACACCGGCGACGGCGACGAGACTCGCGGTGACGAGGCGGCGGTACTCGTCGCCGCCGATGCCGGCGATCCGGGGGTCGCGGGTGCGGAACACCGAGAGCAGGAGCATCCAGACCACGACGATGGCGGGGGCCACGACGAACTCGAGCCAGCCGGACCGCGGTCGGACGGACGCGAGTTCCCAGGGGAATCGCACGACGTGGGCGATGACGAACGCGGCGAGCAGCAGCACGAGGTCGAGCAGCGCCACCGCGGGGACGAACCCTCGGCGGGCCCCCGCCGGAGCGACCGTGCGGTGCGACGCCGTGGACCCAGCAGCCCCGGCAGGGGAGGACACGGGGACGATCGGGTGCAGCGCGGTCGAGTGCAGCACGGTTGAGTGCAGCACGGTCGGCACCGCCCCGGTGGGTGGGCGCATGGCCAGCGACATGTGAGACCTCCTGTCGACCGGTCGACGAGGAGGTCGATCGGACGCCGGAGTCGCTCAGGTCACGACAACGAGCGGCGCAATCTCAAATATATCACCGTGCTGTTCTGCATATCAACGAGCGAGGGCGCGGTCCAGACTCCAGAGGACCGGCTCCGACCGCAGCGCCGGTACATCCGCTTCGGTCACACCGCCGAGCCGGAACACCACCCGTTCCCCGGGCAGCAGCGTCATGAACCCACGGTCGACCGTGCCGCCGGCCGCGACCCGGTCCGGCTGCACCAGCAGGTCGCGCACGAGCGAATCGGCCTCGACCGTCAGGTCCAGACCGCCGTCGACCACCGCGAACGAGGTCCGGTAGCGGGCGGGCTCCCAACGGATGGCAGCGTCGGGGCCGGGGGTCCAGACCGCACGGCGCCAGTCCATGTCCGCGACGATGAGCTCGTTCGCCGGGTCGTCGACGACACCGACCGACTCGGGCAGCGACACCACCGCGACGCCGGCGCCGGACAACCGGACCGGCAGTGACACCTCGGCCAGGATCGTGCCGGCCGTGGTGATCCGGCGCACCCGCACCACGCTGTCGTGCCCGGTGCGGGTCGACCGGACGGCCACCTCGACCGGTGAGGACCCGAACGCGCCGGGCGAGACACCCAGCGAGAGCGTGTCCGCGAGCTCGCCCAGGTCGGCCGTCTCGCCGACCGCAGGCGACCCACCCGGGTGATCCGGGCCTCCAGTCCGCTCCGCACCCGACGCACCCGCGGTACCAGCGGCCCCTGCCGCACCCGGCGTCACCGACACCGACGACACCGGACGGATCGTCAGCAGCACGTCGTCGTACAGGCGGCGCAGCTCGTGCGCGAGCGGCTTCAGCCGCCCTGCCGAGTCGATCGCCGACCACGACGACACCGGCCACAGGTCGTTCAGCTGCCACACCACGACACCGGTGTTGCGCGGCCAGTGCGTGCGCCAGTGCTCGATGCCGGTCGCGATCGCCCGCGCCTGCTGGAGCTGCGTCAGGTAGTGCCACGCGTCGAACGCGGCCGGGTCGACGGCGCCGAAGCGCGGCTCGAGACCGTGTGCCAGCTTGGCCATCCCATCGGCGGCCTTCTGGTGGTGGACCACACCGGGCGAGTCGACCCGGAGCGGCGAGTCCGTGACCGCCTCGCGCAGGGTGCGCCAGGCGGGCGGCGCCTGCCAGCCGAACTCGGACACGAACCGGGGCACCGACTCGCGGTAGGCGGTGTCGGGCAGCCGGTTCCAGACGTCCCACGAATGGTGCGTCTCGTGGTCGACCTCGTTCGCGGGCAGCGACTCGGAGCCGGACCACGGCGACGCGACCGTGTAGAACCGCGACGGGTCGACGGCGTCGACGATGGTCGGCAGCAGGTCGAGGTAGTAGTCGAGTCCCCAGCCCCGGTCGCCCAGCTCCGCACCCCAGCCGTCGGCGTCGTGCAGCCAGATGTTCTCGTTGTTGCCGTTCCAGACCACCAGCGAGGGGTGGCGGGCGAGCCGGGCGACGTTGTCGCGTGCCTCGGCGATGACCTCGCTGCGGATCGGCTCGACCTCGGGGTAGGCCGAGCACGCGAACGGGAAGTCCTGCCAGACCAGCAGACCGAGTTCGTCGCAGACCTCGTAGAAGTCGCGCGATTCGTACACTCCGCCGCCCCAGACGCGCACGAGGTTCGTGCCGAGCGAGGCCGCGGCACCCAGCCGGGACTCGAGTCGGGCACGGTCGACGCGCGAGACGATGACGTCGTCGGGGATCCAGTTGACGCCCCGGACGTCGATGAGCGTGCCGTTGACGTGCACCGCGAAGGGTCGGCCGATGCCGTCGACCTGGGTCTCGATGCGGGTCGACCGGAACCCTGTGCGGAACGTGTCGCGGTCGAGCACCTCGCCGTCGACGGTCTGCAGCTCGACCACGACGTCGTACTGCGGCTGCGCGCCGTAGCCGCGCGGCCACCAGCGCCGCGCCTCGGGGACGCGCACGGTGACGACCGTCTCGTCGTCCTTCGGGGTCAGCTGCGCGCGGGACCGCTGGCGTGTGGTGCCGCCGTCCTCGGTCTCGCCGCTGACGGTGACGACGAGCACGAGGTCGTCGTCCTCGCCGTCCTGGTCCAGGTCGTTCATGCCCGAGCGCTCGACGGTGATGTGCGCATCGAGCACGCCCTCGCCGGCCTCGACGTCGACGAGCGGGCGGACCTCGCGCAGGCGCGCGGTCGACCAGCGCTCGATCGCGACCGGCCGCCAGGGGCCGCTCGTGACCGCCGTCAGCCCCCAGTCCCAGCCGAAGTTCGACGCCATCTTGCGGATGTACGGGAACGGCTCGTCGTACGGACCGGGCATGCTGCCGGCCTTCGCGGCGACCCGGCCGGCCTCGCGGTAGGGCGACTCGAACAGGATCTCGAGGTCCTTCGTGGTGCCACCGGATCCCGTCTGCACCCGGGCGTCGAACCGGTAGCGACGGTGCATGTTGCGGGTCGTGCCCACGACGACGCCGTCCAGGCTGAGCTCCGCGACGGTGTCCAGGCCGTCGCAGACCAGGTCGACGCGCTCGTGGCCCCGCGGGTCGACGTCGACCGTGCGGCGGTAGGCCCAGTCGGCGCGGCCGACCCACTTGGCGGGCTGCTCGTTCAGGTGGAACGTCGGGTCCGGCAGCAGGCCCTCCCGTTCCAGGTCGGTGTGCACCTGACCCGGCACCGTCGCCGGGATGGCACGGCCCGCGACACCGTCCGGCGCGCCGGTTCCCCCGGCCAGGGTCACTGTCCAGTCGTCGCGGAGTTCCTCGCGTTCGAGGGTCATGCGGGTCCTTCTCTTCGGCGGCAGGGTGTCCGTCAGCCTCGGTCGGGGACGCCGACCGGCGGTCCGGCCCACGGCCGGTTCCCACGGCCTGGAGGCTCGGCACCGGTTGCCCGGGCGTCGTCACGTCGCGCGCACGAACGGGTTGCGCTCGCGCGAGGGGTGCTCGGCGATGCTAGTACGGGATGCTTTCGGCAACCTAGGTGGTGACAGGGGCGGGTCGCGCGGGCAAGGTGGGAACGTGATCACCGTCGAACTCGCCAGGTCCCTCCGTGACGCCGGTCTCCGCTGGCACCCCGAGACCGGGGACCGGTTCGTGATCGACAAGCCCGGCATCGACGACGACGTCTACACGGTGTCCGAGATGACCGTCGAGCGGCACGACTCCCCCACCGGCACGATCCTCGGCTTCAACGGCACCACCGAGTGGGCGCTCGACTCGGTCACCGCCACCGAGTCGCTCTGGCTGCCCCGCGAGGACCAGCTCCGCGAACTCCTCGGGCCCTCGTTCATCGGACTGACCCGGGTGCAGGTCGGCGGCCGCGTGGTCTTCACCGTGACGGCGACGATCGGCGGGGCCGACCGCAGCTTCGCGTCCGAGGTGCCGGCCATCGCCTACGGGCAGGCCCTGCAGGCGTACATCACGGCCGCGCTCGCGTGAACGGCACGCCCGGGGTCGCCGTTCCTGGGCGTTGGCGGAATGGGCGCTGAGGGGCGTTTGGTTGCATGACACCATGACCGTTCCGAACATCACCCTGAACGACGGCAAGACCATCCCGCAGCTCGGCTTCGGTGTCTTCCAGATCGACCCCTCCGAGACGAAGGCCGCCACACTGGCCGCGCTCGAGGTCGGCTACCGCCACATCGACACCGCCGAGATGTACGGCAACGAGAAGGAGGTCGGCGAGGCGATCGCCGAGTCCGGCATCGACCGTTCCGAGATCTTCGTCACCTCCAAGCTGAACAACGGCTTCCACGACCCGGCCGCGGCGCTGGAGAACGGCAAGAAGTCGGCCGACCTGCTCGGCGGCTACACCGACCTGTTCCTCATCCACTGGCCGCTGCCCACCGTCTCGGACTTCGTCCCGACGTGGAAGGCCCTCGAGGAGCTCTACCACGCCGGCACCGCCCGCTCGATCGGCGTCTCGAACTTCCAGGCGCACCACCTGCACCGCCTGCGCGCCGAGACCGACGTCCCGCCGTCGGTCAACCAGATCGAGGTGCACCCGTACCTCGTGCAGGACGACCTCCGCGCCGTGAACCGCGAGCTCGGCATCGCGACCGAGGCGTGGTCCCCGATCGCGCAGGGCCTCGTCCTCGACGACGAGACCATCACCCGCGTCGCCGCGTCGGTCGACAAGTCCCCGGCCCAGGTCGTCCTCCGCTGGCACATCCAGCGCGGCGACATCGTGTTCCCGAAGTCGGTCACGCGCGCCCGCGTCGAGGAGAACTTCGCGATCTTCGACTTCGAGCTCTCGGACGAGGACATGACGGACATCACCGCCCTCGACAAGGGGCACCGCACGGGCCCCGACCCCGACACGTTCGACTACGTGCCGGCCTGATCGGTCCCCCACCGCACCACGTCGCGAGAGCCGTCCGGGTCAGCCCGGGCGGCTCTCGCCGTCAGCGGTTGGTCGCGACCGAGGCCGTCACCGTGAACTTCGGGGTCCGGACGACCTCACGGGTCGGCCCGACCAGGCGCGAGAGCACCGGCCGGTAGCGCAGGTGCGTGTTCCAGACGCACCACAGTTCACCGCCGGCCTGGAGGATCGTGGCCGCGTTCCGGAACATCGCCTCGGCCGTGTCCGTGGTCACCGTGGTGTCCGCGTGGAACGGCGGGTTGCAGAGCACGAGCTGCGCGGACCCCTCCGCGAGCTCGTCGCCCGCGTCGGTCCGCAGCACCGTCACCCGGTCGGCCACGCCGTTGGCCTCCGCCGTCGCACGCGTCGACTCGACCGCGATCCGCGACACGTCGGTGGCGATCACCCGCACCGACGGTCGCCGACGAGCGACCGCAGCCGCGATGACGCCGTTGCCGCTGCCCAGGTCGACGATCGTGCGCGCGGTCGGGACCGCCTGGTCCATCGCGTCGAGCAGCACCCGCGTGCCCTGGTCGAGCGACGTCCCGGCGAACACACCGCCGTGCGCGACCAGGGTCATGCCGAGGTCGTCGACGTGCACCGACCGGGGCCAGGGGTTCGTCGTGGCGGCGCGGTTCGCCTGTGCGCGCAGGGGGTCCTGCGCGATGAGCAGTCGCGACTTGCCACGACCTCGCGATGCCGTGACCTCGCCGAACGAGCGCCGGAGCACGTCGTTCTGCGTCACGTGCATGTACTTCACGTTGCCGCCGCAGAGCAGCACCACGTCGGGCGCCGCGAACCGGGCGACGGCACGGGCGATCTCGTCGAGGCGATCGTGCGACTTCGACAGCCGCAGCACCACGAGCCGCACGTCGCGGAAGGCGTCCTCGAGCGAGTCGGGGTGGTGGAAGCCGCGCAGCCCGAACGTGCCGGCGTTGGCCTCGAGTGCCCGCTCCCCCACCAGGGAGTCCTGCACGACGCGGATGTCGCTCGCCCCGTACTGCGTGATGAGGCCGAGCGTCAGCACCCCGTACCGGTCGTCGACGACCGCGACCTCGCCGGGCTGCCGGAGTGCGTCGCCGTGCACGTGCGGTGCTTCGTCGAGCAGGAAGCGGTCGGTGCCGTCGATCGCGATGAGGTCGGGCGCGTCGTCGTCGCGTCGGCGGAAGAGGTCGGCGAAGTCTGGCACCGCGTCAGCGTACCCGGCGGCGGCCAGCGCCGGAGCAGTGGCCATCGCACTCACAATGCGAACAGGTTGTGTATTTCACATGTCGGTATCCTGAGGGTCCCCCCACCAGAAGGAGCCCTCATGGCATCCACCTCGTTCCGGAGCGCCGCAGTCGTGTGCGGCGTCCTCACCGCGTCTCTCGGCTTCGGCCTGCTGACGCCCGCGGTCGCCACCGCTGCCACCACCGCTCCCGCGGCCGCCTCGTCGTCGGACTCCACCGTGCAGGAGGACACTCCCGACTTCGACTCGATCCCCGTCGACCCCACGCTGACAGCGCCCAAGTTCTACCAGGACTGGAGCACGCCGTTCGGCTCCCGCACCGTCGCCGGGGACGCCGGCGGCGATGATGTCTGGCTCGTCATCGGCGACACTGTCTACGACCGCTCGACCGGAGGCGGCCTGTTCTTCCTGAACGTGCAGGATCATCACCAGGACGCCGGACTCGAAGTGATCCGGGTCCACACCGCCGCCGACGGCACCCAGACCCGAGGTGAGCGCATCCCGATGCCGCGGAGCATCCGTGTCGATGGGCTGCAGCAGCAGAACACGTTCACGCCCGGCACCACCAAGTTCGCCGGCAGTGCAACCGCCGGCGCCACCATCGTCGCGAAGGACACCACCTCGGGCGCCACCCTGTTCACGACCGAGGTCAGCGGGGCACGCAACGGGACCGGCACCTGGAACGCCGATGCCGACCTCACCGACTCCGACCACGTGATCACCCTCACGCAGACGACGACCGACGGTCGGACGAACGAGCTCCGCGACGTCCGGTTCTCGCCGGCGGCATCGGACGCGCCGCAGGCGCCGACGGTCGTGCAGAAGGGGCGCGTCCTCGACGGGTCGTTCGTCGTGGCGGGTTCCGTCGCTGAGGACGTCGACTCGGTCGTCGTGCAGGACGAAGCCGGCTCCACCATCGCCGACGCCAGCCTCGGCGAGACCGGCTACTCCGCTCGGCTCCCGCAGGACCGCGTCGGCTCCACGGTCTACGTCGTCGGACGCACTGCCGACGGCACCTCGTCGGCCCGCGTGCCCGTCGCCCTCGAGCAGCTGCCGATCGACCCGACGGCCGCCGCGCCGTCCCTCCGGTCCGTGTTCGTCCACCCCAACGGGCGCGTCCAGGTGGTCGGGGAGCACGACGACGCTCCTGGGCTCTGGATCCTCGACGGCGACCGCGTCGTCGGGCACGCCACCAGCGCCGATGCGATCTGGAGCTACACGATCGCCGCCGCCGCGACCGGCAAGCAGCTCGACATGGTCAACCTGGTCTTCGACGGCCGCGACTTCAGCGGGACGTCCGAGCGTGTGGCGCTCCCCCGCCTCCTGCAGGTCGACGGCATCGCCGACGACAACACCTACGCGCCCGGTGCCCGCACGTTCTCCGGCAAGGCCGAGGCCGGCGCAACCGTCACCGCCACGGACCAGGACGGCCACCAGGTGTTCAGCGCCGAGGTCACCGGCTCACGCTCCGGCGTCGGCACGTGGAAGGCGGACGCGGACCTCACCAGCGCCAAGGGCTACGAGCTCACCTTCACCCAGACCACCGCGGACGGCCGTACCTCGGTCATGCGCGACATCGCGTTCGCCGCCGAAGACGACTCGGTCGCACCGGTGGTGGTCGAGACCCCCGAGATGAACGGCACCGCGACCGGGCCCCGCCCCACCTTCACCGGCACCGGCCAGGCCGGAGCCACGATCGAGATCCGCGGCACCACCCGCGTCGTCACGACCGCGAAGGTCAACGCTGACGGCAACTGGAGCGCCGAGTCGAACATCGACCTCGCCCGCGGTAGCTACGTCCTCACCGCGAAGCAGACCGCCCCCGGCAACGCTACGACGGAAGCACCCGTCCGCTTCACCATCGCCGCCGCCGCGGCAGCGCCGATCGCGGTCACGTCTCCCGAGATGAACGGCACCGAGACCGGGCCCCGCCCCACCTTCACCGGCACCGGCCAGGCCGGAGCCACGATCGAGATCCGCGGCACCACCCGCGTCGTCACGACCGCGAAGGTCAACGCTGACGGCAACTGGAGCGCCGAGTCGAACATCGACCTCGCCCGCGGCAGCTACGTCCTCACCGCGAAGCAGACCGCCCCCGGCAACGCCACGACGGAAGCACCCGTCCACTTCACCATCAACTGAGCCCCGGCTCACAGAACGCCCCCGGTGACCAGATGGTCACCGGGGGCGTTCTGCGCTCTCCGACACTCAGCGCGGCCCGCGGTACAACACGATCTGCGTGTTCCGCTGCGGCCGCGACCCCGCCTTGAGCGAGATCGCCGCACCACTCGCGGTGGCTGCGAAGACCCGTGCGCCGGGCCGGTTGATGAGCTGGTCGGCCAGCGCCGACTCGAGTTCCCGCACCCGGTCGCGGAGCGCCTTGTTCTCGTTCTCCAGGTCGAGCACCCGCCGGATGCCCTCCAGCGACACCCCCTCGGAGCCGAGGCGCGCGATCTCGCGAAGCTGCACCACGTCGCGCATCGAGTAGCGCCGCGACCCACCCCGGGTGCGACCCGGCACGACGAGGCCGAGCCGGTCGTACTGCCGCAGCGTCTGCGGGTGCATCTCGGCGAGCTCCGCCGCGACCGCGATCGCGAAGACGGGCGAGTTCTCGTCCATGTCGGTCATGGCGCGTTCCTTTCCGTCGTCCGCGTGGGGTGGAAACCAGCCTGGAGGCTCGGGGCGGCTTCCTGACGGAGCCGCGCCGGGCCTCCAAGCCGGGTCTACTGCTGTGGTTGCACCCGCTAGTCGCGCGCCTTGGCGAGGAGGTCCTCGCGGGGGTTCTCGTCGGGCAGCGCAGCCGCGAGTGCCTCGACTGCCTCGCGCTGCTTGTCCGACAGGTGCGACGGCACCGCGACCTGGACGGTCGCGAGCAGGTCGCCCGTGCCGTTCTTCGTCGTGACGCCGCGGCCCTTGACGCGCAGGACGCGACCCGACGGCGTGCCGGGGGCGACCTTGAGCTTCACGGGCGAACCGCCGAGCGTCGGGACCTCGATCGTCGCGCCGAGCGCTGCCTCGGTGAACGTCACGGGGACGTCCACACGCAGGTTGAGCCCGTCGCGCTCGAACACCGGGTGCTTCCGCACCGACACGGCGACCACGAGGTCACCGGCCTCACCGCCGTCGGGCGAGGGCTCGCCGCGGCCGCGCAGGCGGATCTTCTGACCGTCGGCGACACCCGCGGGGATGCGGACGTTCACCGGTCGGCCGTTGCCCTGCGACAGCTTGACGGTGTCACCGGCGATCGCCGTCGTGAAGTCGAGGGTCGTCGACGCCGTGACGTCGCGGCCCTTCGTCGGCCCACCGAAGCCGCGGTAGCCGCCGGAGGTCTGGCCGAAGCCACCACCCCCGCCGAACATCCCGCCGAGGATGTCCTCGAAACCGCCGGCACCGCCGGGGCCGCCCTGGCCGAAGCGGACGCGCTGTCCGCCACCGCCCTGCTGCCCGAACATCCCGCCGAAGACGTCCTCGAACCCGCCCTGGCCCCCGCCGCCCGCTGTGAAGCGAGCGCCGGAGCCCATGGCGCGGACCTGGTCGTACTCCTGGCGCTGCTCCTTGTCGGAGAGCACCGAGTACGCCTCACTGATCTCCTTGAAACGGTTCTCGGCAGCGGCGTCACCCGGGTTGGAGTCCGGGTGGAACTGCCGCGCGAGCTTCCGGTACGTCTTCTTCAGCTCGGCGTCGGAGGCGTCCTTGGACACGCCGAGGACCTTGTAGAAGTCCTTGTCGAACCAATCCTGACTGGCCATGGATCACCTGCCTTCTTCTGTCGTCACCGTGGGGACCCGGCTCAGGCCGGGACCGCCACCGCGACCTTGGCCGCGCGGAGGACGCGCTCACCGAGCTTGTAGCCCGGCTCGACGACGTCCGCGACGGTCTGTCCGGTGGCACCCGGAGTGGGGAGCTGGACGATCGCCTCGTGGATGTTCGGGTCGAACGCCTCGCCCTTCTCGCCGATCTGCACGAGCTTGAACTTCTCGAAGCCCCCGCGGATCTTCTGGCCGATGACCTGCATCGGACCCTCGGCGAGGTCACCGTGGGCCTCGGCCCGGGTGAGGTCGTCGAGCGCCGGCAGCAGTGCCCGCACCACTTCAGCGATGGCGACCTCGCGGTTGGCCTCACGGTCACGCTCGACGCGCTTGCGGAAGTTCACCAGCTCGGCCTGCGCACGGAGCATGTCCGCACGCATCTCGGCGACGAGGTCGCGGTCCTCGGTGCTCAGCTTGTCCTCGGCGATGCCGCGGGCGGCGTCGGCGAGCAGCGCTTCGTCCTCCGGGGAGAGGTCGTTCGCTGCATCCGCCGCCGGGCCCCCGGCGGCGGGGCCGTCCGTCGGTACTTCGACGTCGGGCCCCTCCGCCTCGATGAGGTCCTCGGGCTCGGCAGCGTTCGTGGCGTCGCCCTCGACCTGGGGCTCGTCCTCGTTGGGCGCGTTGTCCTTGGGATCCGTCATCGTTACTTCTTGTCCTTGTCGTCTTCGTCGTCCACGACCTCGGCGTCGACGATGTCCTCGTCGTCGGCCGGCTGCTCACCCGCGGGCTGCTCGCCACCGGCGGTGCCGGCTGCTGCGTCCTGCTGGCTGTAGATGGCCTGGCCGAGCTTGCCCTGCGACTCGTTGAGCTTGTCGAAGGCGGACTTCACGGCGTCGTCGTCCTCGCCCGCGAGAGCGGACTTGAGCGCGTCGACGTCGGCCTGCACCTCGGACTTGACGTCCGCGGGGAGCTTCTCGTCGTTCTCCTTGATGAGCTTCTCGATCGAGTAGACGAGCTGCTCGGCCTGGTTGCGACGCTCGTTGGCCTCGCGACGAGCCTTGTCCTCGGCGGCGTGCTCCTCGGCTTCGCGGACCATGCGCTCGATGTCCTCCTTCGGCAGCGACGAGCCGCCGGAGATGACCATCGACTGCTCCTTCCCGGTGCCCTTGTCCTTCGCGGACACGTGCACGATGCCGTTGGCGTCGATGTCGAAGGTGACCTCGACCTGCGGGACGCCGCGGGGAGCCGGCGCGATGCCGGTGAGCTCGAAGGTGCCGAGCGGCTTGTTGTCGCGGGTGAACTCGCGCTCGCCCTGGAAGACCTGGATGGCGACCGACGGCTGGTTGTCGTCAGCGGTCGTGAAGGTCTCGCTCCGCTTGGTCGGGATCGCGGTGTTGCGGTCGATGAGCTTCGTCATCAGGCCGCCCTTGGTCTCGATGCCGAGCGACAGCGGCGTGACGTCGATGAGCAGGACGTCCTTGCGCTCGCCCTTCAGGACGCCAGCCTGGAGCGCGGCACCGACGGCGACGACCTCGTCCGGGTTGACGCCCTGGTTCGGGGACTTGCCACCGGTCAGCGACTTGACGACCTCGGCCACGGCGGGCATGCGGGTCGAGCCACCGACGAGCACCACGTGGGCGATGTCGTTGACCGAGACACCGGCTTCCTTGATGACGTCGTTGAACGGCTTCTTGGTGCGGTCGAGCAGGTCGGAGGTCATCTGCTCGAACTGTGCGCGCGAGATGGTCTCGTCCAGGTTCAGCGGGCCCTCGGCGGTGAGCGTCAGGTACGGGAGCTGAATGTTCGCCGACATCTGCGACGACAGCTCCTTCTTGGCCTGCTCAGCCGCTTCCTTCAGGCGCTGCTTGGCGATCTTGTCCGTGGACAGGTCGACGCCGTGCTCGTCCTTGAACTTCTTGACCAGGTAGTCGACGATGCGCTGGTCCCAGTCGTCGCCACCGAGGCGGTTGTCACCGGAGGTCGCGCGGACCTGGATCGTCGAGAAGTCGTCGTCCTTGCCCACCTCGAGCAGGGACACGTCGAACGTGCCGCCACCGAGGTCGAAGACCAGGATGAGCTCGTCTTCCTTGCCCTTGTCCAGGCCGTAGGCCAGAGCGGCCGCGGTCGGCTCGTTGATGATGCGGAGGACGTTGAGGCCGGCGATCTCACCGGCGTCCTTCGTGGCCTGGCGCTCGGCGTCGTTGAAGTACGCCGGGACGGTGATGACCGCGTCCGTGACGTCTTCGCCGAGGTACTGCTCGGCGTCGCGCTTGAGCTTGCCGAGGGTGCGGGCCGAGATCTCCTGCGGCGTGTACTTCTTGCCGTCGATCTCGGTGGTCCAGTCGGTGCCGACGTGACGCTTGACCGACGCGATGGTGCGGTCGACGTTCGTCACCGCCTGGCGCTTGGCGGTCTCGCCGACCAGGACCTCGCCGTCCTTCGTGAACGCCACGATCGACGGCGTGGTGCGCATGCCCTCGGCGTTGGCGATGACCGTGGGCTCGCCACCTTCGAGAACGGAGACGACGGAGTTGGTGGTTCCGAGGTCGATGCCTACTGCACGTCCCATGTGTTGCTCCTCTTGCTTGGGGGTAAGTCGTTGGACTTGCGTCCGATGGACTCAACCCTACTCCTGAGTCACCTGGAGTCAACTTCAGGGAGCATAAACCTGCGTCAATCCCACTCAACTCCCAGCCGGAATACCCGCGAGGTAGCACGTTCGTATGTTGGTATTTCACGTGATATTCTGAATACACATGCGCCGTTGGAGTCTGTCCACGGGCGTGCCCCTTCCCGCACAGCCGCCGTTGCGCGGCCTGTCCTGAAAGATGCACATGTCTCACAAGAAGAGGGCCTCTACGGCCCTCAAGTCCATGGGTGCGGCCGGGCTGGCCGCTGCCACCATCGTGTCTGGCCTGTCCTTCGGGGCCCCCGCCGCCACCGCCGCCACTCCGATTCAATCGAAGGCATCGAGCTCACCCACATCCAAACTCATCTTCAAGAGCGGCTCCAGCTACGCGGCAGTCACGCCGTACCAACAGTCGGGCACCAATCCGCTCTACTTCACCAGTGCACGCACATTCTCTACCCTCGCTGCGGCCCAAGCGGCTGCCGCTCCGCTAACGGCGACGCGGCTGCCAAGCGGAGCGTTCAACCTGTCCGGATCTGCTACTTGCCTCATGACTATTGACGGTAGCGCGAGCAGGACGAACTTCTTCGAAGCGCTCCCCGTGGGCTCCGGAGAATGCGTCCGATTCAACTACGTGAACGGGAAGCTGTTTGCGAATGACAAAGGCATCGGAGGCGTGGTCCAATCCGAGGCCTTCAGTAACGGCCAAGTCGTGCGCTACAACGGCTTGTCGCTCGGAGGCAACTGGGACTTCGTTGGAGACCTCGGCCCGATGGACCCGAACTCGCCCTTGACCGCCTCGGTCACCGCGACTGATCACGACGCAAAGTCTGCTGTCATCACCGGGACGGCGACACCGAACGCCACTGTCACGGTGGGCACGAAGACCGTCGAAGTGAACGCAAGTGGCGCGTGGAGCATGACGGTCACCGGCCTCAGCGTGGGCACGAACACCCTCACGGCGATTCAGAAGGTCGACAACGTCGAAATTGACAGGAAGAACGTCGTCGTCACGATCAACAACGACGCGGCGATCATCGGGCAGGACGGCGCCGCCGTCACGCTCGAGCGTGGCGAGGACACCTCGGTCGAGGCACTGTTCAAGACCAGCGGCAGCGTGAGCCGCCCCCAGGGCAAGGTCGAGTTCACCGCGCCCGAGGGTACGACCTTCGCCGCGGACCAGGGCACGATCGAAGGTTCGTTCAAGAAGCCGGGTGAGGACGCCTGGACGAACGCCGCCATGACCCTGACCAACGGGGTCCGCTCCGAGGACGGTACGAAGTACACCTACGACTTCGAGACCACCACCACGACCTGGAACCTCCCCGACGCGTCGCTGATGCGCTGGAACATCAACGTGAACACGCCCGAGGACGCCGACGCCGGCGCCTTCCCGATGCGCACCGTCCTGAGCGGCACCGCCGTCGAGGGCGCGTTCAACACCGCGAGCACCACGCAGGCCACGATCGATGAGGCCGTGAACCCGGTCGCTCCGATCGTCGTGGAGACCCCGGCGAACGGGTCGACGGTAACCGACAAGCGTCCGGTCTTCTCCGGTACGGGCGACGAAGGCGCCACGATCGAGATCACGGGCGCGACCGGCCGTGTCGTCGCCACCACCACCGTCAAGGACGGCAAGTGGAGCGTGCCGGCCAGCTTCGACCTCAACGACAGCAGCTACGCGCTCACCGCGACCCAGACGCCGCTCGAGGGGGAGAAGTCGAACGCGCCGATCAACTTCGTGGTGAAGGCGATGGTCCCGGTCACGCTGACCGCTCCCGCGATCGACTCGGACGTCTCGACGCCGAACCCCGTCTTCACGGGCCGCGGCACGCCTGGGGCGACCGTCGTCGTGAAGGGCACCTACGGCAGCGTCCTCGCGACGACCGAGGTCAAGGCGGACGGCACCTGGACGGTCCCCTCGGCCATTGCGCTCGCAACCGGTAGCTACGCCGGGACGGCAACCCAGACTGTCGACGGCAAGACCACGACAGCACCGTTCAAGTTCACCGTTGGCCAGAACCTCGCCCCGGTGACGCTGACCGCCCCGGCGATCGGCGCCGAGGTCACCGACACCAAGCCCGTCTTCACGGGCACGGGAACGGCCGGTGCGACCGTCGAGGTCAAGGGCACCTACGGCACCGTCCTCGCCACCGCGGTCGTGAAGGACAACGGCACCTGGGAGGCAACCTCTGACGTCGCCCTCGCCAACGGCACCTACGCAGGCAAGGCATGGCAGACCGTCAACGGCAAGACCACCTCGGCGGACTTCCGGTTCACCGTCGTGCAGGCGATCGCTCCCGTGACGCTGGACACCCCGGCGATCGGCGCCGAGGTCACCGACACCAAGCCCGTGTTCACGGGTGAGGGCCAGCCCGGCGCGACCATCGAGGTCAAGGGCACCTACGGCACCCTCCTCGCCACCGCGACCGTGAAGGACAACGGCACCTGGGAAGCCTCCTCCGACATCACCCTCGCCAACGGCCAGTACGCCGGCAAGGCATGGCAGACCGTCAACGGCAAGACCACCACGGCGGACTTCCGGTTCACCGTCGTGCAGGCGATCGCCCCGGTGACGCTGGAGACCCCGGCGATCGGCGCCGAGATCACCGACACCAACCCCGTGTTCACGGGTGAGGGCCAGCCCGGCGCGACCATCGAGGTCAAGGGCACCTACGGCACCCTCCTCGCCACCGCGGTCGTGAAGGACAACGGCACCTGGGAAGCCGCCTCCGACGTCGCCCTCGCTCGAGGTAGCTACGCCGGCAAGGCATGGCAGACCGTCAACGGCAAGACCACCACGGCCGACTTCCGCTTCACCGTTGTCGCACCGATGATCCCGGTCTCGCTGACCGCTCCCGCGCAGGACGCGGTGGTCTCCACCCCGAACCCGGTCTTCAGCGGTAAGGGGACCCCGGACGCAGACATCACCGTCACCGGTGCTTCCGGGACCCAGCTCGCTTCGGGCCAGGTGCGGAGCAACGGCGAGTTCGACGTCACCTCGACGATCGCGCTCGGAGCCGGTTCCTACTCCGGGACCGTTCGACAGGTCGCTGACGGCAAGGTGACCACCGCCTCGTTCCAGTTCCGTGTCGAGTTCACTGCGGTGACGCTGGAGAGCCCCGAGATCGGCGCGACCTTGACCGGCGGCACGCCGGTGTTCTCCGGGGAGGGCACGCCGAAGGCTCCCCTGGTCATCAAGGGCTCTGGTGGCACCACCCTGGCCACGGGAACGGTCAAGGACGACGGCACGTGGACGCTGACGTCGACCGTCACGCTGCCGGCGGGTCGCTACACCGGCACCGTGCTGCAGTCCCTGCCTGGCTCGAACACGACCGCACAGTTCTCCTTCACGGTGAGCTGAGCACTCCGAATCCGGAGCGCTCGTCGAGGCCCAGGCTCGCTCACCGCGACCTGGGCCTCGCCCCTTCCCAACCACGCAATGCAATCGACGTCAGGATCCCTCATGCAGTTCATCAAGCCACTCGCCATCGCCACCGCCGCCTTCGCCATCGCCACCCTCGCGGGCTGCACAGCGGCTGAGACGAACACGGCGAAGCCCAGTTCCAGCCCGACGTCCACGTCGACGGCCCCGCCCGTGGTCAAGAAGGACGTCGCGTGCAAGGACGGGACCGCGAAGGTTACCGACGACAGCGCTGAGCTCACCGTGCAGGGCGACTGCGAGAACGTCGAGATCTCCGCGTCCAATTCGCTCGTCACGGTGTCCGGAGCCGTCGAACACGTTTCGATCACGGGTGCCATCAACTCGGTCCGTGCGGAGTCGATCGGATCGGTGACCATCGGTGCCGGCTCGAACGGCAACGTGGTGAAGGCCGGGAACACCCCCACGGTCGACGACAAGGGCGAGCAGAACGAGATCACCGCGGAGTAGCACGCGCACGAGCGTGTTGTTCCCGCACACCACGAGATGCCCCGGCTGCTCATCGCGAGCAGCCGGGGCATCTTCGTGTGCGCGCCAGTGCTCGCCTCGGTCTCTTCGGCGGGCGACGCGTGTGTCGATCAACGGCCGCCGGCCGTCCGCGGGACAGCAAGAAGCCCCGACCGCTCCACGCGGGAGCGATCGGGGCTTCTCGTGCGAGCGCCTCAGCCAGCCATCAGTGCCTCGACCGGCGTTCCGAGCTGGCCGTCGATCCAGTCCTGCAGGCGCACGACGCCGGCGTCCAGGTTCCACTGCGGCTGCCAGTCGAGCGCAGCGACCGTCGGAGCAACGTCACACGCGGCGAACCGGACGTCGCCGTCACGGAACGCCCCGGTGACGTGCGGCGCGGGTGCTCCGTGGTGATGAGCGATCGTCCGAGCGAGATCGTTGATCGTCGAAGGAACGCCGGACCCGACGTCGAACGTCGTGGTCCCGACCGAGCGAGCGGTCCCGAGCGCAGCGACGAAGGCGTCGGCGATGTCGTCGATGAAGACGAAGTCGCGGGTGATCTCGCCGTCCTCGTAGATCGGGATGCTCCGACCGGCGCGGGCGAGCTGCGAGAACAACGAGACGATCCCGGTGTAGCTGTTCGTCAGGGACTGACCGGGACCGAACACGTTCTGCAGGCGCAGCACGGTCAACGCCGTGTCGCGCGCGCCCACCCATGCCGCGAGGATCTGCTCCTGCGACAGCTTGGTCGATCCGTAGACGCTCGTCGGATGCGGGACGTTGTCGCCGGCGCGGGCGGGGAGCGGCACAAGTCCGTCGAAGTCCCACGCCCCACGCTCGAGCTGCCCGTGACTGCGCTGGCCCGGGTACCGGACGTCCCCCCGCTCGGAGACCCAGCGCCCCTCGCCGTACACGGCGCGACTGCTGCTGAGCAGGATCCGCTCGGGGACGATGCCGAGACGACCGAACCCGTCGAGCATGCGCGTGGTGCCGACGACGTTCACCTCGGCATGACGCGAAGCCTCGTCGAGCGATTGCGCTGTTCCCGTCTCTGCGGCGAGGTGGATCACGATGTCCGGGCGGATGTCCGAGAGCACACGGTCCCAGGTCGCGCTCTTCGTGATGTCGCCAACCACGAGCTCTGCCGAGTCATGGAGTCCATCCGGTCGGACTCGCTCGGGGTGTACCTGCGGGTGCAGCGAGTCGACCACCACCCAGCGGGTGAACGAACTCGCGAGCCGCTGGGACAGGGCGCAGCCGATGAAGCCGGCACCCCCGGTGATGAGGACGGTCTTGGTGGTGTTCATCTGTTTCCGCTTCCTTCTTCTGTGGGACGGTGGAGACGCCGACGCTCGCGAACGGCGTCGCGAGCTGACACAGCGACGTACCGGAGCACCTCGACGGCGCGACGTGGTGGGGCGCTGGCAGCACGGAGGTAGGGCGCGATGGGAGTCGCACCCGCTCGAGAGCGGCCGGCCGCGAGGACACGGGCGGTGATCGCACGACGGTGCCGCTCGTTCTCCCACCAGTAGCGCCACGGCCGGACGGCTCCAGGGGACGCGTAGACCACGACGGGTGCGCGGTCGGGGACGACGGCTCCTGGGCGCCATCCGCGTGCGAACAGGTCGTAGTCCTCGCACCAACGGATCTGTGGGTCGTACCCGCCGGTGTCGAGGTACCACTCGCGGCGGAACGCACTCGCCGGGTGCGCCACCGGCATCTGACCGCGCTCGAACATCGCGTCGACGGCATCGGAGTCGGGCGGGAACCGATCGGCGAGGATCGTCCGCGAGCCACGCTGCTCGACGAGCCTGCCGAACGTCGCGACCGCGTGCGGGTTTCCCCGGAGCTGTCGGACGTGTGCCGCGAGCCTTCCAGGAAGCGCGACATCGTCCGCGTCAGCGATCGCGATCACCGCTGCGGTCGTCGCTCGGATGGCGCGGTCGCGTCCGACCGATCGACCGACGTTGTGCGGGGAACGGATCACGCGGAGCCTCGGATCGGCGAGTGATCCCAGCGCGAGATCGGTCCCGTCGGTCGATCCGTCGTCGAACACCACGACCTCCAGGGCGACCTCGGTCTGGTCGAGGAGCGAGCGCACGGCGGGGATGATCGTGTCGACGGCGTTGTAGGCGCTCATCACGACTGCGATGTCGGGGCGACCGGTCATCGGGATGCTCCGAGGAGTCCGCGGTCGCCGATTCGAGGCTCTCGTGCGCGCGCTCCCGTCGTCGGTTGCTCGGAGAGACCGACCGGGAGACCGAGCGACAGCCCGATGAGGACCGAGGCGGGAAGCAGGACGAACGGGTAGACGAGGACGTTGTCCGTGGCGGCGGCAGCGAGTGTCGCCGTCAGGGCGAACAGCGCGGCCCAGTGGATCGGCTGGTCCGTCCGTGCGATCCGCTTGATGACACGGATGAGCACGAGCAGACAACCCAGGACGAACGGGATCAGTCCGACGAGGCCCTCGTCGTGCAGGACGCGGAGGTACTCGTTGTGCGGCTGGGTGATCCCACCGAACCGCTCCGTCACGAAGACGACCGCCGACCCCGGGCCGTGGCCGAGGAAGGGCGCGTGCATCGCGTTCTGGCTGACTGCTTCCCAGAGCGCCGAACGGCCGGAGGTGTTGATCGCGAGGCCACCGACCTCGACCGCGTTGTCACCGACGAGGAAGCGATCACGCAGCGGTGCGAACGTCGACAGGAGCGCCCACGTGGCGAGCGCGACGCCGGTCACCGCGCCACAGGCGAGCAGGAGCCGGTGTCCTCGGCGGAGCCGGACGACGAGTCCCACCAACATCAGGATGCTGATCGCGGACGCCGTCCGGGACAGGCTGAGCACGATGGCCCCGACGATCACGAACGGAGCGGCACGGGCGAGGAGGTCCGTCGGTGGCAGCACGACCGCAGCGGCCAGCAGCACGAGAGCAGTGAGGGCGAACGCACGGGTCATGTAGACGTCCGCACCGGACACACTGCCGACGGCGAACACGACGGCGACCAGGACACCGACACCGGCGAACACCCGGAGCGTCGCGCCGGCGACCTCCACCGTCGCCGACCGCGCCGAGAACGCGATGCCGAAGGTGAACATGGTGAGGATCGCTGCGTTCTGGAGCCCGTCGGGGTTGGGCGCGAAGACGAGACGGACGACGACGAAGCCGTAGAACAGGAGGAACGGCAGGGGAACGGCTGCGAGGCCCGCTCCCACGACGAGCGGGGCCAGCCCGATGAGCACCGCCATGACGCCGACCGAGATGAACGCCGAGAGGCTCACCGGCCCCAGACCGACACGGCCACTCGCGTCGATCACGACCGCCATCGCCACCGCCACCCAGGTGAGCCAGGGCAGGGCAGGGGCTCGCCAGCGGTGCCCTCGGAACGATCGACGGCTCGGAAGGAACGTCGTGCCGGGACGGACGCTCATCGGGTGCTCTCGTCGAGGACGTGTCGCCAGGCGTCCGTGTAGGCGTGCTCGGACAGACGCGCCGAGAAGGTCCGCGAGGCACCAGCGGACAGACGTCCGCGGAGTGCAGGGTCTCCGATCAGGGACTCGATGGCATCGGCGAACGCATCATCGTCGCCGACGTCGACGAGGAAGCCGTTGACACCGTGCTCGACGAGGTCCGGAACGCCGCCGACGCGGTACGCGACCACAGGCGTGCCGCTCGCGAACGCCTCGACGATCGTCAACGGCTGCGCCTCTTCGAGCGACGACGTGAAGGCAAGACACGTCGACGCCGCCAACGCTTGCCACTTCTCCGCCGCACCGAGCGCGCCCACGACCGCGACACGCGCCGTGGCGTCAGCGTCGACCAGTTCCCGTTCGACCGCTGCGACGACGGCTGCATCGGCGGGCGAACCCGCCACCGTGAAACGCCAGCGCTCGGTCCCGGAGCGACCAAGGAGGAGGCCGGCGATCCGCGCGAAATCCTCGGCGCCCTTGCCGGGGATGAGGTTCGACAGGAAGAGGACGCTGCACGGGTCGGCCGCGGTGGTCACTGCCGGCACCGGGCCCGGAGTGTTGGCGAGACACAGTGCAGCGCGGCCCGGCAGGTCTGCGAGCAGGGACGGACCGAGTGTGACGATCCGGTCGCTCGAGCCGAGGAGACGATCGACACACCACGCCCACAACCGACCTCGACGACGGAGGTCCTCGAAGCCGACCGAGTGCACGTAGAGCACCAGAGAACTCCGGAAGAGCCGCAGGAGCTCGGACACGGCCCAGTCGACGAGGAACGATCCGCCCCGGGTGGTGACGAACACCACGACCACCTCGGGCCGGAAACGGACGCTCGTCCAGACGACACGGGTGAGCAGTCCGACAACCGCGACCACCTTGCGCAGCGACGGCACACCGACCTCGGCGACCGTCGCACTGAACCGACGGTCGATGAGTCGTGACGGTCGCCCCAGCCGCTCCAACACGTCGAGGAAACGGAGGGTCATCACGGTCTGGCCGTGCACGGGCGGAGGAACCTGGCTGACGACCGCCACGCGTCCCCCGGTCATCGGCGTCGCCGCAAGGCCGCGCGGAGGAACACGAAGTTCCCGATGAGGTAGCGCTTCCAGAGACGGCGCGGTTCGCTCGCGAGCCGGAAGACCCACTCCAGCCCGACACGGGTCATCCACTCCGGAGCCACTGGCTTCGTCCCCGCGATGAAGTCGAACGCCACCCCGACCCCGATCGCGACCTTCCCGAGGTGTTCGGCTATCCGTCGCGTCTCGACGTCCTGCAGCGGTGTGCCGAGCCCGACCCAGATGATGTCCGGATCAGCGGCGACGATCTCGGCGTCCTGCGCGGCGAGCTCGTCGTCGGTCAGCGGCCGGAAGTACGAGCGGTGCGTCCCGACGATCGAGACGCCCGGGTACCGCCGCTCGAGTTCGGCGCGGAGGGATGCCAGCACCTCGTCCGTGTTGCCGAGCAAGAAGTGCCGGAGTCCCAGGCTCCGCCCCCGGTCCATCATGTCCGGGAACAGCGACGGGCCCCTGACCTGCGACAGCGCGCGGCCCGGGAGCACTCTCGACACCCACGTGAGGGGCTTCCCGTCCGGGTAGACGGCAGCCCCGGAGGCGATGAGCCGGTGGTAGTCCTCGTCCTGCGCGGTGAGGGAGATCACGTACGAGTTCGCCAGGTGGACGTCACCGGCACCACCGCTCTGCGCGACCGCCGCGATCTGTTCGATCGCTTCGTCACGGGTCGCGACGATGATCGGCACGCCCGCGATCTCGGTTCGCTCGAACTCGGCAAATGTCAGCATCTCGGTCCTTCATTCATCAGGTGGGTCCCCCACGGGTCGGTGATATACTAACACGTGACATCCATAATGAGAGAGGCGCGAACATGCAGCGACTCGGCCGACTCGCGCTCCCCTTCGCCGCTCAGGCGATGCTGAGCCTGGGCCAGATGGGCATCACGATCGTCGGCACCGTCCGCCTCACTCCCGACGGATGGGGCCGTTTCGCCGTTCTGCTCTCCGTGTTCTTCATGGCGGCCGGCTTCGTACGCGGGTTCGGAGCGCTGCCCGTCGTCATCTACCTGTCAGGCGACCCGGAACGGTCTCGAGCCGCACGCCGCGCTGCGGTGCTGCTCACCCTCGTCGCAGCGGCTCCCGCGTCGATCACGATCGCGGTCGTCGGTCTCGGTCTCGCAACCGCCGCATCCGGACTCGCGCTCGCAGCCGCACTCGTCACGTACGCCCTGTACGACACGACACGATCGGTCGAGATGTCGGCCGTCCGCTACGGCCGCGTCGTCTCGACCGACGCCGTGGTGATGGTGGTCCTGGCTGGACTCTGTGCTGTCGGGCTGTTGCCCGGCGTCGACGCGTCGGTGGCGCTGCCGGTGGCGATGACGATCGCGTACGGAGTGGGTGCCGCAGGACTCGCACTGCGCGGACGCCCGACCCGGTCGTGGAGCGTCCGGGCCTTCCTCGACGAGTACCGGCGGGACATCCCGTTCCTCGCGCTCGACGGAGTCCTGATCGGCACCACGATGAGCGCGGTGGTGATCGCGCTCGGCGCATCGACGTCACTCGCCGTGGCCGGCGCATTCCGGAGCTGCACCACCCTCATCGCGGGACCGTTCCAGATGCTGCAGACAGGACTCTCCCCGACCGTCATCCGCTCGATGCGAGGCCGAGCGCTCGAGGAGCGATCGGCCGATCACCGGGATCCCACTCGAGCTGTGCCGTCGTCCTTCCGCGCACGGATGCGGTCGCTCGCCTTCCCCGCCACGATCGCCGCGAGCGCGATCCTGGCCGGCGCGCTCTGGGGCACGACGGCTGCTGCGGTCGTGCCGTTCGTCCTGAGCGCCATCCACCTGACCGCGCTCTCCGACGCAGTCCCGTTCAGCGTCGTCGCTTGCCTCCTGGTGGCAGCACTGTGGACCAGCACCGTGTTCTCGACGTTCCAGCGCTACCGCCGATCGAACGCCGAGCTCACGATTGTGCGGGTCATCACGCTCGCGTGTTCGCTCGGCATCCTCGTCGCCGTACCGTCGGACATCGCTGTGCCCGTCCGGCTGATCGCCGCGACCGCGCCGTGGGTTGTCTTCCCTGCGCTCCATGCCGTGCTCCGCTGGGCGCCCGTGTCGCGGCGACTCTGACGGGTCCCGAGCCGAGAACGCAGCGGATCCCGGGCGCTCCGCGCGTCGATGCGGACAGCGCGCTCATCAGCGTGCGTCAGGAGTGGACTGCTCCGAGGGCGGACCGGACGATCGCGTCGAGACCGTGACGAGCCCGCCACCCGAGCTGATCGGCTGCGACGGACGGGTCCGCGACGACCGCGGCGGGATCGCCAGCACGAGCTGCGGCGACCCGCAGGGTGCTCGGTCGTCCGAGGGCGCTGCTCACCTCGGCCACGACCTCTCGGACGGACGCCCCCTTGCCCGTGCCGATGTTGACCGGGCCGGCGAAGTCGCTGGCGTCGCGGAGCGTGTCGACCGCAGCGAGGTGCGCCCGTGCGAGGTCTGCGACGTGGATGTAGTCGCGGATGCAGGTGCCGTCCGGGGTGTCATGGTCGTCGCCGTAGACGACCGGTGACTCACCGCGAAGGATCCGATCCACCACGATCGGGATGAGGTTCTTGGCAGCCGTGTCCGCGAGGTCGTCCCATCCGGCGCCGGCGACGTTGAAGTAGCGCAGCGAGATCGCCCGCAGCCCCCAGGCGTGGTGCGCTGCGTCGAGCATCCACTCACCGATCAGCTTCGTCTGGCCGTACGGATTGATCGGCGAACACGGGGTCCGCTCCGTGACGACGACGTCCTGCACATCGCCGTACACGGCAGCCGAGGACGAGAAGACGATTCGGGTGACGCCGACGGACCGCATCGCTTCGAGCAGATGCCCGAGTCCTCCGACGTTGACGCTGTAGTAGCGCTCCGGTTCGTCGACCGATTCCGCGACGTCCTTGAGGGCTGCGAGGTGAATCACCGAGGACACGTCGTGCTCGCGCATGACGTCGATGAGTGCTGACGTAGCGTCGGCGGCCGCGAGGTCGAGTTGGACGACGACGGCTCCGACCCGCGACCTGAGGCCGCTCGAGAAGTCGTCGACCACGACGACCGACTCGCCTCGCTCCTCGAGGAGGCGCACCACGTGCGAGCCGATGTACCCGGCGCCGCCGGTGACGAGGATTGACAAGTTCAGCTCCCAGAGGGTTCGGGGTCGGTGAGGGCGGCGCCGACCGGGCGCGCGACGGTCGAGCTGACACCGTGGGTCATGTGGTCAGACCGCGTCGGCCGCGCCGCTCCTCGGGCACCGGCTCGATCACCGGGGTGTCGCCGTCGTAGTAGGCGTACTTGCCGTAGGACCCACCACCGGCACCGCGCAGCGGCAGCATCTGGCCGACCACGCCGAACGTGACCGCCTTGACCGCGTCGAGCGCCCGGAGTGCCGCGATGACATCCGCCTTGCGGACCTTGCCGGCGGCGGCCACGAAGAGGATGCCGGCGACCGCGCTGAGCACGGCGGCATCGGCGACCAGCAGGACCGGAGGCGCATCGATCACGACGTAGTCGAAGTTGCGCTCCAGGTGTTCCACGGTTGCACGCATCGCAGCGGAGCCGAGCATCTCGCTCGGGTTCGGGGGGATGCGTCCGGACGGGAGCACCGAGAGCGCTTGCTCACCCCACGGCTGCAGGACGTCGGCGATCTCCGCACGTCCGATGAGCAGGTCCGTCAGCCCGGCGTTCCCCTCGATGCCGAGGTAGTCAGCCACACGGGGGCGCCGGAGGTCCGCATCGACGAGGACGACACTCGCTCCGGTCTCGGCAAGGGCGATGGCCAGGTTCGCTGCGACGTAGCTCTTGCCCTCGCCCGGCCCGGAACTGGTCACCACGAACGAGCGGCCAGCGTCGCCGAGACCGACGAACTGCAGACTCGTCCGGAGTCGACGGAAGGCTTCCGACCGTGGGCTCCTCGGGTCGGCGTGGACGATGAGGGGGCGTTTCTGGGCGTCCGGATCGACGAAGATCCCGCCCAGGTAGGGGCGACGCGCGACTGCCTCGATCTGCTCCGCGGTCCTGACCCTCGTGTCCAGGTTCGTCCGGAGCACCGCGATCCCCACCCCGGTCACGAGACCCACCGCGAGGCCGATCGCGAGCATCAGCGGGATCCGTGGAGCACTCGGCGCGCTCGGTACGGTTGCCGGCGCGATCGTCTTCACGGCGATGAGGGACGGCCCGACGCTCGGCTTCTCGAGGTCCTCGGACACGACGCGTGCGAAGGACTCCCCGACGGCGTTCGCGATCTCGGCCGCACGCTTCGCGCTGGTGTCCGTCACGGAGACCTCGAGGAGCACGGTGTTGGCAGGGGACGAAGCGCTGACGAGCGGCGCGAGTTCGGCTGCCGTCATGCGCGGCTCCAGCTCGCGTCCGGCGCGATCGAGGACGATCGGGCTGTTCACGACGTCGACGTAGGTGGAGATCGCTTGTCGCGCGAAGCTCGTCCCCTGGTTCAGATCCGTACTGGCGGCGCCTTCTTGCGCACGGACCGAGACGTAGAGACGGGTCGCCGCGGTGTAGGCGGGTGTCGACGCAGCAGCGAGCGCACCACCGCTGAGGATGCCGAGCAGCGCCGTCGCCGTGATGAGGAGCCAGCTCTTCCGCAGGATCCGGACGTACTCCTGAGCCTCCATCAGGCAACACCTCCGTTGGCACCAGCGGGTTCGACCGTCTCGAACGGGAGCGGCTCGCGGAGCTGGTCGGTCGTGGTGACGCCCTCGCGCCAGTCGGCTATCCGTTGCACCCCGACCACGAGGCGCTGGCGGAGCGTGCTCGCCAGCGCCTGGGTCGCCGAGCGCTCCAGGGGGTCGAGTGCCCGCATTGCAGCATCGACGATCTGCTGCTCCGTCGAGCCCGGAACGACCGTGGGCCGTTCACCCGTGACGCTGAGCCAGAAGTCGTCACACTTCGAGGCGTAGGCGAGCGGCACCGTGGGGACGCCCAGGCCGACCGCGGCGACGGCGCCGTGCAGTCGCTCGGTGAGCATGAGACTGCACCGGCTGATCTCCGAGGTCGTTGCGCGGACGTCGCCGTCGAACCGGTGGATCCGCGACGGGCGGTGCAGTTCGGACTGCAGGGTTCGACAGGCGGCGAGGTCGTTCGGGGACAGCGCGAACAACACGATCTCGGTGTCCGCTCCGGTCATCCTGCACACCGCCGCTGCGACCGACCGCGGGTCGAACCGCGACACCGGATCAGCGCCGACGCTCACACCGACCGGGCCGTCGGCGTCGTGGACGTGTTCGATGCCCGCCACGACCGGGTACAGCAGAGCGGGGTCGCCGACGACCGCAGGACGACCCCAGGCCCGCTCGCACTCCACCGCTGTGAGTGGACCGCGGACACCGAGCAAGATCGATCGGAGCTCCGACCAGCGCCGCCAGTCGTGCCCCTGCAGGCCCAGGGCGAACGTGTCGGTCGACTCAGCCGCCCCGGCTCCGAGTGCGACCACTGCGTCTGCGCGGTACACCCGAGCAGCATCTGCCACGTGCCGTGCCCAGTTCTGGAAGCCGAGCACCGTCCCGCCACCGAGGAGGAGCATCCGCTCGGTACGACCTCCGGTGCGGTACGAGTGGATCGCGCTCCGGACGTCGGCGAGTCGCTCCCGTCGAGTCACCGGCGAGACGGCGTCGATGCCGAGGGCGAGACGCCAGGTCTCGAGGAGGAGTTCATCGCCGTAGTTGCCGTGCCCCGTCCAGCCGAGGTAGACGACCTCGCGCGCTGCGGTTCGTGTGGTCATGTCATTAGTATATCACGTGCGATATCCATAGCGCGCGCCCGATATCATCACGTATGTTTGTATTTTGCATGTAGAATTGCGACATGCCGACGCGACAGCAGCCCTTCCGTCTCATCCAGGCCCTGCGGTACGTCGCAGCCGCCCTCGTGGTGATCGTCCACGCGTGCTACTACTCGGCGGAGCGCTTCGACGAGCACACCCCGCAGCTCGACCGGATCGGCGGACTGGGCGTCTGGCTGTTCTTCGCGATCAGTGGTTTCGTGATGGTGCTCGTCGGCGACGACCTCGGTCAGGCGCCGGGGTCCTGGCACCGGTTCGCCCGGGCGCGGCTCGCGCGGGTCGTCCCGCTCTACTGGCTGATGACCACCATCAAGGTCGCCGCGGTGGTCCTGGCCGGCTCGTTGGTGGTCAACTCGGCCCTCAGCCCGGGCACGGTCCTTGCGTCGTACCTGTTCATCCCCAGTCACGACGAAGCCGGTGCCATCCATCCGCTCTGGGGCGTCGGGTGGACGTTGGTCTTCGAGATGGCGTTCTACGCGCTGATGACGCTCGCCCTGGCCATCCGGATCGACCCGTTGGCACTCTGCGCACCGATCCTCACGCTCGCGGCCGCCGCGTCACTCCTGCGCCCGGCCACCGGGTCAGCATGGTGGTTCTACGCCGATGACGTGACGCTCTACTTCCTCGCCGGCATGGTCATCGCCCGCGGGTGGCGAGCACGACGACCGGTCCTGACCGTCTTGTCGCTCGGCGGCATCGCGGTCTGCATGGGCACCCTGGCCTCGTTGCGAGCCGAGCGGCTCGAGGTCTCGGCGGCCGTCGTCCCGCTCGTGATCTCCGCTGTCGTGTTCTCGGCGGTCTGGCTGGACGATCGGATCGGCCGGTTCGTGCCCCGCTGGGTGATGGCCGGCGGCGCTGCCTCGTACGCGCTGTACCTCGTTCACCCGCTCCTGGCGCCGGTGGTGCCCGCAGCACTCGCCGCCGTGGGCGCGTACTGGGTGCCGTGGTTCGTGGTCGTCACGATCACCGCCGGTGCCATGCTCGCCGTGGCGCCGCTCGCCCACCGCTTCGTCGACCGTCCGCTCACTCGCGGAGCCAGCCGCCTGCTGCTCCCCGGGGCTCGCTCCGGCCGTGGCCGCAGGTCCTCGAGCCGAGCAGTCGCGCGATCAGGACCCCTGGACGCAGCCCGTACCGCAACTCGGGGGACGGTCCGCGGCGGCATGTCTTCAACATCTCACATCCCGGACGGCGCTGCTCCGGAAGGGTGACACCTGTGGAGAACTGCGGAGCTGGACGAGAGCACGCGACGCGGCCCTCCGCGGGGAGACGGACCACTGCCGGGTAGGGTCGTCCCGTGCGATGGAGTCGAGTGAACTGGCCCTCCGTTGGCTACGTCTCCCTCGAGGACTTCGACGGCCAGCGCGAACACGTGACCCGGCTGCTCGAGGACGCCCCGCCGACGATCGCCGCGCTCCTGACGGTCAAGTGGACCGACTCACGGATCGAACGCTGGGTCGTGGAGTCCGCCGACGCCGTCGTCGACCCGGACGCCGACGAGGACGACGTGACGACTCCCGTCGACCTGCCGGGGCACGGTGTGCCGGACCCGGTCGTCGTGCACGCCGACATCGTGGTCCGCAACGACGAGGTGCTCGACACCCCGAGCGGCCTGTGGCGCCGCTGGAACCACGCCAGGGTGTCGCTCCGGCTGCGGGACGCCGTCATCGACCCGCCGGGTGTCGACGCCGCGGCACTGCTCGCCGGTGACGCGCACGTCGCCCGGGGCGAGCTCGAGTACCTGAACGAGCACGACGCCTGGGAACTCCGCCTGCTGATCTCCCCCGTCGGTGAGGTCGCGATCCGGTTCCGGGGCGTCCGGGTGGCGATCCGGAGCGTCGCCGAGTCCGTGTACTCCGGCCTCGAGTCGCGCCCGGCACGCGGCTGGCACGGCCCGGTGCCGGACGGTTGGGTGGAGTGGGCGACCGAGGTGGTGCGTGCCGCGGCCTACGGCGACCTCGGCGGGCTGCACCTGGCCGACGACGCGAGTGACGTCGACGACGTCGACCCCCGCTGGGGCTTCGCCCCGCTGCACGCCGCCGCGTGGTTCGACCACCCCGAGATGCTCGAGGAACTCCTGCGCCGCGGGGCGACACTGCAGCTGGAGGACACCGAGGGGCGGACGCCGCTGACGCTGGCGATCGACCGCGACGCGCGACGGGCGGTCGACGTGCTGGTCGCAGCGGGCGCCGACCTGGAGGCCCGTGACGGCGACGGCAACACCCCGATCGTCCGCGCTGCGTGGGGCGGGCACGCCGCGATCGTGCGTGCCCTCGCCGCCGCGGGTGCGGACACCAGGGCGCGCGGGTCACGGGGCGCGACGCTGCTGATCGCGGCCGTCGACTCCGGCGAGCTCGACACGGTCCGCGTCGTGCTGTCGCTCGACGTCGACCGGGACGCCGCCGACGACGAGGGCTCGACCGCTGCGGACCGCGCGGAGCTGCTCCGCGAGACGGCCGTCGCCGACCTGCTCGCCGCCGCCTGAGCGCTGTCCGCACCACGGCCCGTGGGCCGACCCGTGCCGGACACGACGAAGCGCGGCGGACGGGAGCAGGGCCTCCCGTCCGCCGCGCGCCTGCGGGGTCGACCGTCCTAGACGGTGACCGACTCGAGGGCGTTCGCCTGCGCGACCCGCCCGTACCAGCGGGCGGAGTCCTTCGGCGTGCGCTCGAAGGTCTCGCGGTCCCACGCGACCAACCCGAAGGTCGGGCGGAAACCGGAAGCCCACTCGTAGTTGTCCAGGAGCGACCAGTGCTGGTAGCCGAGGACCTCGATGCCGTCCTCGATGCAGCGGTGGATGCCCTCGAGAGCGCCCTGCGTGTACGCCTGCCGGCGGGGGTCGTCGGCGGTGGCGATGCCGTTCTCGGTGATCATCAGCGGGACACCACCGGAGAGCTCCCACGCGCTGCGGAGCCCGTCGGCCGAGGCCTCGGGGTAGAACTCCCAGCCGGTGAGGGTCGTCTCGACGTCGTCCGCGACGGGCAGGGGCCCGTCCGGACCGATGAACGTGCGGGTGTAAGCCTGCACGCCGAGGAAGTCGTCGCCCGCGGCGTTCTCGAGGTACCAGTCGTCGCGCGGGTACCCGTACTCGCGGAGCATCGCGTCCGCGCCCGGCTCACCGTTGGACTTGAAGGCCTGGGTCGCGACGGTCCACCCTGACTGGAGGCCCGACACCTGTGACAGGACCTCGCGCGACCGCTTGTGGCTGGCCAGCAGGGCGTCGGCGACCCCCAGGTCCGGGTTCGGCAGGCCGAAGGCCACCAGGTTGGCCGCGTCTTCGCCGCCGGCGAGCATGGCCGCGATGTTCGGTTCGTTGATCGTGCAGACGTAGCGGACGCCGTCCTGCACCACGGGGAGCGCGGCCTCGGTGTAGCGGGCGAACAGGTCCGCTGCGTCGGGTGCCCGCCAGAAGCCGTCGCGCTCGAACCAGCGCGGCACGGTGAAGTGCATGAGGGTGACGATCGGCTCGATGCCGAACTCGTGGCAGGCGTCGACCATGCGGCGGTAGTGGTCGACCTCGGCACGGCTGACGAACCCGCGCTCGGGCTCGATGCGGGCCCACTCGATGCTGAACCGGTAGGAGTTCAGCCCGAGCTCGGCCGCGATGCGGATGTCCTCGCGGTACCGGTGGTAGCTGTCCGCCGCGTCACCCGAGGGCTCGACGATGGTGGTGTCCGGCTCGTGCTCGTGCACCCACCAGTTGCTGTTGACGTTGTTGCCCTCGATCTGGTGGGCGGCGGTGGCGGCACCCCAGAGGAAGCCGTCGGGGAACTGCAGCGTGGAGATGATGGTGCCTTTCAGTGCGTGTTCGAGTCAGTGCTGGCTCAGGAATGCGTCGAAGACGGCGACCGTCCCGAGCGGGTTCTCGACCTGGGGACCGTGGTAGCTCGCGGGGATGACGACGTACTCGGCGCCGGTCTGCTCGGCCATCGCCCGCTGCCACGGGATCGGCCAGGCGTTGTCCCACTCGCCGTGGGCGACGAGGACCGGCAGGCCGGTGGCGCGCAGGGCGTCGGACGCGTCGGTGTGGTCCTCGAGGATGTGGCCGCCGGCGACGACGCTGAGCGGGCTCGTCGCGTCGAAGCGGTCACGCACCATCCGGACGTCGTCGGGCAGCTCGTCGTCGGGCCGGTACGCCCAGAGCGGGTTCGTCGAGTCGAACAGCTGCCGGAGGTTCCCGCCGGTGTCGTGCAGGATCGTCAGCTCGGCGACCTTGCGGTAAGGCCACCCGTGCGGCCCGGAGCAGAACTGCACGACGTCGCGGAACGCCGTCGGGTCCTGGAGCGCGGCAGCCCGGACGATCACACCGCCGAGCGAGTGCCCGATCAGGTGCACGGGGGCGCCGTCGTCGAGCAGGCGTGCGACCCGGACGACGTCGGCGGCTTCTTCGTCGAGGGAGTAGTCGCGGGGTTCGGTCGGTGCTGCCGAGTCGGCCTGACCGCGCCGGCTGATCGCGACCGCGGTCCACCCGGCGTCGCGGAGGACGGGCAGGAAGGTCCGCCAGTCCTCCTTCGAGCCGGTGTAGCCGGGGACGATGAGCACGGTGCCCTTCGACACCCCCTCGGGCACGATCCGGTAGGCCGTGAGCCGCCCGACCGGGACGTCGATCCCGACGACGTCGACGCCGTCCGGGGTGGGCAGGTGCCCGAACGGCGGGACCGTCGGGAAGTCGTGCAGGTTCGTCATGCGCGCAGGGTCCTCCGCGGGTTGGGAACAGCGTCGAGGAGGGCGATCGTGTACGGGTCCTGCGGGTCCTGCAGCACCTGGGCGGTGTGACCCCGCTCGACCACGGCGCCCTCGTGGAGCACCATGATGTCGTCCGTGATGAGCCGCGCACTCAGCAGGTCGTGCGTGATGTAGAGGAGCGAGACGCCCCACTGCTCGCGGAGGTCCTCGAGCAGCGCGAGCACACCGGCACGCAGCGTCACGTCGAGCATCGACACCGGCTCGTCGGCGATGATCACCTGCGGGTCGCTCGCGAGCGCCCGGGCGATCACCACGCGCTGCCGCTGCCCGCCGGAGAGCTGGTGCGGGAGCTTCTGCGCGAACTGCTCGACGGGGGTGAGCCCCACCGTCTCGAGCAGCTCGAGCACCCGGCGTCGGGCATCGCGGCCGGTCAGCCCGGTGTAGTTCGCGATCGGCCGGGACAGCGTGTACTCGACGGTGTGCAGCGGGTTGAGCGCCGAGTACGGGTCCTGGAACACCATCTGGACCTCGGAGCGCAGGTCGCGCAGGCCGCGCTTGCCGAGGCGGGCGACGTCGAGGTCCCCGAACCGGACGGTGCCGGTGGTCGGCTTCTCGACGCCGGTGAGCAGCTTCGCGATGGTCGACTTGCCCGAACCGGACTGGCCGACCAGGGCGAGCGACTGCCCGGGCTCCAGGGTGAACGACACGTCGCGCACGGCCTGCACCGGCTGCTCACCGCGGCGGGGAGCCGGGTAGGTCTTCACGATGTGGTCGACGACGATCGGGTTGCGGGCGGCACTGCGCTCGCGGGAGCCGACGGTGCTGAACGACGAGGTCGTCTCCTGCCGCTTCTCGCCGGCCTCGGCACGGAGCGAGCGGTCCGGGAAGCCCGGCAGCGACACCACCTCGGCGCGGGGGTCGGCGTAGTGCGACAGGAGCATCTGCGTGTACTCGTCCTGCGGGTCGCGGAGGATCTCGCGGGAGCCGCCGTCCTCGACGATCCGGCCCTCGTGCATGACGAGGACGCGCTCGGTGGCCTCGAGGACGATGCCGAGGTCGTGGCTGATCAGGATCGCCGTGAAGCCCTCGGTGCGCTGCAGCTCGATGATGGTGTCCATCACGGCGTGCTGCACGAGGACGTCGAGCGCCGTCGTCGGCTCGTCGAACACCATGAGCTGCGGCTCGAGCGAGAGCGCCAGGGCGATGGAGACGCGCTGCCGCATGCCGCCGGAGAGCTCCCCGGGGAACCGGGCGAGCATCGAGGTCGGCAGCTTCACCTTCTCGATGAGCTCCTTCATCCGGGCGTCCCAGCGGTCGCGCGACACGTGGCCGTGCGCCTTGAAGACGTCGATGAAGTGGTTCCGGATGGTGCGCACCGGGTTGAGCGCGTTCATGCCGGACTGCAGCACCATGGCGAAGCCGCCCTGCCGCTGCTGGCGCAGGGCTTCGTCGTCGAGGTCGCGGATGTCCTTGCCCGCGAAGACGATGCTGCCGCCGTTCGTGCGCGCCGGCGGCTTCTGCAGCCGGGTCAGCGCGTAGCCGAGCGTCGACTTGCCGGAACCGGACTCGCCGACCAGGCCGACGAACTCGCCCTTCTGCAGCTGGAACGACACGTGGTCGACGGCCTGGACGGCACTCTGGCCGGCCGACTCGTAGACGACCGACAGGTCGCGGACGTCGAGCAGGACGGAGGCGTCGCCCTGGACGGCACCACCGTCGGACTGGAGGCCCGTGGCGGCGCCGGTGGGCGCCTCCAGGCCGTCTGCCGGGTGCGTTTCTGGCAAGCCGCTCATGCGCGCTTCTCCTTACGGGGCCGTGCGCCGTCGCGCAGCCGCGGGTTGGACACGGCGTCGACGCCGAAGTTGATCAGGGTGAGGCTCATCGCGAGGAGCGCGATGCAGAGACCCGGCGCGAAGAGCAGGATCCACTGCCCGGTGAGGAGCGCGTTCGAGTTCTGCGCCCAGTACAGGATCGTGCCCCAGCTGACGATCGACGAGTCGCCGAGTCCGAGGAACTCGAGGCCCGCTTCGGCGAGGATGGCGCTGGTGGCGGCCCCGAAGAAGCTGCCGACGATGAGGCTCGTCATGTTCGGCAGGATCTCGCGGAACACGATGCGGGTCGCGCCATCACCGGAGAACTGGGCGGCGGTGACGAAGTCCCGACCGCGCAGCGACTGCGTCTGCGAGCGGAGCACGCGAGCGCCCCACGCCCAACCCGTCACGACGATGACCGCGATGATCACCGCGATGCCGCCGTTCTGCAGGTAGGCGGCGATGACGATCATCAGGGGCAGCCCCGGGATGACGAGGAACAGGTTCACGATGAACCCGATGACCTCGGCGATCCAGCCGCGGACGTAGCCCCAGCTGAGGCCGATCGCGACGGCGACGAGCGTGGACAGGATGCCCGCGACCGCGCCGACCATGACCGAGATGCGGGCGCCGTAGATGATCTGGGACAGGACGTCCTCGCCGGCGGCGGTGGTGCCCATCCAGTGGTCGGGCGTCGCGTCGGCGGACCGGGCGAAGCCGTTCTGGCTGGCGCCGTACGGGGCCAGGAGCGGGGCGAAGACCGCGACGAACACGAAGACGCCGAGGATGATGATGCCGATCCGGGCCTTCTTGTTCGACCAGACGACGCCGAACTGGCGGGCGGCGGCGCGCCACTTGGACGGAGCTGCTTGTTCTTCCGTGTCTTGCGTTCGCACGGCGATGGTTGCGTTGTTGGTCATCGACGCGTCCTCGGGTCCAGGACGCCGTACATGACGTCCACGATGAAGTTGGCGATGAGCACCGACACGGTGATCATCAGGAAGAGGGCCTGCATGAGCGGGTAGTCCTGCCCGATCACGGCGTTGAACAGCAGGTAGCCGATGCCCGGGTAGCCGAAGACCTGCTCGACCAGGACGGAACCGCCGACCACGCCACCGAGCGCCAGACCGAAGCCGGTCAGGTTCGGCAGGATCGCGTTGCGGGCCGCGTAGCGGATGGCCACGGTGCGTCCGCGCAGGCCGTTGGCCTCGGCGAAGGTCACGTAGTCGTCACCGAGGGTGTTGATCATCGCGTTGCGCATGCCGATGATCCAGCCGCCGAGGCTCGTCACCAGGATCGTGACCGCCGGCAGCACCGCGTGCTGCAGCGCATCGCCGAAGAAGGCGCCGTTGAGCCCGGGCGTCGTCGTCGCCGAGTAGGCGCCCGTGGTCGGGAACCAGTGCAGCACGTAGCCGAGGAAGAACAGCAGCAGCAGGGCGGTCCAGAAGTACGGGAACGTCGACATGAAGCTGCCCGACAGGGTGGGCAGCGAGTCGAGCCAGGTGCCGCGCTTCCACGCCGCCGCGACACCGATCAGGGTGCCGAGGACGAACGCCAGGATCGTGACGACCCCGACCAGGATCAGCGTGTACGGCAGGGCCTTCGACACGAGGTCACCGACGGGCTGCGGGTAGAACGTGTAGCTGACCCCGAAGTCGAGCGTGACGACCTGGTGCAGGTAGCTGACGTACTGGTCCCAGAGGTTGCCGGTCGGCACCCCGAGCTGGGCTTCGACGGCTTTCTTGGTGGCCTCGGTGACGGGGCCGTTCCGGCTGAGCTTCGCCAGGGCGGCGTCCGACGGGCTGCCCGGCATGAGACGCGGAAGCAGGAAGTTCAGCGTGACCGCGGCCCAGAGGGTCAGGACGAAGAGGACGAGTTTCTGGAGGATGTACTTCACTTCTGGTCCTCCTGCTGCGCAGCCTTCTGCTCCTGCAGGATCTGCTTGCCCGCGGCGCTGTCGCGCAGCCGGAGCTTCGTGAAGATGAGCAGCGGTGCCGAGTCGTAGTTCTGCGGTGCCATGTAGGGGTCCTTCGCGCTCGGCCAGCCGACGAACTTGCCGGTGTTGAACAGGCCCCAGAGTCCGCCGTAGTACATGCCGATGACGGGGAGCTCGTCGTAGACGGTCTGCTGCAGCTGGTCGAGGATCTCCTGCTGCTTCGCGGTGTCCGTCGTCGCCTTGTACTCGTCGAGGAGCTTCTGGGTGTCGGCGTTCTTGTACCGCTCGTAGTTGTTGACGGTCGACTTGCCGACCGGCTGGTAGAACTCGCTGCTGAGCAGGGAGTTGAACGCCTGGTAGACGTCACCGTTGCCCATGCCGCCCATCGCCATGTCGAACTCGCCGTTGTTGATCGACTGCTGGTACCCGGCGGGCTGTGGTGCGCTGATCGTCACGTCGACGCCGATCGCGGCGAGGTTCTTGCGGACCTCCTGCGCCGCGCGGAGCCAGTCGGAGTAGCCGTTGGCCGTGGTGATCGTGATCGACAGCTGCTTGCCGTCCTTGACGAGCTTCCCGCCCTGTTCCACGTACCCGGACTTCGCGAAGTTCGCCTTCGCGGCCTTGAGGTCCTGGGTGATCATCCCCTGGTCGGGGATGTCCGGGTTGAGGTACCGCTCCTGGTTCGGCAGGATCAGGCCGGTCTGACCCGCTGCCGACAGGTTGCCCTCGGACGCGGTCTCGGCGATGGCGTCACGGTCCAGCGCGAGCGAGATGCCCCGGCGGACGTTGACGTCGTTGTACGGCGCCTTCGTGAGGTTCGGGATGAGGCCGATCACACCGCCGGCCGGGAACCACCAGTCGTTCGTCTTCGACGCGGCACCCCAGGTGCCCTTGACGTCCGAGATGAACGAGTACGCCCAGTCGTAGCCGCGGGTGACGGTGTCGAGCTGCGTGTTCGTCGCCGGCAGGATGAGGTGCTTGATGGCGATCTTGTCGGCCTGCCAGTACTTCGGGTTCTTGTCCATCGAGTACTGCTGGTCGGTGTAGTTGCCGAGCACGAAGGGCCCGGTGCCGACCGGGTTCGGGTCGCGCCAGGTCGTCGGGTCCTTCACGCCGCTCCAGTGGTCCTCACCGAGGATGTACGTCTGCCCGATGATCGTCAGGCTCGGGACGTCCTCGCTCTTGAGGTGGAAGACGACGTGGTCACCGTCCTGCTCGATGCTCCCGATGTGCTGCCAGGCCCCCTTGACGTCCATGGCGGGGAACTTCTTGAGCAGGTCGAAGGTGAAGACGACGTCCTTCGCGCTGAACGGCGAACCGTCGGACCACTCGACACCCGAGCGGATCGTCATGTCGATCGTCTTCGCATCGGGCTGGCTCCACGCGCTGGCGAGCCACGGGTTGCGCTTGCCGTCGAGGGGGTTCACCTCGATGAGGGGCTCGTACATCCACTTGGAGGCTGTCCGGGCGTTGGTGATGTACGGGTTGAAGTTGCGGTCGAACAGCGGGTTGCCGCGGTCCGCGTTGATGAGCATCGTGTCCTTGCCGATGGTGGGATCGGGTTCGGAGCGGACCTGGATGCTGCAGCCGGTGGCCACGAGGGCCACTGCGGCGAGGCCGGCGATGGCCGCGACGAGGCGGCCTCGGCGGCGGGGGCCTGGGTCACGCGTGCCGCGCGTGCGCTGTGGGGGAAGCGTCATTGCTCGGTCGACCTCCATGTCGAGTCGGTACGTGCTCAATGTATGCGCTTACATCGCGGCGTGCAAGCGCGGGTGTTGTTTCGCGGGGCGGCACCGTGCGAGGTGCCGTCGGCGAGGGGCGTCGCACGGTGCGAGGGGCGTCGCGCATGGTGCGAGGTTCCGTCCGTGGTGCGAGATCGCGAGGCTCGCACCGAACACGGAAGCTCGCACCACACGCCCCTCGCACGGTGCGAGCCGCCGCACGCCTACAGCGCGGGCGGGCAGCTCTCGCGCAGCAGCACCTCGACGGGCAGGCGCACGGCGCGCGGCGGCCCCTCGCGGCGCTCCAGCCGGTCCACGATCGCCAGGACGGCAGCACGGCCGAGCGCCCCCATCGGCTGGTGCACGGTCGTCAGGCGCGGTGACGAGAACCGACCGGCGTCGATGCCGTCGAACCCCGTCACGACGAGGTCCTCGGGCACGCGGAGCCCCCGCGCAGCGGCGGCGTCGAGCACCCCGAGCGCGGACTGGTCGTTCGAGCAGACGACGGCTCGTGGGACGTCGTCGGCGAGCAGCGACACCGCGAGCTCCCGCGCCCGAGCCCGCCCGAAGTCGCCGTGCACGGTGCGCACCGTCGAGGCCGGCACCCCGTGGTCGGCCAGCGCCGCGCGGAACCCCGCCGAGCGCTCCATGTCGTCGGGCGAGTCGATGGGCCCCGCGACGTACGCGAGGGACCGGATCCCCAGGCGGCCGATGACGTGCGACGCCAGGGTCCGCATGCCCGCGGCGTTGTCCACGCTCACCGAGTCGAACCCGTGCGAGCGCCGGTCGTCGGCGAGCACCACCACCGGGATGCGTCGGGCGACGTGCTCGAGCAGGTCGTCGGGCACGGTCTGTGCCAGCACGGCCAGCCCGTCGACCCGGCCGGCGACGTCGTTCACGATGACGTCGCGCGACGACCCCCGCCCGGCGGCGACCATGAGCGCGAGCCCCCGCTGCCAGGCCTCGGTCTCGGCACCGCGCAGGACCTCGTCGAAGTACAGGTTGGACGAGAACGGCTGCGTCACGTGCCGCCGGTCGTCGACCACGCGGACGCCGCCGTCGGTGACCAGGTCCGGCCGCTCGTCGGGCACCACGTCGAACCCGGGCAACAGCAGTCCGACGACGCCGGTGCGCTTGCCGGCGAGGGCCCGGGCGTTGCCGGACGGGACGTACCCGAGGCTCCGGATCGCCGCCTGCACGCGGTCCCGGGTGCCCTCGCGGACGGCGTCGGGCGTGCGGAGCACGCGCGAGACGGTGGCGATGGAGACGCCGGCTGCAGACGCGACGTCGTAGACCGTGGGAGGTGCGGTGCGCTGGTCGGCCAACCCGTGCCTCCCCTTCGACGTCCGCTGGTGCCGCGCCTCGCGCTGTGCGGCCGGACCATCCTAGGCATGCCGTGTCCCGGGAGTTCTCCACACGGTGCCGGAAACGCTTGCGGGACCGCGGGGGTCGCGCGACACTGTTCCGACCTCAGTACGTCCCGTGAGGAAGCGCACCAGCGGGCCGCGTGCCCGCACCGATCAGGTTGCCCACACGCAGGGGAAGGACACGACATGTCACAGTCGACACGTTCCGGGAGCAAGCTCGCACTCCGCGCGAGCCACGACGAGGCCGAGGTGCGCGACGCGCTGCTCGAACGCACGGATTCGATCCGCACGTTCGACGATCTCGACGCGCCGCAGGAGACGACGGACCTGCGCTAGCGGCTCGCGCCCGGCCTCCCCCCGGACACGGCCAGGAGGCCCGGGTAGGCGCCCGCAGACCGCTCACGTCCGCGGACACTCAGCGCTCGGTCGCGCCCACGATCGTCATGCCCGCTCCACGCAGGCGTCGGCGCTCCTGCGCGATCCAGCTGAGCAGCCGGTCGTTCGTACCGGCGACGTGGGCGGCCACGAGTTCCGCTGCGCGGTCGGCGTCACCGTCGCGGACGGCGTCGATGATGGCGCTGTGCTCGTCCCACGCGGCGTCGCGCGCCTCGGGCGTGCGGACCTCGATCCAACGCGTGCGCTCGAGCCGTGTCAGGGCGTCGGCGATGGCGTCGGTGACGAACCGGTTGCCCCCGAGCGCGGCGAGGTCGAGGTGGAACGTCGACCCCATCCGGATGCCGGCCTGCTGGTCGGGGGTAGGCCGGAGCGCGTCGAGGTGCCCGCGGACCTCCGCCAACTGCTCGGGGGTGGCGCGCTGGACGGCCAGCCGAACGGCAGCGGGCTCGAGGATGCCGCGGAGTTCGGCGAGCGAGGCGATCTCGTCGAGGTCGATCGGGGTGACCGTCCACGAACGACCCTCGTGCAGGATGAGCCCCTCGCGCTCGAGCCGCGACAGTGCGGCGCGGACCGGCGTGCGCGAGGCGTGGAACCGCGCCTCGAGCCCCCGCTCCGAGATGCGCTCCCCCGGTGCGATGTCGAGGGTCAGGATGGCCGCGCGCAGGTTGTCGTAGAGCTGGGCCGTCTGCGACACGGGCGCGGCGTCGGTCGTGTCGGTCACGGCGGACAAGCCTAGCGGCGTGACGGCGGGAATGGTATACCGTTCTGGTATACCAATCCGTTCCGCCATGGAACGACGACGTACGGCCGAGACGACCCATGCCCACGACAGAGGCCCCGCAGCGATCCACCACGACGCCGCCGGTCTCCGCCCGCGCCTGGACGATGCTCGCCCTCGGGGTCGCGGCCCAGGCGGCGGGAACGCTCGTCGTGTCCGCCCCGGCGCTCCTCATCCCCCACCTGCTCACCCGCGGCACGTCCCTGCCGGTCGCCGGGGTCCTCGCCGCCGCCCCGACCTTCGGCATGGTCCTGACGCTCATCGCCTGGGGCGCGATCACCGACCGGTTCGGCGAGCGCGTCGTCATCGCCGGCGGGCTCGTGCTCACCACGCTGGCCGTGGTCGCCGCCTGGCTGGCTGCGGGCGACCCGGTGCTGCTCGGGTTGGCGTTCCTGGCCGCCGGCATGACGAGTGCCTCGACGAACGCCGCGAGCGGCCGGGTCGTGGTGGGGTGGTTCCCGAAGGAGCGCCGGGGACTCGCGATGGGCATCCGGCAGATGTCGCAACCGCTCGGGGTGACGCTCGCGGCGGTCACGGTGCCGCAGCTCGCCGAGGGCTCCGGGATCCGTGCGGCCCTGGTCCTGCCGATCGTGCTGTGCGCGGTGCTCGCCGTGTGCTGCGCGATCGGGATCACCGACCCGCCACGACCTGCCCGGACCACGGTGGCGACGACGGCGACCGCGAACCCCTACCGGTCGAGCGGGTTCCTGTGGCGGGTGCACGCGGTGTCGGTCCTGCTCGTGGTGCCGCAGTTCACCCTGTCGACGTACGGGCTCGTCTGGCTCGTGGGCCTCGGCTGGTCGACGCCGGCGGCCGGGCTGCTCGTCGGCGCCGCGCAGTTCGTCGGGGCGATCGGCCGGATCCTGGTCGGTGGCTGGAGCGACCGGGCCGGGTCGCGCGTCGGGCCCCTGCGGATCGTCGCGGTGAGCGCCGCGGTGGTGATGGCGGTGCTCGCGGTCGTCGACGCGACGCACCTGGCCGGGGCTGCGGTGTTCCTGGTGCTCGCGACGAGCGTGACGGTCGCCGACAACGGGCTGGCCTACACGTCGGTCGCCGAGGCGGCGGGACCGTTCTGGTCGGGCCGCGCGCTCGGGGCGCAGAACACCGGGCAGTTCGTCGCGGCGAGCGCCGTCGGTCCGGGCATCGGGGCGCTGGTCGGTGCGCTCGGGTTCGCGGCGTCGTTCGGCATCGTGGCGGTGCTCCCGCTGCTGGCGGTCCCGCTGGTGCCCCGCCGCGACCGCTCGCACGACTGACCGTTCGCGCGACCGACCGCGGACGACCCCGTCAGCCTGCGCCGCCCGTCGCGCCCGTCACCCCTGTTCGTGGTCGGCGCGCTCGGGGTCGTCCTGGGAGTCCCGGCGGCGGTCCTGCATGAGCTCCTTCGTCCGGAGCAGGCGCAGCGCCGTCACGAGCACCAGCCCACCGAGGACGTTGAACAGCAGCGTGTACCCGAGCCAGCCGAGCCACTGCCCGTAGGTGATGTCCGCGCCCGACTGGATCGCCCCGAAGACGAGCAGCGAGTCGAGGATCGAGTGGAAGAGCTGCAGCCCGGCGAGCAGGAAGCCTCCGGCGACGGCGGCGACGAGTTTCGCGGGGTCCGAGTCGGTGCCCTGCTGCATCCGCGTCATCAGGGTGATGGTGCTGCCGCCCAGGACCGCCAGCACGATGCTCTGCAGTCCGAACGGCGCGTCGACGTAGTGGTGCGCCGACTCCGAGAGCGTGGCGTGCCACTGCGGGAACGCCTGGACGACGAGCCACATGAACACCCATCCCCCGGCCAGGTTCGCCACGAGGGTGCCGCCCCACAGTCGCACGAGCTGCAGCACGGTCCCCTCGCGGGCGACCACGGCCGCGACCGGCATCAGGAAGTTCTCGGTGAAGAGTTCGCTGTGCGCCAGGTGCAGCGCGATGAAGCCGATGCCGAAGGCCAGCCCGGCGAGCAGGTGGCTGTCGGTCTCGGTGAGCACGGCGAGGTACGCCATCACCCCGAGACCGACCTCGAGGCCGCCGAAGAACCCCGTGACGAGGACGGCCCGGGTCGTCCGTTGCAGCCGCTCCGCGCCCTCCTCGATGGTCGCGTCGAAGGACTCCGCGAGTTCGTCCTCAACGGGGGCGTCGCTGGTGCCGAGCTCACGTCGGCGGTCGTCGGTCATGGCCGGGACGCTATACGCGGCCCTCGTGGCGGCCCGCAGGATCGCGCCGAGACGGACGGGAGGCCCGGTACCAGCTGGCACCGGGCCTCCCG
>NZ_MJGL01000017.1:61374-104386 GCF_001864855.1 Curtobacterium sp. MCBA15_005
GCCTCCCGTCCGTCGTCCGGTCACCGCTCAGGCGGCCGGCACCGCCGGTCCCACCGGCCACCGCAGCAACGCCGCGGCGGGCGCACCGTTCGGGAGCGACGCGGCGTTCACGAGCAGCAGCTCCGCGTCGGTGAGGGCGACCGCCCGGACGATCGCGCACACGGCCGGGACCGGTCCGACGACCGGTGCCCCCGCCGCCTGCTCGGGTGCCATGGCGATCCACGGCACCGCTCCCAGCGCGAGCAGGGTGCGGTCGCCGATCGCGGCGGCGTCGATCGCGACGACCGAGGCCTGCGCCTGCTGCAGCGCCTCGACGACGGAACCGAGACCGGTGACCGTCTGGTTGTCCCCGCGGCCGACGTGGGTGCGGAGCAGGTCCTCGAAGTCGTGCCGGCGGGTCGCGATGACCCGCGCGAGCGCGATGTCGACGTGCTCGACGAGCGCGGTCTCCGACGCGTCCGACGCCCGGGTGTCGACCGGGACCTCGGAGACGACGGCGCGCGCTTCGGTGGACAACTGGTCGAGCAGGAGCCCCCGTGCGCGGATGTCCCCCGCGACCACGATGAGCTTCGGCTGCAGCCGCCGGAACGCCTCGTCGACCGCCGTGGCGACCTCGTTCTGGTTGTCGCGCCAGATCTCCTCGGTGTGGTGCTGCCACCGCAGGTGCGACCAGCCGCCGCCCTGGAACTTGTGGAGCGTGTCGGTGCGGCCCTGCACGCGCTGCTCGTCGCGACGGTCCGGCACGTCGGCGTGGCCCAAGCGGTAGGCGCGGTAGCCACCGCCCTCGCGACCGACCTCGACGATCAGGAACGGCAGGTCGAGCGGCCGGTGCGCCAGGAGCGGCAGCAGGTCGGGCACGGGGTCGTGGCCGATCGACGTCGGGGCGTGCATCGCGCCGGGCAGGACCTCGCTGAGCACGAGTTCGCCAGCGTGCACGAGCACGTACCGGCTGACGGGTGCCGGCACCCCCGGCGTCTCCTCGAGCTCGGCCATCACCGTGTCGACGACCTCGGCGTCCGCCCCGGCCGACCGCAGCACGTCCTCGGCCTTCCGGCGCTGCAGGGCGGCGAGGTGCTGCGGGTCCTCACGGTCACCGGACGCGTCGACGTAGGCCCACGTCCACGTGCCCCCGCGCTTCAGGCGTTCGGCGATGCCGGACTGCAGGTGCGGGGCGTCATTCTGCGTCAGGGCCATCGGCGCTGCCCTCCCCGGTCTCGGTGCGGTACACGGTCGCGTCGGCTCCGTCGCCCTCGCCGGTGGGCAGCGGGTCGGCACGGTCGGCGTCGTCCTCGGGGAGCACGTCGGTGGTGTCGTCCTGCAGCTCGCCCTCGAGCTCGCCGTCGTAGCCCGACGCGGCGAGGGTCTCCGGGCTGTCGGTGTCGTCGGGGACCGGCTCGGACTGCCGGAACTCCTCGACGTGGGCGTTGCTGCCGTGCCCCTGGACGATGCTCTGCGCCTCGTGCGCGAGCTGCTCGTCGAGTTCGGGGCGATGGGTGGTGTTCCCGCGTTCGGTCATCGCTTCTCCTCCCGGTCGTGCCACCGGCGGCCTTCGCCGTCCGGGGCGTCGGTGTCTGCTCTGTGACCCCACCGTCCGCGCCCGGGCCTGGGGCCGTTCCAAGGTGCGCCGGGAACGCGCAGTGTCGGTACGGTCACGAAACCACAACGGCGTTCGGTTCTGTGGTTGGGTGTGGACAACCCCGATCAACGACGAACGGAGTGCGGCAATGGCGCCACGACCACGACCCATCACGAGACGACACCTGTTGGGCTTCGGCCTCGGCACCGCGGCGGCGGGACTCCTCGCCGGCTGTGCGGTCCCGGGCTCGACCAACGTCAACAAGGCGGCCCTCGTGCCCGCCGCGGCCTCGGGTGAGACCGTCCAGCTCACCTACTGGGCCTGGCTCAAGGACCTGCAGAAGGTCTGCGACGTCTGGAACGAGACACATCCGAACATCCAGGTGTCGGCGAACTGGATCCCCGGCGGCAACAGCGGCGGGTACCAGAAGATGTACTCCGCGCTCGCGGCCGGCGGCGGCCCGGACATCGGGCAGGTCGAGCTCCGGCAGATCCCCGAGTTCATGCTCGCGAACGGCCTGGTCGACCTGGCCCGGTACGGCGCGAAGGACTTCGAGTCGAAGTACGACGAGGCCGCGTGGGCGCAGGTGTCGTTCGTCGACGGCATCTACGGCATCCCGCAGGACACCGGCCCCATGGGGTTCTACTACCAGACCGCGATCCTCGAGCAGGCCGGCGGCGAACCCCCGACGACGTGGGACGAGTGGCGTGACCTGGCCGACAAGGTCCGGAGCACCGGGAAGCAGAACTACCTCGAGGTGTTCCCGGTCGCCGACGCCTCACCGTTCGCCGCGTACGCACAGCAGGCCGGCGCGCGCTGGTTCAAGGTCGACGGCGACGAGTGGGTCGTCGACATGACCGATGACAAGACCCTGATGGTCGCGGACTTCTTCGACGGTGTGATCGACGACAAGCTGGTCGACACGAGTGCCGGTGCGTACTCCCCCGGGTGGTACGCCGCGGCCGCGAGCGGCAAGATCGCCGCGGTCACGAGCGCCAGCTGGGGTGACGCCCTGATCGAGTCGGTGCAGGGCGGCGAGGGCAAGTGGAAGGTCGCCCCGATGCAGAAGTGGGGCGCCGACGGCTTCGGCTCGAGCGCCATCGGCGGTTCGACCGCCGCGGTGCTGGCGAACGCGAAGCACCCGAAGGAGGCGCTCGAGTTCATCACGTGGATGACCACCTCGAAGGCGGGCATCGACGCGATGATCAAGCACTGCGGCATCGGCTGGTCGCCCGCCGTCGACTACATCGGGGCGCAGCGCGAGAAGCCATCGAAGTGGTTCTCCGGCCAGAACTACAACGAGGACGTCTTCGTGCCGGCCTCGAAGGAGCAGAACATCGACTGGTCGTGGTCCCCGGTGACCCAGTCGGCCTTCACCAGCCTGCAGAACCAGTTCCGCCGCAAGCTCACCTCGGGCCTGAAGCTCAGTGACGCCGTGGAGCTCGCACAGCGGGAGATCGTCCAGTCCTTCAAGGACAAGGGCCTCAGCGTCAGGACGGCACGATGACCCAGCAGACCACCACCAGGCAGTCCACCGGCCGACCGGCCGGCGGCACCCCCGCGTTCCGCACGAGCACGAAGGCCACGAGCGCGCAGAAGCGTGCCCCGTGGATCCTGCTCGCCCCGTTCCTGGCGCTGTTCCTGCTGACGTTCGTCATCCCGATCATCAGCGCCCTGTTCCAGTCGTTCACCACCGTCGACCGCGAGGGCCTGTTCGGCGAGGACGGCGTCGTCGGCCGGTTCGCCGGGTTCGACAACTACGCGATCGCCCTGCAGGACAGCGGGTTCGTCGCCTCGATCGGCCGCATGCTGCTCTTCGGCATCGTCCAGGTCCCGGTGATGATCATCGCCTGCACGATCCTCGCGCTGCTGCTCGAGTCGGCGAGCGCCCGCTGGCCGGGCTTCTTCCGGGCCATCTACTTCATGCCGTACGGCGTCCCCGGGGTCATCGCCACGATCCTGTGGTCGTTCCTGTACGTGCCCGGCCTGTCACCGATCGTGTCGCTGCTGCAGTCGATGGGGCTGCAGCCGGACTTCCTCGGCGCGAACAGCGTGCTGTGGTCGATCGCGAACATCGTCACGTGGACGTACACCGGCTACAACATGCTCATCATCGTGGCGCAGCTGAAGTCCATCCCCGGCGAGGTCTACGAGGCCGCCAAGGTGGACGGAGCGAACGCGTTCCAGGTCGCGTGGCGGATCCAGATCCCGCTCATCGCGCCGGCCCTGGTGCTCACGACGGTGTTCTCGATCATCGGCACCCTGCAGCTCTTCGCGGAGCCGCAGATCCTGTCGACGGTCGCCCCGGCGATCGACACCGAGTACACGCCGAACTACGCCGCCTACACGAACGCGTTCGCGTTCAACGAGTACGGCGTCGCGAGTGCGCAGGCGGTCATCATCGCGCTGGCCGCGTTCATCCTGTCGTTCACGTTCCTCGCGCTGACGAACCGACCACCCAAGGACGAACGCGACCGACGCAAGCGCGCACGGCGCGACGGCCGGGAGGCCCGCACCGCGCTCCAGACGCGCGCTGCGGCGGGCAGCGCGGTCACCACCCAAGCCGACCCGGGCCTCCAGGCCGGTCGCGTCGCGACCACCGAAGGGACTGACCGATGACCAGCGAAGCCATCGAAGCGCCGGCCACGGCGAAGACCGCCGTCCCGGTCGACACCACGTCGATCTCGGCGCACCAGCGACGGAAGCTCGACCGGTCGCCGCGCTCGCAGATCGTCGTCACGGGGATCCTCGTCGTCGTCGCGCTGTACTTCATCGTCCCGCTGTACTGGGTCGTCATCGCAGCGACGAAGACCACGGGCGCGCTGTTCTCGACCAACGGGTTCTGGTTCGGCGGCGAGTTCGCGCTCTGGAGCAACCTGCAGCAGGTGTTCACCTACGACGGCGGCATCTTCGTCCGGTGGATCGCGAACAGCATCCTGTACTCCGGCGTCGGTGCGGTCCTGGCCACCTACTTCGCCGCGGCCGGCGGGTACGCGCTGGCGAAGTACGACTTCCGGGGGCGCCAGTTCGTGTTCGGCACGATCCTCGGCGGCGTGCTCGTGCCCGGGACCGCGACGGCGCTGCCGCTGTTCCTGCTGTTCTCGTCGATGGGCCTGACGGACACGTACTGGAGCGTGCTCATCCCGAGCCTGGTGTCGCCGTTCGGCCTGTTCCTGTGCCGGGTGTACGCCGCCGCGTCGGTGGACACCACCCTGCTCGAACAGGCTCGCATCGACGGTGCCGGTGAACTGCGGATCTTCCACACCGTGGTGCTCCGGCAGATGACCCCGGCGCTCGTCACCGTGTTCCTGTTCCAGGTGGTCGGGATCTGGAACAACTTCTTCCTGCCGCTCATCATGCTGGCAGACCAGAAGCTGTACCCGATAACACTGGGTCTGAACAACTGGCGCTCGCAGGTCGACCGCCTGCCGGAGTTCTACCAGCTCACCACCGGCGGGGTGCTCGTCTCGGTCATCCCGCTCGTCATCGCCATCATCGTCCTCCAGCGCTTCTGGCGTGGAGGCCTCACGGAAGGATCGGTCAAGGGTTGACCCACTCCGCACTCTCGTCCACCGCACCCGGCTCCGACTCGCGGCTGGCACCCCGTGCCTGGCTGCACACCGACGCCCCGTCCCTGTCGCTGAACGGGGACTGGCGGTTCCGGTGGTCGCCCGTCGCCTCGGTCTCCGAGGACTTCGCGACCGAGGGTGGGGAGGACGACGACCCGGCCTGGGGCGAGCTCCCGGTGCCGTCGCACTGGGTGCTGCACGGGCACGGCGCTCCGAGCTACACGAACCTGCAGTACCCGTTCCCGATCGACCCGCCGCACCCGCCGGAGGAGAACCCGACCGGTGACCACCGCCGCACGTTCGAGCTGCCGTCGTCGTTCGACGGTGCCGGCCGGGTGCTGCTGCGGTTCGACGGGGTCGAGTCCCACTTCCGGGTGTGGCTGAACGGGACGCTCGTGGGGTGGTCGACGGGCTCCCGCCTGGCGACCGAGTTCGACGTCACCGAACTGGTGCGCCCGGGGGCGAACGAGCTCGCGGTCCGGGTGCACCAGTGGTCGGCGGCGTCCTACCTGGAGGACCAGGACCAGTGGTGGCTGCCCGGGATCTTCCGCGACGTCACGCTGCTCGCGCGGCCCACGGCGCCGATCGACGACGTGTTCGTGCAGGCCGGTTGGCGAGCGACGCTCGGCACGGCCGCCTCGGCGGGCACCGCGGCGTCGGGACGGCCGGAGACGGGGACCGGCACGATCACGTTCCCGACGCTCGACGCGGTGTTCCCGGTGCGGTTCGCGGTGCCCGACCTGGGCGTCGACGTGACCTGGGCCACGGCGGACGACGTCGCGCCGATCGAGGTCGAGGGTGTCGAGCCGTGGAGTGCCGAGCTGCCGAAGCTGTACGACGCGACGCTGTCGACGGGTTCCGCGGCGGCGGGCGCGGCCGCCTCGGGCGGCGAGACGGTGTCGCTCCGGCTCGGCTTCCGCACCGTGTCGATCGTCGGCGACCGGTTCCTGGTGAACGGCGAGCGCGTGGTCTTCCACGGCGTGAACCGGCACGAGACCCACCCCGTGCGCGGCCGGGTGTTCGACGAGGAGCACGCCCGCGCCGACATGGCGCTGATGAAGCGGAACAACGTCAACGCCATCCGCACCTCGCACTACCCGCCGCACCCCCGCGTGCTCGACCTGGCCGACGAGCTCGGGTTCTGGGTGATCCTGGAGTGCGACCTGGAGACCCACGGGTTCCTGTTCACCGACTGGGTCGGCAACCCCTCGGACGACCCGGCGTGGGCCGACGCCTACCTCGACCGCATCGCCCGCACCGTCGAGCGCGACAAGAACCACGCGTCGATCGTGATGTGGTCGCTCGGCAACGAGTCCGGCACCGGCCGGAACCTCGCGGCGATGTCGCAGTGGGTGCACGACCGCGACGCCGAGCGTCCGGTCCACTACGAGGGCGACTACACGGGCGAGTACACCGACGTCTACTCGCGGATGTACCCGACGCTGCAGGAGACCGAGTCGATCGGCGGCGGCACCCCGACGCCCCTGCTCGGCTGCGGCCCGGCCGAGGCCGCACGGCAGCGGTCGAAGCCCTTCATCCACTGCGAGTACGTGCACGCGATGGGCAACGGCCCCGGGCAGATCGCCGAGTACGAGGCCCTGGTCGACCGGTACCCACGACTGCACGGCGGGTTCGTGTGGGAGTGGCGGGACCACGGCCTGCTCGCGAAGACGCCCGCCGGCGAGGACTACTACGCCTACGGCGGGGACTTCGGCGAGGTCGTGCACGACGGCAACTTCGTGATGGACGGCCTGGTGCTGCCCGACGACACCCCGACGCCGGGGCTCGCCGAGTTCGCCGCCGTCGTGGCCCCGATCCGTCTGGCGGTCTCGGACACCACGGTGCTGGTCGAGAACCGGTACCACTCGGCCTCGACCGCCGGTCTCCGGCTGTGCTGGACCCTGTCGCGGAACGGCGTCGTCGAGGCCTCGGGACGCCTGTCCACGGGCATCGTCGCCGCCCGGGAGTCGGCGACGGTCCCGGTGCCCTCCGAGGTGCTCGACGCGGCCACGTCCGAACTCGCACCCGGCGACGAGCTCTGGTTCGACCTGACCGTGGAACTGGCGGGGCCGACCGCGTGGGCGGACACCGGCCACGTCGTCGCACGCACCCAGCGGCTCGTCGCGGCGCGCGCGGCGGACGCACCACGGGCCTCCCGGCGGGGGTGGGACGGCGACCGACTCGGTGACGGCACCTTCAGTGCCCGCGGCGACCTGGTGTCCTGGAAGGGCCACGAGATCGCGGGGCCCCGCCTGGAGCTCTGGCGTGCGCCGACGGACAACGACAGCCTGGCGTCACAGGGCGGCTACGAGACCGCGGACCCGGTGCTGACGCACGGTGTCGGCGACCCGACCGCTCCCCCGTCCGCGTCGCGCTGGCGCGACCGAGGGCTGGACCGGCTGACGCACCGGCTGGTGTCGGTGTCGCGGACCGACTCCGGTCTGGAGCAGCGCGTCCGCGTCGCGGCGGCGAACAGCGGGTGGGGCCTCGAGGTCACGCACCGCTGGACCCTGACCTCCGACGGGCTCGTGCTGCAGACCGACGCCGTGCCGTTCGGCGCCTGGGACGTCACGTGGCCGCGGATCGGGGTGCGGTTCGACCTGCCGGCCGGGCTGGCCGACGAGACGGCCACGTGGTTCGGCACCGGGCCGCTCGAGTCCTACGCCGACTCGTCGCACGCTGCCCGGGTCGGTCGGTTCACCGCTCCGGTGCGGTCACTCGGGGTGGCGTACTCGCGGCCGCAGGAGACCGGGCACCGGCCGTCGCTCCGGTCGCTGGCGGTCGGGCCGTTCACGGTGTCGACGGTCGGGTCGCACCGTGCGGGGTTCACCCTGTCGCCGTGGAGCGCGCAGCAGATCGACCTTGCCGAGCACCCGTACGAGCTGCCGACGTCGGACCACCTGTACCTGTACCTCGACGCCGCGCAGCACGGGCTCGGCAGCCGGGCGTGCGGGCTCGACGTGCTGCCGGAGCACCAGCTCTGGCCGCAGGCGTTCAGTTGGAGCGTGCTGCTGGGTTAGTCGGTCACGCGCAAAACACCGGTGTTCGCACGTTGCACACCCGCATCCCGCGGCGTGCAGTGCGAACACCGGTGTTTTGCGTGCGGGACCTACGCGCCGGCGGACAGTGCGCGCAGGGCCTCGGGGTCGCTCGCGTTCAGGAAATCGGTCAGGCGCTCGGGCTCGCCGGGCTCGTCGATCGCCTCGGCGGCACGGCGCAGGGCGAACAGCGCCCGCAGCACGCCACGGTTGGGCTCGTGCGACCACGGCACCGGGCCGACACCGCGCCAGCCGGCCTTGCGCAGGGCATCGAGCCCACGGTGGTACCCGACGCGGGCGTACGCGTAGGACTCGAGGGTCGCCCCGCGCGCCCACGCCTCGTCGGCGAGCAACGCCCACGCCAGGCTCGACGACGGGTAGGACACCACCACGCTGGCGACGGGGGCCTCCGCCTCGATCGCGGCGGTCACCTCCGGCTCGGCGGGCAGCAGGGTCTCGGGGTTCGACGACGGGGTCGGTAACAGGTTCTCCGGCATGCCCCCAGCCTGTCATCCCTTGCGGGTGCCCGTGTCACGGGATTACCGTGGAGGTCACCTCGTCGTCATCGCGGGGCCGCCGGGGCGGGAGACCGACCGGCGGAACGGATGGCGGACACGGGGGTCCCCCGACGGAAGCAGACGGATTGCTGTCGATCACCGGTACCGCTCAGCCCACGCGCTGACACCGTGATCGCGCGCCCCGTCGGGCGCTCCACCGCACCGCGGTGGCCTCGGTGTCGTGCGCCCAGCATCGACACCGGGAGACACCCCCATGCCCACCAGTCCGTCCGTCGTCCTGCACGACGTCACCTTCGCCTGGCCCGACGGCACCGTCGCGCTCGACCACCTCACCGCCGCCTTCGGACGTGGCCGGACCGGCCTGGTCGGGAGGAACGGGGCCGGCAAGTCCACGCTGGTCCGGCTCGCGACCGGCCGGCTCCACCCCACATCGGGCAGCATCGCGACGTCCGGCCCCGTCGACCACCTGCCGCAACGCCTTGCAACGGGGAACGACGACACCGTCGCCGACCTGCTCGGCGTCCGGCCCACCCTCACGGCGCTCCGGGCCGTCCTGGCCGGCGACGCCACGGCCGCACAGCTCGAGGCGGTCGGCGACGACTGGGACCTGGAGGAACGGGCCGCCGCGGTGCTCGACCGGGTCGGGCTCGACGGCACCGACCTCGACCGGCCGGTGTCGACGCTGTCCGGCGGGCAGTCGGTGCTCGTCGCCGTCGCCGGGGTCCGGTTGCGCGCCCGGCCGATCGTGTTCCTGGACGAGCCGACGAACAACTTGGACCGCCGGGCCCGCGGGCTGCTCCTCGACCTGGTCGACGACTGGCGCGGCACCCTGGTGCTCGTCAGCCACGACCGGGAACTCCTGGAGCACGTCGACGAGACCGTGGAGCTCCGCGCCGGGGCGATGACCGTGTTCGGCGGGACGTTCAGCGCGTTCGAGGAGCACCTCGCCGTGCAGCAGGCAGCCGTCGAGCGCGAGGTCCGGGTCGCCGAACAGCGGCACCGCACCGAGAAGCGGCAGCGCATCGAGGCGGAGACCAAGATCGCCCGACGTGCGAAGGCCGGCGAGAAAGCGGGCCGCTCGATGCCGAAGATCCTGGCGAACGAGCAGCGGAAGAAGGCGCAGGAGACCGCCGGCCGATTGCGCGTCGGGTACGCGGACGACGAAGCTGCCGCCCTCGCCACCAAGCGCGAGGCCGAGCTCCGTCTGCGCGACGACGAGTCGATCCACGTCACCCTGCCCGACCCGGACGTGCCGGCATCGCGTCGGATCGCCACCGTGACCGTGCGGGGTCGTGACGTCGTCGTGCAGGGGCCGGAACGGATCGCCGTCACCGGGGACAACGGGGTCGGCAAGTCCACCCTGCTCGAGCAGCTCGTCGGCGACCCCGCTGCCCGGGAGCACCCGCTGCCCGAGACCGGAGCCGTCGCCCACGTCGACCGGATCGCGTACCTGCCGCAGCGGAAGGACACCCTGGACGACACCGCCACGGTGCTCGACAACGTGCGCCGGGACGCCCCGCACGTGCCCGTCGCCGAGGTCCGCAACCGGCTGGCGAAGTTCCTGGTGCGCGGGGACACCGTCGAGCGCCCGGCCGGGGACCTGTCCGGCGGGGAGCGGTTCCGGGTGGCGCTTGCGTCCCTGGTGCTCGCCGACCCGCCGCCGCAGCTGCTCGTGCTCGACGAGCCGACGAACGACCTCGACCTGACGAGCGTCGACCAGCTCGTCGACGCGCTGCGGGCCTACCGGGGAGCACTCGTCGTGGTGAGCCACGACGAGACGTTCCTGGAACGGCTCGACCTCGACGAACGGATCGAGCTGCGATGACCCGTCGAGGGACGGGCGTCAGCGCCGTCGGGTCGGCCGGATCGCGAGCGACTCGACGGTGCCGCGCTCGGGCAGGTCGACGACGGTGCGGACCGCGGCGGCCACGTCCTCGGGTGCCAGGTAGTAGTCGGTGTCGTAGGACTCCCCGAGCTTCGCCACGAGCTGCCGCTGCATGTCCGAGTCGGTCCGGCCCGGGTGCACGCTTGACACCCGCACGCCGTTCGCCCGCTCCTCTTCGCGCAGGGCGTCGGCGAAGGCCCGCAGCGCGAACTTCGACGCCGCGTACACGCCACCGCCGGGGCCCGAGTGGAACCCGGAGCCGCTGTTGATCGGTACGACGATGCCCCGGGCTGCCCGCAGTGCCGGCAGCGCCGACCGGGTGAGCTCGGCGACCGCGAACACGTTCGTCGCGAAGACCTGCTCCCACACCGCGCGCGGGGTGTCGGCGACGGTGGTGCCCTGCTCGACACCGGCCGAGTGCACCAGGACGTCGAGCCGATCGGGCAGCGCGGGGACTTCGCCCGCGCCCAGGTCACCGACGAAGGGCGCCGCGCTCGGCAGCTCCTGGACGAGGGCGTCCACGGCGTCGGCGGACCGGCCGCCCACGAGCACGTGGTGGGTGCGGCCGAGGTCGGCGGCGATCGCGCGGCCGATGCCGCGGGTGGCTCCGGTCACCAGGGCGACCGGACGGTTCTGGAGCTGGTCTGTCGTCACGTGGGCCAGCCTACGGAAGCCGGGCCGGGCCTCCTGTGCGGTCGCGGCGACGACGCAGGACCGTCAGCGCGACGCCGGCGACGACCACCAGGCCCACGAGCGCCGCGATGCCCCACGGCGAGCCGGCGAGCGCCGCGACGACCGCCCAGAACACGGCGAGCCCGACCGTCGCGTACAGGAACGCCCAGGCCACGCATCCCGGAACCATCGCGATCGTGTACCGCCACCAGGCGACCCGTGCCAGCCCCGCTGCGGCGTTCATCACCGTCTGCAGGCCGACCACGACGAAGCTCACCGTCACGACGGGCAACCCCCAGCGATCGAGCAGTGCAGAACCGCGACGGACCGCCGGCGAGCGCAGCCATCCGCCCCACCGCGATCGGGACGCACCCGTGACCGCGAGCCGCGCGACCCAGTACGTGGCCTGCGCACGGCAGAACACGATCACGAAGAGCGCGAGGACGAGCCACCGGAACGGGAGCCCCTCGAGGAAGGACGGCACGCTCGCACCGTAGCGTCCCCACCCGGAGAGCGCCCGTCAGCGCACCCCGTGCCGGTCAGACGAACGACACTCAGTCGTTGTCGACGCCCTGGCGGATGCGGATGCCCTCGAGCACGTCCTGCGCCCGCTTCTCGTCCTGCTTCTCGATCTGGCGGGTGTCGCGCTCGGGGAGCTGGATGTCCTCCTCCGCTCGGATGCCGGCCTGCAGCTCGCGACCCCGCTCGATCTCGGCGTCGAACTCGGCACCGAAGAGCAGGGCGTTGTTCGTGATCCAGATCCACAGCAGGAACACGATGACCCCACCCAGGGAGCCGTACGTGGCGTTGTAGTTCGAGAAGTTCCCGACGTAGAACCCGAATCCGACGCTGGCGATGATCCAGATGAGGATCGCCAGGATCGAGCCGCCGCTGACCCACCGGAACTTCGGCTGCTTGACGTTCGGCGACCAGTAGTAGAGCACTGCGACGACGATGATCGCGATGACGAGCAGGATCGGCCACTGCACGATGAGGAGCACGGTCGCGGCGACGTCGCCCAAGCCGATGACGTCGCCGAAGCTCCGGGCGAGTGGTCCGCTCACCAGGACCAGCAGACCGATCACGAGCAGGACGACGGTGGTCACCGTGACGCCGAGCATGGTCGGGCGGAGCTTCCAGATCGGCCGGCCCTCGCGGACGTTGTAGATCCGGTTCATGGCACGGCCGAACGCGCCCACGTAGCCAGAGGCCGACCAGAGGGCACCGACGATACCGACGATGAACGTGATGGGGGCGGCGGGCGAGCGGACGAGTCCCTCGACCGGATCGCGGATCAGCTCGACGACCTGCTGCGACCCGATGTTGCCGATGATGTCGAGCAGCGTGTCGATCGTCTTCTTCGGATCCGACACCAGACCGAGGATCGACACGACCGCCAGCAGCCCGGGGAACAACGCGAGCACCGAGTAGTACGTCAGGCTCGCCGCCAGGTCGGTGCACTGGTCGCTCGTGAACTCGCGCAGCGTCTTCTTCAGCGTGTAGACGAGCGTCGGCTTCTTGAGGTCGGTGGGGTTGTCGGGCTTCCGGGCGTCGTCCGGGTCCGGCTTGTGCTGTTCGTGCGCCATGTGACTACCCTCTCGCCTTCACGGCCTGCTTCGACCGCTTGACCGCCTGCTTGCGGTTCTTGTTCGCCCGTCGCTGCACCGCCGCGATGCCGACCTGCTGCTTCACGCGGGCGCGGTGCGCCGGGTCGTGCTCGAGGGCTTCCTCGGCCGCCTTGGCCCGCGCCTTCCGACCCTTGCGGCCTGCCTGCGCCTGCTCCTTCGCCGAGGGGGCGTCGCCACGCGCACCGAACGGCAGCAGCGCGGTGAACGCCGAGTTCGCCGGCGGCTGGGCCAGGTGCCCGGCGGGGCGGTTCCGCAACGCGATGCCGAGGACGATCGCCGCGACGCCGGTCAGTCCGGTGATGCCCATCGCCACCAGGGGCGTGGGGTCGCGGTGCCACCGCTGCTTCGTCTTCGCGACGGCGAGCCGCGTCCGGGCGGGCAGGTCCGCACGTCGCTTCAGCTCCGTCACGGTGTCCGTGATGCCCTCACGGGTGCGCACGTTGGCGAGTTCGAGCTCGGGCAGAATGTCCTTGGCCATTCCCCATTTCGTACACGTCCCACCCGGGATCGTGCCCAGCAGGCCGCGTCTACCGTGCCGCACATGCTCTTCCGGGACGCCGCCGAGGGGATCCACCGCCTCGAGATCGCACACACCAACACGTACCTCGTCGAGACCGGCGATCGGTTGCTCGTCGTCGACGCGGGGTTGCCCGCCGCGTGGCCGCACCTGCAGCTCGCCGTGCACGACCTGGGCTACACGCCCGACCAGGTCGAGGGGCTCCTGCTCACGCACGGGCACTTCGACCACGTCGGCACCGCCGCACGGATGCACCGCGACTGGGGCACGTCCGTGTTCGTCCACCCGGGCGATCGGCACCTGGCCGCGCACCCGTACTCGTACCGGCCGCAGACCAACCGCTTCGGGTTCGTCGCGCTCCACCCGGGCGGTCTGCGTCCCCTGGGCCGGATGCTGCTGGCCGGTGCGGTCACCGTCGACGGCATCGCGGACACCGAACCGCTGGAGAGCCGCGCCGACGTTCCGGGCAACCCGTGGATCATCGAGACCCCGGGGCACACCGACGGCCACGTGGCGCTGCACTTCGCCGACCGCGACGCCGTGATCGCCGGAGACGCGCTCGTCACCTTCGACCCGTACACGGGCGGGATCGGACCCCGGATCGTGGCACCCGCGGCGACCTCCGACGTCGACACGGCGGTCGCGTCGCTCGACCGGCTCGCGGACACCGAGGCGAAGCACGTGCTGCCCGGCCACGGGCCGGGCTGGTCGCTCGGCGTGCGGCGGGCCGTCGCGCAGGCGCGGCGGGTGGCCGGAGCCGCCTGACGCGGCGACCAGCTCGCGAGTCCACGCGCTCAGCGACACCTCACGGGCGCTCCGACGCGTGGACTGTCGGTGAGCGCGAAACGTCGCCGAAGGGGCGCGACGCGACCAGAGCCGGCCTGGAGGCGCGGTGCGGGCCCGCCCCGCGCCTCCAGTCCGTGGGTGGTCGCGGTCAGGACGGGACGACGACGTCCTCGGGTAGACCGGACGCCGCGGAGCGGCCGGCGGCCTCCATCAGTGCGAGGCTCCGCAGGTTGTCGCGGCCGCTCGTCTCGGGAGCGGGGCCGCCCTGCACCGAGCGGGCGAACGCCTGCAGCCCACCCTGGCGGTCGGTGTGCGCGAGCACGGGGAGCTCGACCGGCTCGGCGACGTCGTCCTGCGTGCGGCGGACGGTGACCCGGTCACCGTCGACGGCGTTCGGCTCACCGTCGCGGCTCGTGAACCAGAGCTCGCCGTCCTCGCCCTCGATGCTCCACTCGCCGGCCCAGGCGGTGCGCGGGCCACGGCTCAGCCAGCTGCCGCGGTAGTTGACGACCGTGCCGCCGTCGAGCTCGATGATCATCGAGGCGACCGCTTCGTCCTGGTACTTGCTGTAGGCGGGGTAGCTCGCCTTGGCGAAGACGCGGACCGCCTCTTGCCCGGTGATCATCCGGAGCAGGTCGAAGTGGTGGATCGCCATGTCGTTGATCATCGCGTGCGGGAACCGGTAGTGCGGGTACGTCTCGGCGGGCTGGTCGTTGTCCCACTGCCGGAAGTCGACGTTGATCGCGGAGACCTCGCCGACGACGTCCGCCTCGAGCATCTCCTGCACCACCCGCGGCGCCGGGTACCAGCGGTAGTTCTGGCTGACCTGCAGCACCAGGCCGAGCTCCTCGGCGCGACGGACCGCGGTGACGGCCTCGTCGGTGGTGTTGGCGAACGGCTTCTCGACCAGGACGTGCTTGCCGGCGTCGAGGGCCTCGAGCGCGAGCGGCACGTGCGTCACGGCCGGGGCGGTGATGACGACGGCGTCGGCCTCGACCGCGGCGAGCGCCTCGGTCAGGGACCCGAACGCCGCCGAGGCCGGGAGCCCGAGGTCGGTCCGCACGGCCTCGAGCGTCGGCGCCGACGGGTCGACGATCCCGACCACCTGCACTTCCGACACCTCTGGGATGGCGGTGCGGGCCCAGTTGCCGCCCCACCCTCCGAGACCGACGTGGATGATCCGGACGCTCATGCGTGCACTCCTTCGTGGCTACCGTCGTGGCTGGTGACGCACCACGGACGCCGCGGTGCGTGCGTCCAGTCTGTCAGTGCGTGAAGGCGTACGCGATGAGCGCCATCGTCACGATGAAGCCCGCCAGGTAGTTGATCCAGAGGAACCGCTTCCACCCGGCGTTCGCGGCCTCGGCACCCTGGTCCGTGATGTTCCACCACGGCAGCACGTTGAGCGCGTACGGCACGACGACGATCGCGGCGATCGGGCCCGGGAACGCCGAGAACAGCAGCGCGACCCCGGCGACCAGGTAGGCGACGAAGGCCAGGCGGACGGTGGCACGTGCGCCGATCACGGTCGCGACGGAGCCGATGCCGCCGGCGCGGTCGGCCAGGACGTCCTGCACGGCACCGAACGCGTGCGAGGCCACGCCCCACAGGAAGAACGCGATGCAGACGGCGACGAGCTCACCGGTCCAGTGCGGGCCCGCCAGGGCGAGGCCGTAGATCGCCGGCGACACGAAGTGGGTGCTCGACGTGAGCGAGTCGAGGAACGGCTTCTCCTTGAACCGCAGGCCCGGGGCCGAGTACGCGATCACCGCGAACACGCTGATCGCCAGGACGAGCCACGACCACGGCCCGTTGCCGCTGACCGCACCGAGCACCACGAGCGCGACGAGGAAGGGGACGTTCGTGACGACGACGGCCCACAGCGTGGTGCGGTGGACGCTCTTGTCGAGCAGGGCGCCCTCGACACCGCCCTTGCGCGGGTTGCGGAGGTCGGACTCGTAGTCGAAGACGTCGTTGATGCCGTACATCGCCAGGTTGTAGGGCACCAGGAAGTACACGACGCCGACCAGGAACGCGACGAGCGAGAACCCGCCGCCGCCATCGACGCCGACCCCGCTGCCGAGCAGGTACGCGGCGCCGAACGGGTAGGCGGTGTTCACCCAGCTGATCGGGCGCGACGACACGAACAGGGCGCGCAGGGTCGACGGCCTGGAGGCGGTGCTGGCGTTCACTTCATGTCCTCTGCTGGTGCTGGCTCCGCTGGTGCTGGGGTCGGGTCGGGCGCGCGGAGCGCGCCGGTCCGGTCGCGCGCGCCCGTCCGGTCGAACAGGACCCACAGGCTGGGCAGCAGCACGATGGCGGACATCGCGTAGGCGAGGTCCTCGACCGGGATCGCACCGATCTTCGCACCGCTGATGAGCGAGGGGTCGTAGGCGACGATCCGCAGCGTGACGATGACGTTGTCGAACACCATCGTCATCACGAGCAGCGCGATGCCGGCGATCACGGACGTGAGCACCGCGACCCGGCGCCCGACCGCAGGCCGTCGACCCGCCGCACGGGCCCGGCGGGCGGCGACGACGCCGGCGGCCACGGCCACGACGGCCGTGACGCCGAAGAACGGCAGAGCCAGGAGCGCGTACGCCCCGGTGCCGTTCACGCACGCCGCCGATCGGTCGCGCGCTGCACCAGGGGCCGGACGAAGCCGACCAGGTCCATCGTCGAGTAGCAGAGCAGCAGCAGGAAGAAGAGCTCCTCGAGCGGGACCTCGGGCGCCAGGAGCACCCCGGTGAGCAGGTTCTGCGGCCCGATGAAGAAGATGCCGGCAGCGACACCGGCGACGTCCCACACCATGAAGAACGCGACACCGACGAGCATCACGGCCGCCGCCCGCCACGGTGCCCGCCAGAAGAACAACCGGAAGCGGGCGTCCAGCACGGTCATGCCGACCAAGGACACCACCAGGCCGGCGAGGTAGACCCCGGGCATCAGGCGGTCTCGGTCCGGTCCCGCGGAGCCCCGAGGGGCGTCGGCAGCGGCTCGGTGCTCCGGTCGCCGTGGATGCGCTTGAGCAGGACCTCGGCGCTGATCAGGCACATCGGCAGCCCGATGCCCGGGATCGTCGAGGCGCCGACGTAGTACAGCCCCTCGACCTTCTTCGACGCGTTCTTCTCGCGGAAGAACGCACTTTGCTTCAGGGTGTGCGCCGGTCCGAGCATCGAGCCGTTCCAGGCGTTCAGGTCGTCGGCGAAGTCGCGCGGCCCGATCGTCCGTCGGACCCGGATGCGGTCGCGCAGGTCCGGCACCCCGGCGCGCTCGGCCAGCACGTCGATGGCACGGTCCGCGATCTGCTCGACCTGGTAGTCACCGGCACCGTCGATGCCGCCCTTGCCGATCGACAGGTCGGCGGGCAGGGGCACCAGGATGAACAGGTTGCTGGTGCCGGGCGGGGAGACGCTCGGGTCGGTCTCCGAGGGGGCGCAGACGTAGATCGAGGCGGGGTCCGGCACGTGCCGGTCGTCCCCGAAGATCGCGCCGAAGTTCGCCTTCCAGTCCGCGGTGAACATCAGGGTGTGGTGCAGCAGGCCCGGCGTCGGACCGTCGATGCCGAGGTACACGAGCACCGCGCTCGGGCCCGGGTCGCGCTTCTTCCAGTGGTCGGCGCCGTGGGTGCGGTGCTCGCGGTCGAGCAGCTGCATCTCGGTGTGCTGCATGTCGGCAGCGCTGACCACGAGGTCGGCGGGGGCCGTGTGCTGCACGCCGTCGCGGTCGCGGTGGACGACGCCGGTGGCGACGCCGTCCTCGACGACGATCCGTTCGACCTTCGCACCGGCGATGATCTTCGCGCCCTCGGCCCGGGCGACCCGCTCGACGGCGGAGATCACCTCGGTGATGCCGCCCTTCGGGTAGAGCACGCCGTCGGCGAGGTCGAGGTGGCTCATCAGGTGGTACATGCTCGGTGCCGCGTACGGGCTCGTGCCGAGGAACACCGCCGGGTAGCCGAGGATCTGCCACAGGCGACGGTCGCGCACCGCGGTCTCGGCGAACGTGGAGAGCGGCTCGAGCAGCAGGCGCGCGAGCTTGGGCAGGCGCCGCAGGACGTCGGGTGCGGCGAGCTTCGTGAGGTCCTGGAAGCTCGTGTAGAGGAACCGGCGCACGGCCATCGTGTAGGTGTCCTCGGCGGACGCGAGGTACTTCCGCATCCGCTCGCCGGCACCGGGCTCGATGGACTCGAACAGCGCGATGTTGGCCTCGGCGTCGGCCCGCAGGTCGATCGGCTCGTCGTGGCCCTCGCTGTAGACGCGGTAACCGGGGTCGAGCTTCACCAGGTCGAGTTCGGCCTCGGCCGACGTCCCGAGCAGCTGGAAGAAGTGGTCGAAGACCTCGGGCATGAGGTACCACGACGGCCCGGTGTCGAACCGGAACCCGTCCTGCTCCCACGAGCCGGCACGGCCGCCGAGCTGCGTGCGCTGCTCGAGCACCGTCACCGAGAAGCCGTCGCGTGCGAGCAGCGCCGCGGCCGCCAGGCCGCTGATGCCGCCGCCGATGACGACGGCGCGGCGTGCGGGCACCTTGCGCCGGGTGGTGGTGACGACCGTCGTCGGTCGGGAGGCGCGGGGCGGGGTCATGAGGAGCCTCCCGGCCGGTGGGTGGTGACGCGCGACCGGAGCGGTGCGCGTCCGGCGAGGACCTGCGCCGCGAGGCGCACCTTCACCGGGTTGGGGACGCGCACGCGCGTCGTGACGAGGCGGCTCGCCGGCGTGCGCGCGAGTCGGTCGTTGAGTTCCTGGAAGAGCGCGTGTGCGAGTGCGACCGCGTTGCGGGCGTCGGCCGGCAGCAGCCGGATCGTCCGTGCGGCGTGGTCGAGGTCGGCCTGCACGTCGGCGACCAGGCGGTCCTTCGTGGCCTCGTCGAAGGACCGGATGTCGACGCCCGGGAAGTACGAGCGACCGAGCACCTCGAAGTCGGCGTGCAGGTCACGCAGGAAGTTCACCTTCTGGAACGCGGCGCCGAGCGCACGCGCCCCGGCGACCAGTTCGGCCTGGTCGAACGTCGGACGACCGGCCCGGTACACGAACGCGCGCAGGCACATCAGGCCGACGACCTCGGCGGAGCCGTACACGTACGCGTCGAACGAGGCGTCGTCGTGCTCGGTGCGGTCGAGGTCCATGCGCATCGAGGCGAAGAACGGGGCGGTGAGCTCGGCACCGAAGCCGGTGGCGCGGGCGGTGCGGGCGAAGGCGTGGACGACCGGGTTCACCGAGAAGCCGAGCGCGATGGCCCGTTCGGTGTCGGCCTCGAGCTCGTCGAGCACCGTGCGGGCGAGCTCGCGGTCGAGTCCGGCCTCGGTCGCGGGGCCGTCGACGACCTCGTCGGCGACGCGCACCAGCGCGTAGACGTTCCGGATGTGCTCGCGCGTGTCGCGGGCGAGCATCCGGCTCGCCAGCCCGAACGACGTGGAGTACCGGTCGATGACGACACCCGACGCGGCCTCGGCCGTGGCGTCGTACAGCTGGAGGCGAGCCGGACGGGATCCGGTCGCCGTGGTGGTGCTGTGGGTCACCGGGCGCGCTCCACGAGTTCGGTCACGAGGGCCTCCAGGCGGTCGGCGAGGTCGTACGGCAGCCGGGCGAGCTCGGCCCGGGCGAGTGCGGTGTGGTCGGCGACGCGTTCTTCCGCGGCGCCGCGCGCACCGCAGGAGACCAGGGTCGCACGGACCTCGTCCGCACGGGCCTCGGTCAGGTCCGGGTCGCCGAGGTACGGCTCGAGGTCCGGCCAGCAGTCCGTGGTCGCCGCGTAGGCGATGAGCATCGTGCGCTTGCCCTCGCGCAGGTCGCCCAGCACGGTCTTGCCGGTCATGGTCTCGTCGCCGAAGACCCCGAGCAGGTCGTCGACGATCTGGTACGCGATGCCGATCTCGCGACCGAAGGCACCGAGGGCGGTGACGATCTCCTCGTCGGCGCCGGCCAGCACGGCGCCGGACTGCAGCGGGGCCTCGAACGAGTACACGCTCGTCTTCGCCCGCTCCATCGCCAGGACCTCGTCCACCGTCGGCATCACGCCGAGTGCCAGGTCGACGTCGGTCATCTCACCGGCAGCGCTCGCGAACACGGCCTCGTCGAACAGTTCGAGCAGTCGCTCGCGCCGGGTGCCGTCGACGCCCGCTGCCTCGATGAAGCGGGGCGCCCCGGCGAGGGCCAGGTCACCGGCGATCACGGCGGCGCTCATCCCCCGGTGCTCGGCGGTCGGCAGCGGAAGGCCACCCGTCGTCCCGTTGTCACGGAACGACCCGGCGACGTTCGGCTGCCCGCGGCGCGACCAGTCACGGTCGATGACGTCGTCGTGCACCACGAGTGCGGTGTGCAGGAGTTCGTACGCCGCTGCGACGTTGGCGGCAGCGTGCGCGTCGGTGCCGCCCATTCCGGCGTACGCGGTCATGACCATGCGGGGCCGGAAGCGCTTGCCGCCCATGCTCGCCTTGCGGAGCACGCGCCACAGTTCTTCCGACGGTCGGCCGTAGCGCTCGGCACGCGCCGACGACACGGCGAAGAAGCGCTCGAGGCAGTCGTCGACGAGCGCGAGGTCGATGTGCGGCACGGTGGTCGCTTCCTCGCTCATTGGCCTAACCTATCGACACAGATGAACGCTTTCCCTGAATCCGTGGTGCTCCTGGCCGACGACCGTACCCCGATCGGCACGGCGGACAAGTTCACGGTGCACACAGCCCACACGCCCCTGCACCTGGCGTTCTCGTGCCACGTCCGGAACACCGACGGTGACGTCCTGGTGACCCGACGAGCACTGTCGAAGAAGACCTGGCCGGGGGTGTGGACGAACACCTTCTGCGGCCACCCCGGTCCGGACGAGTCCTTCGAGGACGCGATCGCCCGTCGGGCCTCCCGCGAGCTCGGCATCACCGTGCGCGACGTCGAGGTCGTGCTGCCGGAGTTCCGGTACCGCGCGGTCGACGCCTCGGGCATCGTGGAGAACGAGGTCTGCCCCGTCTTCCGCGCCGTGACCGACGACACCCCGGCGCCCGCGGACGACGAGGTCGCCGAATGGGCATGGGTGTCCGAGGACTCTCTCAGGCAGGCCGTCGCCGGCGCGCCGTTCGCCTGGAGCCCGTGGCTCGGGTGGCAGCTCGCCGAGCTCGAGACCGCTGGGCTGCACGTCACGCGCTGACGCGCATGCGCGTGCCGCGACGGGTTGTCGGACCCGCGCCGCAGGCGTACGCTCGACCGTCGGCAGCGCTCCGGGCGCCGCCAGGACGAGACGAGAAGGGCAGGTGAGGCGCGATGTCGGGTGACCATCCTCGATCGGGCCGGCCGCCCGTTTCGGTCGTCGCGCCCGCTCGCTGACCCTGCCCCGTCCCGGATCACCTCCGGGGCACCATCGCGCCCGCCTGCTCCCCACCGAAGGAGCACGCACATGGCACTGATCGACAACGCGATCTACGTCCGGGGACGCCGCGTGGAGTCTCCGTCGACCCTGTCGCGACCGGCTCGTGGCGACCTGACGTGGATCGGGCTGCTCCGGCCCGACCCGCACGAGCTCGAGGCCGTCGCCACCGAGTTCGACCTGCACGAGAACGCGGTCGAGGACGCCCGCAAGGGACACCAGCGCGCCAAGCTCGAGCGCTACGGCGACACCCTGTTCCTGGTGCTCCGGCCGGCCTGGTTCGACCCGTCCGAGGGCACCGTGGAGTTCGGCGAGGTGCACCTGTTCGTCGGCGACCACTTCGTCGTGAGCGTCCGGCACGCCGCCCGACCCGACCTGGCGGTGCTGCGGGCGCAGGTCGAGGCGGACCCGGAGTTCCTGGCGAAGGGGTCGGAGGCGGTGACCGCCGCTGTGCTCGACGAGGTCGTGGACGGCTACGGCCCCGTCGTCCAGGTGCTGCAGGAGCAGATCGACGCCATCGAGGACCAGCTGTTCGCCGGGCAGGTCGACCCCGGGGTCTCGAAGCGCATCTACCAGCTGCTCAGCGAGGTCCTGGCGTTCCAGCGCGCCACCACCCCGGTGCCGGCGATGGTCACGGGGCTGCTCCGCGGCGCCGACAAGTACGGCGTGGACGACGACGTGCAGCACCGACTCCGCAATGTGCACGACCACGCACTCCGCGTCACCGAGCGCGTCGACTCGTTCCGCGCCCTGCTCGAGAACGCCCTGACCCTGCACGCCACCCTGGTGTCGCAGGAGCAGAACGAGGCGATGCGCCGGATGACCAGCGCGAGCCTGGCCCAGGGTGAGGAGAGCCGGCAACTCGCCCGGGCAGCACACCGCCAGGGCGAGGAGGTGAAGAAGATCTCGTCGTGGGCGGCGATCCTGTTCGCACCGGGCCTGATCGCCGGTGTGTACGGGATGAACTTCGACCACATGCCCGAGCTGCACTGGCGCTACGGGTACCCGGTCGCGATCCTCGGCATGCTCCTGCTGATGGGCGTGCTCTGGGCGATCTTCCGCAAGCGCAACTGGCTCTGAGTGGACGGTGGATCGACGCACAGGTGGCGTCGATCCGCCGGACGTGCATAATGATCTGGCCCGGAATGTGAACGTGCACATCGATGTGCCACGACGCCCGGGCGGAAACGAGCAGCAATGGCGTCATCGCGGACACAGCAACCGCGTTCGCCCAGCATCCGTGACGTCGCACGGATCGCGGGCGTCTCGCACCAGACCGTTTCGCGGGTGCTGAACAACTCGGATGCGATCCGGGCCGAGACACGCGACAAGGTCCTGGCGGCCATGGAGCAGCTGCAGTACCGGCCGAACCGGGCCGCACGCGCCCTTGTCACGAGCCGGACCCACACGATCGGCGTCCTGACGGCCCGCCGCGCCCACTACGGTCCCGCCGTGGCACTGCAGGCGATCGAGGACGCCGCGATGCTCCGCGGCTACTCGGTCACGACGGCGAACATCGCCGAGGCGACCGACACCGCCGTGCGTGAGGGACTCGGGCACCTGCTCGACCTGGACGTCGAGGGCATCGTCGTCATCGCACCTCAGCAGCGGGTCTTCGACCTGATCGCGGAGCTCGGCATCCGCACTCCCTACGTCACCATGCGCGCGAGCGTCGGCGAGGATCCGACGGCGCTGTGGGTGGACCAGATGGAGGGCGCACGACTCGCGACCGCGCATCTGCTCGACCTGGGGCACGAGTACGTCCGGCACATCGCCGGACCACAGGACTGGATCGAGGCCGACGCCCGCATGCAGGGGTTCCTGCACGAGATGTCCGACCGCGACATGGCCGTTGCGCCGCCGATCCTGGGCGACTGGACCGCCGACTTCGGCTACCACGCCGGCCGTGAGCTGCTGCGGTGGCGGGACTGCACCGCGATCTTCTGCTCGAACGACCAGATGGCGCTCGGGGTGATGCACGCCGCGCGCTCGTACGGACTCGACGTCCCGGGAGACCTGTCCGTGGTCGGCTACGACGACATCCCCGAGGCGAAGCACTTCTGGCCGCCGCTCACCACGGTGCAGGTCGACTTCGCCGAGCTCGGGCGTCGCTGCGTGGACCTGCTGCTGCCGAGTGAGGGCGAACTGCTCCGCCCGATCGACATCGTCCCGCAGCTGGTCGTGCGCGCCTCCACCAGCGCACCCCGCACGCGCTGACGCGCCTCGGGCCGCGAAACGCCCCGAGTACCTGCCACGAACGGGCATACCCGCCACGAACTTCTGCCCAGGTACGCCCGAAGACACCAGGTACGCCCGGAACGACCAGGTACGCCCGGAACCACCCGGCCGCCCCGCAGTACCTGCCACGAACGGGCATACCTGCCACGAAGTTCCGACCAGGTACGCCCGGAAGCACCAGCCACGCCCGGAACCGCACGGCGGCGGCGCACCGGCGAGCGCGGCTCCGGACGCGACCACGAAGCGGACGGGAGGCCCGCGGCCGGCCCGCCACGGGCCTCCCGTCCGCGCATGCGGATTCGCGCAACGAAACGCCCGTTCCCGGGGCCCCTGGCCCCAACCCGGGGGACGTTCCCTCCGGATCACGCACGCCGTTACGAAAACGCGACCAATCCGAATTGACAGCCGCACCGAGGCTGTGCGTAAATTGCCTCCGTCCAGCCGATGTGACCGTTCACATGAGCGTCACACCGAGCCGGATCCGGACGCGACAACGAAGTCCACACAGGCCCCCTGTGCTTTCGCTGCCGCAGCAGAACCACCCGAACACACTGCCGCACCGAAGCGGCAGAAGGAGATGCACTGTGGCGTCAACCCCGATCGACACCGGCCTCGAGACCCGGTCGATCACCGCACCCGAGACGATCCTCGAGATGCGCTCGATCACCAAGGAGTTCCCTGGTGTGAAGGCGCTGGCCGACGTCTCCCTCAGCGTCCGTGCCGGCGAGATCCACGCGATCTGCGGCGAGAACGGCGCCGGCAAGTCGACCCTGATGAAGGTCCTGTCGGGCGTCTACCCGTACGGCACCTACAGCGGCGAGATCGTCTACGAGGGCGAGGAAGTCCGCTTCTCGAACATCAAGCAGTCCGAGCAGGCCGGCATCGTCATCATCCACCAGGAGCTGGCGCTCATCCCGGAGCTCTCGATCACCGAGAACCTGTTCCTGGGCAACGAGCCGAGCCGCGGTGGCGTCATCAACTGGACCGCCGCGCAGCTGCGTGCGCAGGACCTGCTCGCCCGCGTCGGCCTGGCCGACGACCCGGACACACAGATCAAGAACCTCGGTGTCGGCAAGCAGCAGCTCGTCGAGATCGCGAAGGCCCTGCACAAGGACGTCAAGCTCCTGATCCTCGACGAGCCGACCGCCGCGCTCAACGAGAACGACTCGCAGCACCTGCTCGACCTGATCGTCGGGCTGAAGGCCAAGGGCATCGCGAGCATCATCATCAGCCACAAGCTCAACGAGATCGAGCAGATCGCGGACGAGATCACGATCATCCGCGACGGCAAGGCCATCGAGACGCTCAACGTCAAGGCGGACGGCGTCAACGAGGACCGCATCATCCGCGGCATGGTCGGCCGCTCGCTCGAGTCGCGCTTCCCCGACCGCACCCCGAAGATCGGCGAGACCTTCTTCGAGGTCCGCAACTGGACCGTGCAGCACCCGCTCGACTCGTCGCGTCTGGTCTGCAAGGCCTCGAACTTCCACGTCCGCCGCGGTGAGATCGTCGGCTTCGCCGGCCTGATGGGCGCCGGACGCACCGAGCTCGCGATGAGCCTGTTCGGTCGCTCGTACGGCACCTGGCTCGACGGCCAGATCATCAAGGACGGCCGCGAGATCAAGGTCACGAACGTCCAGCAGGCGATCGAGAACGGCCTCGGCTACGTCTCCGAGGACCGCAAGGCGCTCGGCCTGAACCTGCTCGACACCGTGAAGCGCTCGACGGTCGCCGCCGACCTGCGGAAGATCTCGAAGGCCGGTGTCGTCGACTCGCTCGAGGAGTACTCGGTCGCCGAGAAGTACCGCAAGATGCTCCGCACCAAGGTGCCGAGCGTCGAGGACAACGTCGGCAAGCTCTCTGGTGGCAACCAGCAGAAGGTCGTCCTGTCCAAGTGGATGTTCACCGACCCGGACATCCTGATCCTCGACGAGCCCACCCGCGGCATCGACGTGGGCGCCAAGTTCGAGATCTACGGGATCATCCAGCAGCTCGCCGCCGAGGGGAAGGGCATCATCCTCATCTCGTCCGAGCTCCCCGAACTCCTCGGTCTCTCCGACCGGATCTACACCATCTTCGAGGGCCAGATCACCGCTGACCTCCCGGCCGACCAGGCCGATCCCGAATCGCTCATGCGCAGCATGACCTCCGCGCGGAAGGGCGCCACCGCCTCATGAACAACCTGAAACTGCTCTTCGGCAAGGGCAACAGCATCGGCCAGTACGGCATGATCATCGCGCTCATCGTGCTGCTGATCTTCTTCTCGATCACGACGAACGGGCTCATCCTCGAGCCGACCAACGTCATCAACCTGTTCCTGCAGTACTCCTACATCCTGATCCTGGCGCTCGGCATGGTCATGGTCATCATCGCGGGGCACATCGACCTGTCGGTGGGGTCGGTCGCAGCGGTCGTCGGCATCGTCGTGGCGCAGTCCATGGCCGTGTGGGACTTCCCGGTGTGGGCCGCCATCATCCTGGGTCTCGCGTGCGGTGCCCTGATCGGTGCGTGGCAGGGCTTCTGGGTCGCGTTCGTGAAGGTCCCGGCCTTCATCGTGACGCTGGCCGGTCAGCTCATCTTCCGTGGTGTGAACCAGATCATCGGCAACTCGACGTCGGTCCCCGTCCCGGACGCCTTCACCCCGATCGGCGCCGGCTTCCTCGGTGACTTCGGCCCCGACTTCGGCTTCAGCAACGGCACGCTGCTCATCGGCCTCGTCACGATCCTCGCGCTCATCATCATCGAGGCCCGTGGCCGTGCCCGCCGTCGGAAGATGCAGGCCGAGGTCCCGCCGCTGTGGGTCTCGATCGTCCGCACCGGCATCCTGGTCGCCGTCACGCTCGTCGCCACGTACCTGTTCGGCGCCGGTCCGGTCGGCACCTCGGTCCCGATCGTCGCGATCATCCTCGGTGTCCTGACCATCGTCTACGGCTTCGTCACGAAGAACACGATCTTCGGTCGCCAGGTCTACGCCGTGGGTGGCAACGCGAACGCAGCCGTCCTGTCCGGCGTCTCGGCGCGGCGGGTCAACTTCTTCGTCATGATGAACATGTCGGTCCTCGCCGCGATCGCCGGCATGGTGTTCGTCGCCTACTCCGGCGCCTCGGGCCCCGCGGACGGCACCGGCTGGGAGCTCGACGCGATCGCCGCCGTGTTCGTCGGTGGAGCGGCGGTCGCCGGTGGTGTCGGCACGATCTCCGGCTCGATCATCGGTGGTCTCGTGATGGCGCTGCTGTCGAACGGTCTGCAGCTCATGGGCCTCGAGTCCAACCAGGTGCAGATCATCCGCGGCCTGGTCCTGCTCGTCGCCGTCGCCTTCGACGTCTACTCGAAGTCGCAGGGACGCCCGTCGCTGATCGGCGGCATGATGCGGCAGTTCCAGCGGAAGGACACCGAGCAGAACACGGTGGCCGCCCAGCAGCCGCGGTCCATCGAGGACCAGCCGGACAAGATCACCCTCCCCTAGTTCACCCCTCCCCACAGCGGGGCTCCGGCCCCACACCTCCTCAACGAAGAGAAAGCAATCACATGCGCAAGAAGATCGTCGCCGGCCTCAGCCTGGCGCTCATCGCGGGCCTCGCCCTCAGCGGTTGCTCGGCACGCGGCTCGTCCGACGACGCCGGCAGCACCAGCAGCATCAAGAAGGGCGACCTCATCGGCGTCGCCCTGCCGGCCAAGACCTCGCAGAACTGGGTCCTCGCGGGTGCCGCGTTCAAGAAGTCGATCGAGGACGCCGGCTTCAAGGCCGACATCCAGTACGCCAACGCCGGCAACCCGGTCCCCGACCAGCAGTCGCAGATCTCCGGCATGATCACCAAGGGCGCCAAGGCCGTCATCATCGGTGCCGCCGACGGTTCGCAGCTGACCGCGCAGGTCAAGTCCGCCAAGGACCGTGGCGCCGTCGTCATCGCCTGGGACCGCAACATCCTGAACACGAAGAACGTCGACTACTACGTGGCGTTCAACAACTTCAAGGTCGGCCAGCTCCAGGCCGAGGCGCTGCTCAAGGGCCTCGAGGAGAAGAAGGGCGACAAGCCGTACAACGTCGAGCTCTTCGCCGGTTCGCCGGACGACGCCAACGCGACCGTGTTCTTCAACGGTGCGATGGACGTCCTGCAGCCGAAGATCGACGACGGCACGATCAAGGTCGTCTCCGGTCAGACCACGTTCCAGAAGGTCGTCACGCAGGGCTGGCTCGCGCAGAAGGCCCAGTCGCGCATGACCGACCTGCTCTCGCAGTACTACACGGGTGACACCGAGCTCGACGGCGTCCTGTCGCCGAACGACACCCTCGCCCGTGCGATCCTCACCGCGACCAAGGCCGCCGGCAAGGACAACCCCGTCGTGACGGGCCAGGACTCGGAGACCGCGTCCATCCCGCTCATCATGCAGGGCACGCAGTACTCGACGATCTTCAAGGACACGTCGAAGGAGGCCCAGGCGGCCGTCGACCTCGTCTCCACGCTGTCGAAGGGCGACAAGCCCGACACGAAGATGGACAAGACGAACAACTACAACGGCAAGAAGACGGTCCCCGCGATCGAGCTCACGCCGGTCCTGGTCACCAAGGACAACGCCGTCGAGGCCTACAAGGGCAACGACACCCTCGAGGAGCTCGCCAAGAAGGGCTGATCTCCCCAGCACCACGGACGGCCCCGTCTCGCCTCGGCGAGACGGGGCCGTCCTGCGTCGTCCTGAGGCCGGCCACGGCGGACGGGAGGCTCGGTGCACGTCGTGATCCGTGCCTCCAGTCCGGCATGTGGTCCGCCCAGGGCACGTGGCCGCGCCCGGTCCGTGCCCGCGTCCGTCAGGGGTGGGCCGCGCGCAACCGGCGCGCGGCGTCGGCGAGGTGCGGGACGTCGGTGCGGGCGGTGCCGAACACCAGCGCACGCGTCGTGTCGAAGTACCGCCGGGTCAGCCGCTCGCCCAGGTCGGACACGCGCGACCACGGGATGCCGGGCTCGCTCGCGGTGACCCCGGCGGGGAGCACCCGGACCGCCTCACCGATCTCGACCAGGCGCATCCGGACCGCGTCGTGCACCAGGTCCTCGGGCAGCCGCTCGTCGTCGACGTAGCGCCGGATCGCCTCGCAGGCCCGGATGACGTCGTCGAGGCGGTCGCCGACGGCACGGCGGACGCCCGGCTCGGCGCTCACAGCGGCACCGCGGACCGGACGACCGCGGGGCGCATGCCCGCGGCGTCGACCACGTCGACGCGGACGCCGAGCAACCGCTCGGCGGCGTCCTGGATCCGCATGAGCGCGAAGATCCCGAGCCCCGCGTCGACGTCGACCATCAGGTCCACGTCGCTGTCCGGGCCGTCCTCACCCCGGGCGACGCTCCCGAAGATCCGGGGGTTCCGCCCGCCGAACCGCTGCACGATGTCGACGAGGTCCTGCCGGGCGGCGACCACCCGTTCGAGGAGCGGCTGGGGTTCCTCGACCGGCTGCAGGTCGATCGTCGTCGTGAAGCCCGCCGCCCGGAGCATCCGCTGCAGGGCGGCGAGCGACGGTTCACGCCGACCGTTCTCGTAGGTGCTGATGACGCTCTGGGTGACGCCGGCGCGCTGGGCGAGCTGGACCTGGGTCAGTTCGGCGCGTTCACGGGCGTCGCGGATGAGCACCGCGGCCGACAGTGGCGGGGCGGACCGTGGGGGGACAGCGGACATGCTGCAACGATACACAGCATGCGACATTTCGTCTGCTGGCGGAACCGACGGGTCTGGGCAGGCCCGGACGGAACGGGACGGTCCGGCGCTCGTCAGCGCGGGTCGGAGACGTCCGCCCGGTGGAAGTTCTGCGCCGAGCGGGACGCGGTCGGGCCACGCTGCCCCTGGTAGCGGGACTGGTACTCGGCGGAACCGTAGGGCTTCTCGGCCGGGCTCGACAGCTGGAAGAAGCAGAGCTGCCCGATCTTCATCCCCGGCCACAGCTTGATCGGCAGCGTCGCCACGTTCGACAGTTCGAGCGTCACGTGCCCGGAGAACCCGGGGTCGATGAAGCCCGCGGTCGAGTGGGTCAGGAGGCCGAGGCGACCGAGCGAGCTCTTGCCCTCGAGCCGCGCCGCGATGTCGTCGGGCAGCGTCACGACCTCGAACGTGGAGCCCAGGACGAACTCACCCGGGTGCAGCACGAACGCCTCGTCCGGGTCGGTCTCGACCAGGCGGGTCAGGTCGGGCTGGTCCACCGCGGGGTCGATGTGCGGGTACTTGTGGTTGTCGAACAGCCGGAAGAACTTGTCGAGCCGGACGTCGATGCTCGACGGCTGCACGAGCGAGGCGTCGTACGGGTCGAGGCCGATCCGGCCTTCGGCGAGCTGGGCGGTGATGTCGCGGTCGGAGAGCAGCACGGAGGAAGCCTAGCGGCAGCGGGCGTCGCGCCGGTATGCTGCCAGGCTGCCCACCACCCGGGCGGGCGGCGTTCGGAGCAGTGATGACCACGTACACCGTCGACGAGATCACGGTGCCCGCCACCATGGACGACGACCCGGCCGTCGTCTCGGTGTTCCGCGAGTGGGTCGACGTGCAGAACCGGGCCGAGGTCGCGACCACGCACCTGCCCGAGCTGCTCTGGACCCCCGAGGAACAGCTGCCGTACCTGCTCGACCCGGACGCACCCAGCCGACTGTTCGTGGTCCGCGACGACGAGGGGACCGCGGTCGGAGCCGGCTCGTACGACTCGAAGGTGGACCCTGCCGCCCCGAACTGCTGGATCGCGGTCAGCGTGGCACCCGAACACCGACGTCGCGGCGTGGGCACGCTCCTGGCCGAACACCTGGAGGACGTCGCTCGCGGTCAGGGACGCACGCAGTGGAAGACCTACGCGGTCTCACGACAGGTCGGGCCGGCATCCGGCCCCGGGTACCGACAGGCCCCCACCGGGTTCGGGGCCGTCCCGGAGGACGAGGCAGCGGTCCGGTTCCTGACCCGTCGAGGCTGGCGGCTCGGGCAGGTCAACCGGATCAGCCGTCTCGCACTCCCGGCTGCCGAGGCCGCGGTGGCCGACGTCCGTGCGGCTGCGACCGCGGCGTCGGGTGACCACCACCGCGTGCACACCTGGACGGGCCCGACACCCGATCGGTGGCAGTCGGACCTCGCGCTCCTGCTGACCCGGATGAGCACCGACGCCCCGTCGGGCGACATGACCGAGCCCGAGGACGCCTGGACGGTCGAGCGGCTCCGGACACACGAGCAGCACCTCGAGGACGGGCCCCGGACGATGCGCACGGTCGTGGTCGAGGACACCTCGACCGGGTCGCTCGTCGGGTTCACCCAGCTCGCCGTCCCCGGTCCCCTCGCGCAGCCGGTCATGCAGGGCGACACCCTCGTCGTCCGTGAGCACCGTGGGCAGCGGCTCGGATGGCTCCTGAAGGCGGTCGGGATCGAGGCCGTCGAGCGCGAGCATCCGGGGCACCCGTCGATCATCACGTTCAACGCGGAGGAGAACCGCCACATGCTCGACGTGAACGAGGCCGTCGGGTTCGTCGGCGTCGGCTGCGAGGGCATCTGGGAACGGCGGGTCTGAGCGCGCATCCGAGGGGCCGGTTGCCAGCCGGCACGCCTACCATTGGACGGTCATGACCGTCACGTCACCCGAAACCCAGCCCACCGGGTCAGCGCCGGACGCCGCCCCCAGCACCGGGCGCTCGTCCACCGTCGCGACGGTCCTCGTCATCGCGATCCCGCTCGCCGTCGCGTGCTCGATCCTCGGGCTGACGATCACCGGTGCCTTCAGCGCGGGTCAGCAGCTGGTGTCCGCCGGCGACGTCGTCGAGTACGGCCTGCCGATCGCCCGCGTCGTGCACGACACGATGGCGGCGCTGACCATCGGGCTCCTCATCGTCGCGGCGTTCGCGCTGCCCGCGCAGAAGAAGGACCACGGCGCCCTGTCGAGCGTGCAGCACCGGGCCACCCGGTGGGCCGCGGCGACCGGCGCCGTCTGGTTCCTGGCGGCCGCGGTGAGCATCGTCCTGACCGGCGCGAACACCCTCGGTGTCCCGCTCACCAGCCCGGTGTTCGCCCGCAACTTCATGCTCTTCGCGTTCCAGGTCGAGATCGGCCAGGCGCTCGTGGTGTCGGCTGCCGCGATCCTGGTCGCCACGGTGGTCGCTGCCTTCGCCACCCGGGTGACGACCCTGGCGTTCGCCACCGTGATCGGCCTGTTCGCCCTGCTCCCCCTGGCCCTGTCCGGCCACGCCGCCGGGTCGCTCGAGCACGCCAACGCGGTGAACTCGCTCGCGATCCACCTGGTCGGGGTGTGCGTGTGGGCCGGCGGCCTGGTCGCCGTGGTCCTGCTCCGCACCCGCACCAAGGGCGCGACCGGACGCGTGATCGCCCGGTACTCGACGCTCGCCGGCTGGTCGTTCGGGGCCGTGGCGTTCTCCGGCATCGTCAACGCGTCGCTGCGTCTGACCGGCCCGCTCGACCTCGTCACGACGACGTACGGCTGGCTCATCACCGTCAAGGCGCTCATCCTCGTACTGCTCGGTGTCGCGGGCATCGTGCAGCGCCGGAAGCTCGTGCCCGGGCTCCTCCGCGCGCCGCTCGACCGCCGCCTGTTCACCCGGTTCGCGCTGGCCGAGATCGTGTTCATGGCCGTGGCGATCGGCGTCTCGGTCGCCGTGTCCCGCTCACAGCCGCCGATCCCGCAGACCCCGGCGACGGGCGAGGACACCCGCTCCGGCCTGATCGGGTTCCCGTTCCCGCCGGCACAGACCACGCAGACCTACCTGACCCAGTGGCACATCGACTGGGTGTGGCTCGGCTTGGCCGTCGTCGGGGCCGTCTGGTACCTGCTGGCGGTGCGCAAGCTCCGGAAGCGCGGCGACGCCTGGCCCGTCGGTCGCACCATCGCCTGGCTGATCGGCTGCGCCCTGTTCATCTGGACCACCTCGGCCGGCCCCGCCGTCTACGGCATGATCCACTTCTCGTCGCACATGCTCCAGCACATGCTGCTGATGATGTTCGTCCCGCTGCCGCTCGTGCTCGGTGGCCCGGTGCTGCTCGCGCTCCGAACCCTGCCGGTCCGGAACGACGGCTCACGCGGCGCCCGCGAGTGGCTCATGCTCTTCGTGCACTCCCGCTGGATGCAGTTCCTCGGCAAGCCCGCCGTCGCGGGGATCATCTTCGCCGGGTCCCTCGTGGTGTTCTACTTCACGCCGGCGTACCAGGCCGCGATGCAGTCGCACGAGTGGCACGTCGCGATGATCATCCACTTCGTCCTGAGCGGCTACCTGTTCTTCTGGGTCTTCGTCGGCGTCGACCCGGGCCCGCAGCGCCCGCCGTACCCGATGCTCATCATCACCCTGCTGGCCACCCTGGCGTTCCACGCGTTCTTCGGCGTCGCGGTCATGACGTCGCAGTCGGTGTTCGCGGTGGACTGGTTCCACGCGCTGGGCCAGACGAACGACGCCGCGCTGCTCGACGACCAGCACACCGGCGGCGGCATCGCCTGGGGTGCGTCGGAGCTCCCGATGGTGTTCGTGGCCCTGCTCGTCGTCCGGAACTGGATGCGCTCGGACAAGCGCGACGCGAAGCGCCTGGACCGCAAGGCCGACCGCGACGGTGACGCCGACCTCAAGGCCTACAACGAGCGCCTGGCAGCGATGAGCAAGCGGGACTGACCCGCGGTACCGGCCACACGGCAGGAACGACCCCGGTCAGTCCCCGTGGACGATGCAGACCGCGTCGAGGTCCATCGCGGCCTCGAGGGCGGCCGAGATCCCTGATTCCCCGTCGGGGCCCGCGGGGGTCACGGTGTCGACCCACCACAGCGGCGTCGCCAGGGTCGGGGCGTCCGGCAGGATCCGCTCGACCTCGTCGAAGGAGTCCACCCGGCGCACGCCGAGCACGGTGATCACCGGGTGCGTGGCGTCACGGCAGACCTGCATCATCGGGCCGTCGTCGAGCGCCCGGACGCCCCAGGTCTCGTCGTGCAGCAGGAGCGCCTCCGCCACCTCGCGCGTCTCGACCGGCTGACGGCAGAGGATGGTGACGTCACGCGGCACCGTGACCGCCCACCATCCGGTCGTCGCGGACGTGGCCGTCGAGCGTGCCCTCGTCGTGCGCGGGGTCGAGCGGTGCGCCGCCGACCAGCTGCAGGAAGCGGTCCTCGTCGATGCGGTCGAGGAACGACTCGAGCGCTTCCCAGCCGTCCTCGAAGCGGACGATCATCCCACCGTCGTCGGTCGCGTCGGCATCCGGACGGGCGGCCGAGCCGGAGCCGGCTGCGAAGGTCGCGGTCGTGGTGCGCGGCGGCGGCCAGACGCCGTCGCGGTCCAGGAAGCCGGCGGCCTCGGGGCCCACGACGACGGCGAGCGGCGACGGTTCGCCGTGCGAGACGGCCCGCACCAGGTGGTCGGCGTCCCCGCGGCGCTGCATGACCACGCCGAACACGGGGACGACCTGGTCGGCGACCCGCTGCACGGCGTCGAACATCCGGTTCGCCAGCCCCGGGTCGGTGTTCTCCTCTGGCACGGTGAGCACGGCGGACATCGTCTCGACGACGACCCCGCCGACCAGGTGCGCGGTCATCGTCGCGGAGAACCCCTCGCCGACGGCGTACGAGGTCGAGATCCCGGGTGCCTCGTGCTTGGCGTACTGCGTCACGACCCAGCGGTCCCACGGCACGGTGAGCGGTTCGGCGGTGCCCCACCGGGTCGGGCAGGTGCCGACGGTGTGGCACAACGCCTCGATCGCGGAGCCCATGTCGACCGCACGGCCGGGGTGGTGCCGGAGGGTCAGGTCGATGCTGATCTGTCGCACCGAGTCGGCCGAGACCGGGTGCTCGGGCGACGGCGTGCCCACGAGTTCGGGGCCTCGGTGCACGAAGTCCTCGATGTCCGATGCGGCGACGCCGGTCCGGCCGTCACGCAGTGTGCCGTCGAAGTCGGACACCGCCCACGCGGCGCCGTACGCGCCGAGCGCGTGCCGGAGAGCGGGGGTGATCGCCGCGGCCCGGCCGGTGCGGAGCACGACCGTCCGTCCGGCGTCCGCCGACCGGCGGAGCAGCGAGGCGAGCGCATCGGTCAGCCACACGACGGGCGAGGCGGACTCGACCACGATCGCCGAGCCGACCACGTCGTCGATGAGGGGATGCCTGACCATCCGGGTCCTCCTCGGTTCGGGGCTGGAACTCCCTGGACGGTACACACGGGGGCGGCACCTGTCCGTCAGGCTCGCACCCTCACAGCGGAGACTCGGGAGGCGCGACACGCGCCCGCGAGACGGCGTACGGTGCGCGGTCGGCTGGCTTCCAGGCGAGAATCCGCTAGGCTTGCCGAGTCCCGTTCTGCGGGGCGCGCGAGTGTAGTTCAATGGTAGAACTCCAGCTTCCCAAGCTGGTAGCGCGGGTTCGATTCCCGTCACTCGCTCCAACTACGATCGAACCGTGGAGTCCAAGCCGGCATCGGTCCTCAAGGCCATCAGGGCCGAGATCATCAGCGGCTCGCTCGCACGTGGCTCGAGACTCAAGGAAGACGTGCTCGCGGAGCGCTTCGGCGTCTCCCGGGTCCCTGTCCGCGAAGCCCTCCGGCAGCTGGAGACCGAGGGCTTCGTCGTCGCCGAGAAGTTCAAGGGCGTCCGGGTCGCGGATTCCTCCACCGAGGTCGTCATCGAGTTGATGCAGATCCGGCGCGGGCTCGAGGTCCTCGCCGCCGAGCTCGCGGCCGACCGGACGGGCGGCGACTGCGCGGACCTGCTCCGGGCTGTCGGCCACGAGGGCCGCTCCGACCAGGAGGTCGAGGCCCAGTCGCCCCGGTTCGCCTTCCACGGCCTGGTGGCACGCGCCGCCGGGAACACCCGCCTCGAGACCATGATCGAACAGCTGATCCACCAGACCGCCTGGGCCTTCGAGCGCGTGACGCGTGAAGAGGTCGCCGCGAGCAGCGGGGACCACGCCGCCGTCGCGAACGCGATCCTGCGGGGAGCGTCGGTTCAGGCAGGGCTGCTGATGGACGAGCACCTGCGTCGCGACGAAGCGATCTACCGCGAACTCAGCGCATAGAACGTATACGACGTCGGTTCGCGCGCAAGCGGGAGCCCCGGCCGCATGTCCCACTTGGTGCGGTTCAAACAGGAGACGTCACGAAACGTCTTGCAGTCGAAACCAGCCCGAAACAGCTTTTCGTATACAAAAGAGTGACCGCACGGTGCACCGCTCACTCTTCCCCGCTGGAGTTACGAATGTCTGCTGTAACGCGCTCCACCGCACCAACACGCACCACCACCGACCAGCCTTCCGGAGGCGTCGGCTCCGCACTCGACTCGATCGGGTTCACACGAGCCCAGTTCTGGGTCCTCATGCTCATCCTCGCCGGTGAGTTCTTCGACACCCTCGAGCAGAACTCCATCGGCGCGATGGCCACCAACATCAAGGCCTCCCTCGCGATCGGCGACGTCCAGCTCTCCACCATCAACACCGCGACCGTCGTCGGTGGGTTGGTCGGCAGGCTCCTCGCCGGTTGGCTCGCCGACCGCTACGGCCGCCGGTTCTCACTCGGCCTGAACCTGCTCGTCTACACGCTGGGCGGCCTGCTGAGCGCTGTCTCCCCGAACTTCGAGATGCTGCTGGTCAGCCGTTTCATCGTCGGCATCGGCGTCGGCGGTGAGTTCATGATCGGCATCGCGATGCTGTCCGAGATGGTCGCCACCCGGTACCGGGGCGGACTCATCGCCACGATCAACGTCGGTGCCGGCGGCATCGGCAACTTCATCTCCTACGGGCTCTTCCTGCTCCTCCTCGGCCCGCTGGCCGTGCCGCTCGGCGGCGACGACCACGTCTGGCGCTGGAGCTTCGTGATCCTGGCGCTCCCCGCGCTGTTCGTCGTCCTGTACCGGCGCAAGTTGCCCGAGACGCCGCGCTGGCTCCTCTCGAAGGGCCGGATCGACGACGCGAACCGCTCGCTCGCGGTCCTCGCCTCGAACACCTTGACACCGCCTGCGGACGCCGTCGGCCCCGTCCGGCTCAGCCCTGCAGATCTCCCGCCGGTGTCCTTGCACGCCTCACCCGCAGCTGTGTTCCACCGGCTGGTCCTGCGCCGGACGATCGCCATCGGGATCGCGTCGTGGATGGCCTTCGGGGTGCAGGTCACGCTGAACTTCCTCATGCCCACGCTGCTCGTCGAACGCGGGTACTCCGTCTCGCAGAGTCTGCTGTACACGATGATCATGAACGTCGGCTCGCTCCTCGGGTGCACCGCCGCCGCCCTGCTCGCGAACCGCATCGGGCGTCGACCGTTGATCGCCACCGCGGGGGTCCTGGGCTGTCTGACCGCACTGGCGTTCGCAGCGTTCGGGAACGACACCGGCGCGATCCTCGCCCTCGGCGCACTGTTCCAGTTCTTCACGATGCTGACGAACACCACGCTCGCGGCCTGGACCGCCGAGGTCTACCCCACGGCGATCCGAGCGTCCGGCGCCTCGATCGTGAACGGGATCGGCAACATCGCCGGCGCCGTGATGCCCTTCGCCGCGATCGCGCTCTACGGTTCCTGGGCCTTCGCCGGTGTCTTCGGACTCGCGGCAGCCATGTACGCGGTGCTCGTGATCGCGTCGCGGTTCGCTCCCGAGACGCGCGGTCGGTCCCTCGAGGACGTGAACGAGAACGTCCTCACCGCCAGGTCCACCTGAACCACCCGATCCACCCACACGATCCAGCGGTGTGCCGGGGAACGCCCGGCACACCGCACACCACGAACGGAGCACCACCATGGACACCCTGCAGATCTCGGCGACCGCGAACGGCCTCAACTACCTGCCCGAGTACGTCGCCGACCTGGGCGGCCTCTTCGCCGAACGCGGACTCACCGTGACCGCCACCGCTTGCGACCCGTGGACCGGCGTCCTCGACGACATCGACTCGGGTGCAGCCCACCTCGCGCTCGGGGGCCTCTGGGTGCCGGCGATGTACGCCGGCACCGCCCGTGAGTTGTCGGTCGTCGGACAGCTGAACAACGCCTTCCCGATGACCATCGTCGCGCGGAACGAGACTGCCCCGATCACCCTGGACTGGCTCGCGGGGAAGGTCGTGCTCGCGCCGGGTGCAGGCGGCAGCGCGCCGTACGAGTTCACGGCGGGGCTCGTCCGCGAAGCCGGTTTCGACGTCGCAGCGACCCGCTTCGTCCGCGACCTGTCGACCGCCATGCTCGTGGAGCTCTACCGGGGAGGCCTCGGTGACGCCATCATCCTCGACCTCGTCTCCGCCGAGGAGCTCGTGGCGGCAGGCGGCGGGTCGATCGTCTTCCGGCACCTCGATGCCGGCGGGGTGATGCCGAACAGCGTCTACTACACCCGCACCGACCGCATCGAGGAACTCGGTGACCGCGTGCCCCGGTTCATGGACGGCATCGCTGCGGCCATGCAGCGGATCACCGCTGGGCACGCCGACGCCGAGATCACCGCCGTGCTCGCAGCACGCTGGCCGGACAAGGACCAGTCACTGCTCCGACGAGCCGCCGACGAGATGGCGGCGGGCGGCGTGTGGGACTCCGCCGTCGTGGACCGTGATGCGTCCGACCGGTGGATGCGGATCCTGTTCGACGGCGGACTCACGACGCATGTCCCGTCGTACGACGAACTCCTCGGTTCGCCGAGCGCCGTCGCCGTCTCGTGACGCTCGTCCTCGAGGCGTCCGACGTCGCTGCTGCGCTCGAGTACGTCGATGTGCTCGAAGCCGTCGAAGCCGTCCACGCCGACCTCGGAGCAGGCCGGATGCAGCAACCGGCCCCGGTTGCCATGTCCGGTGCCGACGATGCGCTGTTCCTGCCGATGGCGGTGCGGTCCGACCGGCTGGGTCTGGTGGCGGTGAAGCTCATGGCGGACATCCCGCACAACGCCTCCCGCGGCCTGCCGACCCAGCGGTCCACCATCTTGGTGTCGTCTGCGATGACCGGCGAGTGTCTGGGCGTGCTGGACGGCAAGGACATCACCCGCGCGCGGACGGCGGCAGCGTCGGTCGTGGCCACACAGCACCTCGCTCGATCGCACAACACGACGCTGGGGCTCGTGGGCGCCGGGAACCTCGCCGTCGAGCATCTGCGCGCGTTCGCGAAGGTCTGGCACTTCGAACGGGTGCTCCTCTGGTCTCGCTCCGCGGCGACGACCGGTCGGTTCCTCGAGGCCGTCGGTGACGACCTCGCTCGACAGTGCACCGTGGTGGGCGGTCCCCGCCAGGTGGCCGAGGAGTGCGACGTCCTGTGCACGCTCACGCCGTCGGTACGCCCGGTCGTCGAGGGCGGTTGGCTGCACGCGGGCCAGCACGTGAACGCCGTCGGCGCCCGTCCGCGCCCCACCCACCGCGAGCTCGACGGCCCCGCGATGGCGCGTGGGACGGTGTTCGTCGACAGCCGGGCCACAGCCTGGTCGAAGTCGGGCGACCTGCTCGAGGCCGTCGTCGAGGGCGCACTCCCGCAGGACCTCCACCCGACCGAGCTCGGCGAGGTCATCGTCGGACGTGCCGCCGGCCGGGTCGACGACGACCAGGTCACGGTGTTCGACTCGGTCGGGCTCGGTGCGCAGGATCTGGCGGTCGCCGCCCTGGTGCTCGAAGTCGCTCGCGAACGAGGCCTCGGGACCACGGTGCCGACCTCGGGCGGCTGATGGGGACGGTCGTGTCGGGGTCGGCGTGCCCGACTACGATCTCGACATGACCATCCCCGCACCGGCAACGCACGTCGTCATCGGTGCCGGGGTCGTCGGCGCCGCGACCGCGTACGCGCTCACCGCTCGCGGCGAGCGCGTCCTGCTCGTGGAACAGCACGCCCGCGGCCACCACCTCGGTTCCTCGCACGGTGCGACCCGGATCTTCCGGCAGGGCTACGCCGACCCGGAGTACGTCGCCCTGACCACCCGGGCGCTCGAACTGTGGGGAGCGCTCGAGGCCGCCGCCGGCGAGGAGCTCGTCGTCCGCACGGGGGCCGTCGACCACGGTCGGCCCGAGGTCGTCGACGCGATCGCCGCCGCCCTCGCCGACGCGGACATCCCACACGAGTCACTGACCCCGGACCAGGCGGCGGCGCGCTGGCCCGGCATCGCGTTCGAGGGGCACGTGCTGACCCATCCCTCCGCCGGGCGCATCCGCTCCGACCGGACGATCGAGGTGTTCCTGACGCTGGCCGAACGGACCGGTCTCGCCGACCTGCGGTTCGACACGCGGGTCACCGGGCTCGAGGACCACGGTGACGACGTCACCGTGACGCTGTCCGACGGCAGCGCGGTCCGTACCGCGTCCGTGGTGGCCGCGGTGGGCTCGTGGGCCCCCACGCTGGTCGGCGGGCTGCTCGCCGGACGCGGGGCGGGCCTCCCGGCCATCCGCGTCACCCAGGAGCAGCCCGCCCACTTCCCCAGCCACCTGCCGGACGCGGCCTGGCCGAGCTTCGTGCACTGGGCCGACGGCGACGACGTGTACGGGCTGCTCACGCCGGGCGAGGGCGTCAAGGTCGGGTTCCACGGCACCGGCCCCGTCGTCGACCCGGACCACCGGGACTTCATGCCCGTGCCGGCCGAGGCCGAGCGACTGCAGGCGTACGTCGCGCGGTACGTGCCGGGGGTCGACGCGACGAAGCCGACGTTCATCAGCTGCCTGTACGACAACTCCCCCGACGAGGACTTCGTCATCGACCGGGTCGGGCCGCTCACGGTGGCGACGGGGTTCTCCGGGCACGGCTTCAAGTTCGCGCCGCTGCTCGGCGAGATGCTCGCGGACCTCGCGACGGGCGGGGTGCCGCACCCGCGCTTCACCCTGCCGGAGCCCGTGCCCGCGCCCTGAGGCCAGCGCGCGGTCGTTCGCGAGACGCCGGCGTGTTCGTTCGACGCCGCCATGTCGTCGAGACGCCGCCGGATCCGGAGGCGTCTCGAGGACAACGAGGCGTCCTGCGCACACGCCGGCGTCTCGCACACGCGCACACGCGCACACGACGGCGTCTCGCACGCACGCCGGCGTCTGGCGACCGGCCACTACGGTGGGAGCCGTGCGCATCATCGTGGCTCCGGACTCGTTCAAGGGCACCGCGACGGCGGCGTCGATCGCTGCGGCGGTCCGCGACGGCTGGCTGACCGAACGCCCCGACGACGACGTGGTGCTCGTCCCGATGGCCGACGGCGGCGAGGGCACGCTCGACGCCTTCGAGTCCGCCGTCCCCGGATCAGTCCGGGTCCCCGTCACCGTGACCGGACCGGCCGGCACGCCGGTCGACACCCACTGGCTGCGGCTGCCCGACGGCCGTGCGGTGGTGGAGCTCGCGGCGACGAGCGGGCTCCCCCTGCTCGACGCACCGATGCCGGACACGGCGACGAGCCGCGGGTTCGGCGAAGCGATCGCCGCTGCGCTCGACGCCGGGGCCACGGGACTCGTGCTCGGCATCGGGGGCAGCGCGTCCACCGACGGCGGGCGCCCGGTGCTCGAGGCGCTCGGACTCGACAGCGAAGGAGCCGGCACCGGCGGCCTCCGCGCGCTCCCCCCGCTCGGTGTCACCGTGCTCACCGACGTGACCTCTCCGCTGCTCGGTCCGACCGGTGCCGCAGCCGTCTTCGGCCCGCAGAAGGGCATCACGCCCGACCGTGTGGCGTCCTTCGACGACCGACTCGCCACCTGGGCCGCACGCTTCCCCGACGTCGACCCGGACACCCCGGGCGCCGGAGCCGCCGGCGGTGTCGGGTTCGGCCTGCTGGTGTGGGGCGCCACGCTCGCCGGTGGGGCCGCGGCCGTCGCCGAGGTCCTCGGGCTGCCGGCGCTGCTCGACGGTGCCGATGTGGTGATCAGCGGCGAAGGGTGCTTCGACGGGCAGAGCGCCGTCGGCAAGGTGCCCTCGGTGGTCCGCGACCTGACCGCGGCGCACGCTCCCGGTGCCCGCTCGATGCTTGTCGCGGGCGCGATCGAGGCCCCGCTCGACGACTACGCGGCCGCCGCGTCGCTCACCGTGCTCGCGACGCAGACCACCGGCGAGCCCGACGACGCCCTCGCCGACCCGCTGCGCTTCGCCACGATCGCCGGGCAGCGGCTGGCCCGGCTCGCCTGAGCGAGCAGAACGCCGCGACGCGCCCGTCCGCGGGCACAGGGGTGTCCTGGTTGTACCTCCCACCCGGCCGCGGCTGCGCGCACACTGGTTCCGGGCCGGAACCGGCCCGCAACGCACCACCCCCACGAGGAGATCATTGCGCACCGTCAACGCGTACGCGGCACCGTCAGCGACCGAGCCGCTCGTCAAGACCACCATCACCCGTCGGGACGTCGGCCCGGACGACGTCGCGATCGACATCGCCTACGCCGGCATCTGCCACTCGGACATCCACACCGTCCGCGGTGAGTGGGGCCCCATCCAGTACCCGCAGGTCGTCGGCCACGAGATCGTCGGCCACGTCACCGAGGTCGGCGCGAACGTCACCAAGCACAAGGTCGGCGACCGCGTCGGCGTCGGCTGCATGGTGAACTCGTGCGGCGAGTGCGAGAACTGCGTCGCCGGCCAGGAGCAGTACTGCCTCAAGGGCAACATCGGCACCTACGCCAGCGTCGACCCGGCCGACGGCTCGATCACCCAGGGCGGCTACTCGCAGGCCGTCGTGGTGAACGAGGACTTCGTCCTCCGTGTCCCCGAGTCGCTCGACATCGAGAAGGTCGCGCCGCTGCTCTGCGCCGGCATCACCACCTACTCGCCGCTGCACCACTGGAACGCCGGTCCCGGCACCAAGGTCGCCGTCGTCGGCATGGGCGGGCTCGGCCACATGGCCGTCAAGATCGCCGTCGCGCTCGGCGCCGAGGTCACCGTCCTGTCGCAGACCACCTCCAAGCAGGAGGACTCGCTCCGCTACGGCGCGAAGGCCCACTACGCGACGAAGGACCCGGAGACGTTCGAGAAGCTCGCGAACTCCTTCGAGCTGATCATCAACACCGTCTCGGCGAAGATCCCGATGGGCGCCTACCTCGGCCTGCTCAAGGTCGACGGCACGCTCGTCAACGTGGGCGCTCCGTCCGAGCCGCTCGAGGTGCCGGCCTTCGCGCTCATCCCGCGTCGGCTCAGCTGGGCGGGTTCCGCCATCGGCGGCATCCAGGAGACCCAGGAGATGCTCGACTTCTGCGCCGAGCACGGGATCCTCCCGGAGACCGAGCTCATCAGCGCCGACCAGATCAACGAGGCCTACGAGCGCGTGCTGTCCTCGGACGTCCGCTACCGCTTCGTGATCGACGCGGCCACGCTGGCGTAGTCGTCACCACCTGACAGACGGGAGGCCCGGTA
>NZ_MJGL01000017.1:105086-156352 GCF_001864855.1 Curtobacterium sp. MCBA15_005
ACCGGGCCTCCCGTCTGTCGTCTCCGGGCCGTCAGCCGACCTCGTCACCGGACGGCAGCGCACCGCACCAGTCGACGGAGCCCGCGTCGATGCTCGCCTCGAGCGCGCCGGAGGCCGCGTCGACGATGCTCACGAGCTCGCCGGCCGCCGACTTCGTCGCGACCGCGACGAACTGGCTGTTCGGGGACGGGCAGACCGCGGTGACGCTCGCGTCGTCCGGGATCGTCACCGGCAGCCGGGAGGCCCGTCCCCCGTCCACGCGCACGATCCGTGCCGCGATGGTGCCGTCCGACCGCACATCCCCCAGCACCCGCAGGTACGTGTCGTCGGACAGCTGGGCGATGCGGCCGAGGACGGCCGCATCGGTGCTCGCGGCGGGCGCCTGCAGCGCCGACTTCGACCCGTCGGTCAGGTCCAGCCGCTCGATACCGGTGCCCGTCTCGACGACGGCCGTGGTGCCGGTGCCGACGAAGCCGTGCAGGTAGGTGGCGCTGCCGAGCCGGACCGGGTCGGCACGCCCGCTCATGTCGACGAGCACCAGGTCGTCGCCGCCCGTCCGGACCAGGGCGCTCTCGGTCCGCGGCACGTAGGCCCACTGCCCGACGGTCATCGGCACGGCGCCCGTCTTCGGCTTGCCGTTCGCCGCGATCGCCGTGGGCATGTGGGTGCCCGTCATGTCGACCACGTACAGGCCGGTGTTCCGGGACTGCCCGGTCGAGGTGTCGGCGTACTCGAACCCGAACGACGCACCGTCGTCGGCGACGTGGAGCGCCGTGACGCGGCCCTCGGAGGTCGGCAGGGTGAGGTGTTCGACGGGGGCGTCGGCGTCCTGCACACCACCGCTCAGCGCCACGATGTCGACGGACGAGCTGGCGTCCGTGCCGCTCACGACCACCAGGGAACGGCCGAGCCGGGCGTACTCGGAGATCGCGGTGCCCTCGTAGACCGTGGTGGCGCCGCCCGCATCGAGGGAGCGCCGGACGATGCGGTCCTTCGCCCCGGCCTGCCCCGGCACGAGTGCGAGCACGTCGGTGCTGCCGGTGCGGATCGCCGCCGTCAGGTCGGACGTGGCGCGCTGCCCGGGTGCCCGGACGTCCGCGACCGTCACGGTGTACTCGCGGTCGTAGGCCAGGGGTCCGGCGAACTCGACCGCGATCGTGTTGCCGCTCGAGGTCACGGTGTGCGCCGCGGCCGGGCTGACCCGGACATCGGCGGCGGCGACCTTCTGCAGCGCCTGGTTCGCCGTCAGGATCACCCGCTGGGCCGGACGCGTGACGAGACCGGTCGCGTCGTAGGACACGTCGCGGAGCCGCGGGCCCTGCTGCGAGCCGACGACCGCGGCGAGCGCGGCGACCACGGCGAGGACCACCACGACGGCGACGTACCGGCGGTGGAAGCGGTGTGCGACGGGGCGCCGCTCGCGGCGCTGGTCTTCGCGGCGGTGGCCTTCGCGGCGCTGTTCTCCGCGGCGCTGGTCTCGGCGGCGCTCAGAACTCATACGGGTCCTCGGGCTGCGCGATGTCGGTGATCTTCGCGGCCTTGACGACGATGCGGGCGTCGGCGGACTGGTCCGGGTTGGCGGCCAGGGCTCCGCGGACGGTGACCCACTGCCCCTCGTCGGGGACGGTCCCGGTGCCGTCGCCGTCGCCGGTCACGACGCCGAGGCCGACCGGTTGCGCGTCCACGGCGCAGCAGCTGATCACGAAGCGGGTGAGGGTGAAGGACCCGTCGTCGCCCGGCACCACGAAGCCGGACAGTTCGACCTGCTTGCCGACGAGGGCCGTGGTGTCGGTGGTCTGCCGGATCAGCGCGGCCCAGTCCTTGACGCCGTACTTCGAGGTGTCGACACCCTCGCTGCCGAGCAGCTGCACCGCGGACTCGGAACCGGTCGCGTTGGACAGGGTCGCGGAGTCCACGCTCCGCTGCTGGGCGGTGCGGGCGGACAGGGTCGTCGGCGGCAGGACGAGCATCGCGACGGTGACGCCGATCGTGACGACGGCGGCGGCTCCGCCGAGGGCGAGGCGGACGGCGCGACCGCGGCCGGGGCGCGGCTCGTGGGCGTCGTGCCCGTGGGCATCAGCGGCGGCGTGATCGTCGGCGTGGTGCTCGTCGACTTCGTCGCCGTGCGTGTGGCCGTACCCGCGGGCGGTGGCCACCAGTCCGGCGATCGACGCGGGCACCCCGACGGCGGCGAGCACGACCGTGAACACCGAGTACCGCGGGTTGATGTACAGGTCGAGGTGCCCGACCAGCGCGAGCCACAGCGTGCAGAGCGCCGCGGCCAGCACCGACCCGAGACCCAGGTACGCGGCCGCGTTGCTGCGTGCATCAGACGAGGACATTCATCACCAACCCGACGGCTCCGGCGAACAGGACGCACACGACGGACAGCAGCACCAGGAAGCGGACCCGGAACGTCGTGCGCAGCAGGGCGATCATCTTGACGTCGATGATCGGCCCGATGATCAGGAAGGCCGTGATCGACCCGGGCAGGAACGTCGACGCGAACGACAGCGCGAAGAAGGCGTCGACGTTCGAGCAGAGCGACACCGTCATCGCCAGCAGCATCATCGCCGCGACGGACAGCACCGGGTTCGAGCCGACGGCCACCAGGGTCGAGCGGGGCACGGCGACCTGGATCGCCGCGGCGAGGCCGGCACCGACGAACAGCGCCGGCATCATCGTCGCCGTCTCGCCGCCGAACTGCGCGGCGCTCTGGCGCCAACGGTGCAGGCCGCGGGGCGCTCCGACGGCCGCACGGCACCGGGCCTCGAAGGCGGGGAGCAGCAGGTCGGCCGGACGGCGGTGCGCGGCGACGATCCAGCCGACGAGGTTCGCGATGACGAACCCGCCGACGATGCGCACCGGCAGGATCCACCCGGACCAGCCGAACGCCTGCGCGGTGCTGATGATGACCAGCGGGTTGAGGATCGGGGCCGCGACGAGGAACGTGACGGCCTCGGCCGGCGTGAACCCGCGCATCATCAGGCCTCGGGCGAGCGGGACGTTGCCGCACTCGCACACCGGGAACAGCATGCCGATCAGGGAGATCACGGCGCGACGGCCGAAGGCGTTCTGCGGCAGGACCTTCTCGAGCGCGCCGACCGGCACCCAGACCTCGACGACGATCGACAGCACGATGCCGAGCACCACGAACGGCAGGGACTCGACGACGACGCTGATCGCCAGCGTGAGGAAGTCCTGCACGACGTCCGGCAGCCCGGTCGACCCGATGCTCGGGGAGAACAGCCGGATCCCCAGCAGGACGACGACGGCGAGCAGCACCAGGCCGGGGCCGGTGAGGCTCCGGGTGCGCTGCGGCGGCCGCGTGGTCGTCGTCACCGGGACAGGATAGGTGACGCGTCCTGCCCGGGGCTGCGCGCGCACCCTCGCACCGTGCGAGGGGACGGCCGGTGAATCGTTCGGTGCGAGGTTCTGTACTCGGTGCGGGGTCGCGAGCCTCCCACCGAGTACGGAACCTCGCACGACCCGCACGCCCCCCCTCGCACGGTGCGAGGGGGGCACGCGATCAGCCCTCGGTGACGCCGTCCAGGTGTCGGTCGAGCACGTCGATCGCCCAGTCGCCAGACTCCCCCGGAGCCAGTCGGACGACCTGCATCGCGAGCCCGTCCAGGAGCGCGTGCAGACGGCAGGCCTCGTACTCCCGGTCGTCCGACGGCACCCCGAGCAACCGGAGGATCTCCTCGCACCACGTCCGCATCGCCGCGACGGTACGGTCGAGCGTCGGCCGGAGCGCGACGTCGGTGAGCGCGGCGTTGCCGAGTGCCAGGTAGACCTCGAGCTCGATGACCCGCTCCTCGTCGAGGGGCAGCAGCTCGAGCACGATCCGGCGGGCGCGTCGGGCGGGCGTGAGGTCAGCCGGGATGGCATCGATGCGCTCGCGGATCCGGTCGAACACGAGCGTGATGGTGTGCTCGCGGACGCTCGCCTGGGTCGGGAACGTGTAGCGGACCGTGCTCGGCGGCAGCCCCGCCTCGGCGGCGACGTTCCGCACGCTCAGGGCTCCGAGGCCGTCGCGGGCGAGGACCCGGCAGGCCGCTTCGGACACGGTGCGGCGCCGTTCGTCGACGTCCATGCTCCTGGCCACGACCCCATACTCGCACAGTCGTACGAACTCGTGCTACCGTCGATGTCGTTGTCGCACAGTCGTACGACAACGAGAACGAACGACTCCAGCAGGAAAGGACATCGTCATGGCATGGGCAATCCTCGTGCTCAGCGGCGTGCTCGAGGCCGTCTGGGCCACCGCCCTCAGCGCCTCGAACGGCTTCAAGAAGGTCGTCCCCACGATCGTGTTCGTCGCCGGGATGGCACTGAGCATGGTGGGGCTGGCGTTCGCGATGAAGAGCATCCCGGTCGGTACCGCCTACGCCGTGTGGGTCGGCATCGGGGCGAGCCTGACCGTGGTCGTCGCGATCCTCCGCCGACAGGAGGCCGCGTCCTTCGCCCGCCTCGCCCTGGTCTTCGGCCTGGTGGCGTGCGTCATCGGCCTCAAGGTGGTGAGCTGACGTGGCGTGGATCGTCCTGTTCGTCAGCGCCGCGCTCGAGACCGTCTGGGCGACCGCCCTCGGCGAGAGCGACGGCTTCACCGAGCTCCGACCGACGATCGTGTTCGCCGTCACGATCGTGATCAGCCTGGTCGCCTTCGGCTACGTCCTCAAGCACATCCCGATCAGCACGGCCTACGCGGTGTGGACCGGTACCGGCGCCGCGCTCACGGTGCTGTGGGGCATGGCCACCGGCGCGGAGCCCGTCACCGTCCTGCGCCTGCTGTTCATCGCCGGCATCGTCGGGTGCGTCGTGGGCCTCAAGCTGGTGCCGGCCCGCCCCGCCGCGGAGCCCGCCGCCGAACTCACGCGCTGAGCGACAGCTCACGCACCAGCGACCCCGTGAGGTGTCGCTGACCCCGTGGGGCGAGTGCGGTCCGAGAACACGCGCCGAGCGGACGGGAGGCCCGGTGCCAGCTGGCACCGTCCCTCCCGGCACGGCCGTCGTCCCGCTGGCGCGTCACGCCGGAACCGGCGGATGGGGCCCACCTCCCGTCCGCTCGGGGCCGCGCCCACCGCGCATGGTGAGCAGCAATGGTCGGGTCACCTCGCGGGACCCGACCATTGCTGCTCACGATGCGAGCACTGGGAGCGTCAGACGGACGCGCCCGTCCACTCGTCCTCGGCGGCGACGTGGTCGCTGCCGACCGTGCCGGCCGCCATCGCGGCAGCGGCACGTGCAGCGTGCGACGGCGGGTCCGACGGGACGTCGGCGGGGCGACCCTCGTCGTTCAGCTTGCGCAGCTCCGGCACGATGTCCGTCGCCAGGATGTCGATCTGCTCGAGCACCGTCTTGAGCGGCAGACCGGCGTGGTCGATGAGGAACAGCTGGCGCTGGTAGTGGCCGACGTGGTCCTTCATCGCCGCGTACCGGTCGATGACCTGCTGCGGCGAACCGACGGTGAGCGGGGTCTGGGCGGTGAAGTCCTCCATCGAGGGGCCGTGACCGTAGACCGGGGCGTTGTCGAAGTAGGGCCGGAACTCGTTGATCGCGTCCTGCGAGTTCTTCCGCGCGAAGAACTGCCCGCCGAGCCCGACGATCGCCTGGTCGGCGCGGCCGTGCCCGTAGTGCTCGAAGCGCTGGCGGTACAGGCCGACCATCTGCTCGGTGTGCTGGATCGGCCAGAAGATGTTGTTGTGGAAGAAGCCGTCACCGTAGTACGCGGCCTGTTCGGCGATCTCCGGCGTGCGGATCGAGCCGTGCCAGACGAACGGCGGGACACCGTCGAGCGGACGCGGGGTCGAGGTGAAGCCCTGCAGCGGCGTGCGGAACTTGCCCTGCCAGTTGACGACGTCGTTCTCCCACAGCTGGCGGACCAGTGCGTAGTTCTCGATCGCCAGGTTGACGCCCTGGCGGATGTCCTGCCCGAACCACGGGTAGACGGGGCCGGTGTTGCCGCGGCCCATCATCAGGTCCATGCGGCCGTCGGAGACGACCTGGAGCATCGCGTACTCCTCGGCGATGCGCACCGGGTCGTTGGTGGTGATCAGGGTCGTCGACGTGGACAGGGTGATGTCCTTCGTCTTCGCCGCCAGGTAGGCGAGCAGCGTGGTCGGCGACGAGGCCACGAACGGCGGGTTGTGGTGCTCCCCGGTCGCGAAGACGTCGAGCCCGGCCTGGTCGGCGTGCTCGGCGATCGTCAGGATGTCGCGGACGCGCTGGGTGTCGTCCGGCGTGATGCCGGTCGTGGGGTCGGTCGTGACGTCACTGACCGTGAAGATGCCGAACTGCATGATGCGCCGCCTTTCGCGATTTCGATGCGTTTGCATCGACTTGCTCGGTACAACGTAGCGCACGGCGTGGCATTCCCGCCAGGCTCACGCCCGTCGGACAAGCAGCCTGGAGGCCCGAGTCGGCTCCCGGGTCAGCCGACGGCTTGCAGCGTGGCTGGGTCAGCCGGCGGCCGGCAGCGTGGCCGTGTCAGCCGGCGGCCGGCAGCGCGGCCGGGTCGGTGCGCGCGGCGTTGTGCATCCCGTCGAGGAACCACACGATCGTCACGACCGCCAGGACGCTCGCACTGGACGCCAGCCGTCCCGCAACCAGGATCGCAGCGTGGTCGTGCGCGCCGCCGCCGGTCAGGCCGACCACGAGCGCCGCGACACCGATCGCCAGCGTGACCCCGGTCGCGACGAGGAGCACGACGCTCACCACCCGCCGCGGCCCCCGCCGACCGTCACGGTCGCCCCGGAGCCCGCGGTCGACCCGGGGCCCGACCGCGCGGACGATCCCGAGCCAGAACATCGCGATCGCGCAGGCACCGATGATGTCGCTGACCCGATGCCAGCCGTAGACCACGGTCTGGTTCGCCACGAAGACCGCGTACCCGGCGCCGACGATGGTCACCAGCGGGCGGAACCGACGAGGCGTGACCATCAGGACCGCGAACAGCGCCGCCAGCGCGATCGTCGCGTGCCCGGACGGGAACGAGTTCGGCGTCGTCGACTGAGCGATCTCAGGGCGCACGGCGATACGCTTGACGAGCGTCGAGGTGGCCGCCGACGCGAGCACCACGACCCCCGCACCGAGTCCCACCGAGAGCCGCCGTCTGGCGAACGCCACGGCGACGATCACGACGACGAGCAACAGGATCACCGGCACCGAGATGACGTTGAGCGCAGTGTCCGAACTGAACAGGTCGGACTCCCGGACCCCGCCGAGCGCGGCGTCCTCCGCTTTCTGACCGACCGGGGTCAGCACCGCGACCCCGTAGACGAGAGGCACGATCACGAACCCCAGAGCCGCCAGCGCAGCCCACCGCCCCCGCCGCGAGACCCACGGTCCGCGCGACTCGGATGCACTGCGCTCGGGTGTCAAGGTCACCGGGCTGGTCCTCCTCGGGGTGGTCGTCGTCGGGCTCGTCGCACGACTGGCGGCGGCGCTGCGATTGGGTCGGTCGGGGTCCGACACGATACCGTTGGAGCACCGGCCGGAGGCTGGGAACCGCACCCCCGTCGGCCGTGCACTGCGCGCTGATACGAGGGGATCCGTGATCCCCGCCGGGCCGTCGCACCACGCGGGACCGACGCACGTCGCGTCGGCAGTGTACGAGGAGGAAACCGAAGTGGCCATCAAGGAACCGGGCATCATCGCCTCGCCGAACCGGGGTCTCGCACTCACGGCCGGCAGCGTCCTCGCACTCTGGGGCGTCCTGGGCTTCTTCTTCGCCGCCGACGGCGACCCGGGCTTCTTCAACCGCCAGGGCGGCATGCTGTGGAACGCGTTCGGCGTGAACCCGGCGCTCTGCCTGGTGTGGGTGCTGCTCGCCGCAGTGCTGCTCATCACCGGCCTCGGCAACACCGTCGGATCGCGCAACGGCAACCTGCTCGTCGGGGTCCTGCTCGTCGTCTTCGCGGTGTACGGCTTCGTCTTCGTCGACACCTCGGCCAACGTCTTCGCGCTCAACACCACGGACAACGTGTTCCACGCCGTCGTCGGTGTGCTCCTGCTGCTCACCGCGCTCGGTGCCGACAAGGAGAACCTCCGCGCGCTGCGAGCGGCGCGCGCCTGACGCACCCGCTCGACCGCACTCCCGACGCCCGTCTGCCGCTCCGGCAGGCGGGCGTCGTCGTGTGCGCGGAGTCGGGCGGCGGGTGTGTCGTCCGGTCACGACTCCCCGCTCAGGTCCGCCGGCCGGTCACGAATCGTCGACTGGGGCGCGTCGGAGCGACAGGTCGTGACCGCTCGAGGCCGGGCCGACGGGGAGTCGTGACCGCTCAACCGCGCCGCGCGGAACGGACGGAACCCGCTCGGACGGCGGCGTGGGGACAGCCGCAGGTCGGACGCGTCAGTCGGCGTCAGGCTCGGCGTCGGGCTGCTTCTTCGGGGCCTCGAGCTCGGTGGCGACGATGCGGGGTGCCTCGGACATGAAGCGTCGGACGTCCAGGTCCACGATGATGTCCTGCGGCCGGAGCGGGCGGGTGAGGAACAACCCCTCGAGCGAGGTCAGCCGCGACAGCGCCACGTACGTCTGGCCCGCGCTGAACACCCGGTTGCCGAGGTCGACCACGGCCCGGTCGTAGGTGCTGCCCTGCGACTTGTGGATGGTCACGGCCCAGGCCAGTCGGAGCGGGAACTGCTGGAACTCCCCGACGGTGTCCTTCTTGAGTTCCTTCTTGTCCGCGTCGTACGAGTACTTGAACTTCTCCCACACCGACGGCTGGACCTCGAACGACTCACCGTCGACGTCGACCCACACGGTGTCGCGGATGGCCGTGACGATGCCCAGGGTGCCGTTCACCCAGCGCTGGTCGGCGTCGTTGCGCAGGAACATCACGTGCGCACCGGGCTTCAGCTCGAGGGCTTCGTCGGCCGGGAAGTTGCGTCCGCCGAAGTCGCCATTCACGTCGGCCTTGGCGGTCTTCACCTTGCCGGGCAGCCGTTCGAGGGCCGCCTTGTTGATCCGGGCGACCGTGTCGTTGCGGGTCGCCAGGGTGATGGCGTCGTCCGGAGCCGGACGTGCCCCGGCGGTGTTGAGCTGCTCGGCGATGTCCGCGGTGACCCGGCCGTGTCGGACGGCGGTGAGCATCGCGGCGAAGGCGTCATCGCGCTGCCGGTGCACCGTGGCGAGCTCGATGATGTTGAGCTCGGCCTCGAGCCACACCTTGGCGTCGAAGAACCACATCGACCGGTAGTGGTCGGTGAAGTAGGCGCGCTCGTCGGCGTCGCCGGGCACCGGGGGCAGCTGGTACGGGTCGCCGAACATCACGACCTGCACGCCGCCGAACGCCTCGAACTGCCGACCGCGGGCCTTGCGGAGCGAGCGGTCCATGCCGTCGAGCAGGTCGGCGTTGACCATCGAGACCTCGTCGATGACCAGGGTGTCGATCGTGTTGAGGAGCTTGCGGGTGTCCGGGCCCTGCCGCAGCTCGGCGTCGGCGATGAGCCCGATCGGCAGCCGGAACAGGGAGTGGATCGTCTGGCCGCCGACGTTGAGCGCAGCGACTCCCGTCGGGGCGCAGATGACGACCTGCTTCTCGGTGTTCCACGACAGGTGGTTGAGCAGCGTGGACTTGCCCGTGCCGGCCCGGCCGGTGATGAACACATGGTCACGGGTGTGCTCGATGTACTCGAAGACGGCGCGCTGTTCGTCGCTCAGCTCGATGCTCATCGGGCGTCCGCCCCGGGCGAGGGTTCGAGGTCGTCACTGCCGTCGTCGAAGTCCAGGTCGTCCTGGTCGTCCCGGGCAACCCGGGCCGCGGGCTCGGCGGCGGCGGTCGGACCGGCCACAGCTGCGTCGCCGGCAGCAGCTGCGTCGACGACGTCGACCGGGTCTCCGCCGTCACGCCGCAGCCGCACGAGCACCACCACGACCACGGTCACCAGGAGCAGCACGCCGGCGACGATCAGCACCAGGCCGGCCCTGGCCTGGTCGACGAGCGGGTCCGGCCCCCACGTCCGGCCCATCGCGCCGAACCACGAGGCCTGCAGCAGCCCGAGCGGCCCCCGCATCGCGATGCCGAGCGAGACCGTGCCCGCCGCGATCACCACGGCCCCGACGATCCGGACGGCCACGGCAGCCGTGGTCGGACGACGGTGCCCGGCGGGGATCGGTGTGCAGAGCGTCGGGACGGCCAGCAGCCCGACCAGCAGGAACACGGCGTCGCTGACGGTGCGGCCGGTGGGGTCGCTCACCGACCACCGGACAGCGTCGGTGGCGAAGAAGGCCCACCACAGGCCCGCCGCGAGCAGGAACGCGGGGAACGGCTGCGCCAGGTACCGCACGGAGGGGTGCTCGACGATGACGTCGGTCCACTCACGCACACCCGTGCTGTCGTCGTTCCGGGGGTGCACGGCGGCGCGGATCAGGGCGACGGGTGCCGCCGCCCACACCAGGGCGGGGACCACCAGGCCGAGCAGCACGTGGGCACCGACGTTCGCCGAGACGAGGAACCGGTCGTACTGGTGCAGCGAGCCCGAGGTCGCGACCACCAGGGACACGACCGCCAGGGCCGCGGCGATCGAGCGACGCGCCGGCCACCGCACGCCGCTCCGCCGCAGTCGCACGACGCCGGCCACGTAGGTCGCAGCGAGCAGGACGGCGGCCATCAGCCAGAACAGGTCGATGTTCCACTGGGTCAGCCAGCCCCACGCACCGGGCGCGTGCGGCAGCAGGTCGTCGGTCAGGAGCTCCGCGGGGCTCGGGTCGGTGGTCTTGCTCAGGGCGATCTGGTCGACCGGGGTGGCGGTCCGACCGAGTGCCGCGGCGAACCCCGACGCCACACCCATCACCGCGAGTTCGACGACGATGAGGGTCCAGAAGGGCCGCTGCCGATCGGGCGAGGTGGTCAGCGCACGGATGGCCCGACGACGCTGCACCGCGCCGAGGACCCCGATGGCGACGATCGCACCGATCTTCACCAGGACGAGCGTGCCGTACGGGGTGAACAGGTTCGACAGCGCCCCGACGCGGATCTGCGCCGACGCGGTGCCCGAGACGGCGACGAGCACGAAGCAGCCGAGGGCGATGCTCGAGTACCGGGCCACGACCGCGGCCAGCCGGTCGCCGGGCAGCACCCCGCGCAGCAGCACGAGCATGACGAGCCCACCGACCCACAGCGCCGCACCGACCAGGTGCAGCCCCAGTGCCGTCACGGCGGCGTCGTGGCTCGCGGTGCCGGCGGCGTGGCCCTGCTGCGCGAGCGGGATGAGGCCGATCATCGAGACGCCGGCGGTCAGGGCGACCATGCCCCGCGAACGGACGGCGAAGCAGAGCACCGTGACGGCCGCGGCGACGAGGACGGTCACGAGCCAGGCCAGCCCGAGCTCGGTGCCGGTGAGGAAGACCCCCATCGACTGCCCGAACTGCTCGTCGATGCTGATGCGCGAACCGGCGACGCTGAGGAACGTGCAGAACGTGGCGACGGCCGACGCGACCGTCCAGACGCCACTGGCCCCGGCGGCGACGTCGATCGCGCGGTTCCACTCGGGGCCGGAGCGCGAGAGGCCGATGGTCGCCAGCGCGAGCCCACCGATCGTGGTGGCCGCGGACAGGTCGACGACGAGCCGGGCGATCGGCAGCCCGAAGCGGACGACGGGCCCCGGGTCGGCGATGAGTGCGGGGTTCGCGCCCCCACCGATGACGAGTGCCGTGAGCAGCGCCACGAACCCGACGAGCAGGAGCACGGCGGGACCGGCGATGCGCGCGATCCGATTCACCCGTCAAGCCTAGGCGGTGCCCACCCGGCCGACGGACGGGGCGGGCCGATCTGTGCAAACCGGCACGGGCCTCCAGGCAGGACATGCACACCGGGCGCACGCACGCGCGCCCGACCGAGCACACGTCCCCGCACGCGCCCGGGAACGACGAAAGGGACGGCCGAAGCCGTCCCTCCCGATGCGCGGAACAGTCTTACTTGACCGCAGCCTTGAGCTTCGAGCCGGCGCTGACCTTGACCGAGTCGCTCGCGGCGATCTCGATGGCGTCACCCGTCTGCGGGTTGCGGCCGGTGCGGGCGGCGCGGTGCGTCTTCTCGAAGGCGATCCAACCCGGGATCGTGACCTTCGTGCCGTCGGCGACGGACGACGAGACGACGCTGAAGAGCGCGTCGACGACGCCGTTGACGGTGGCCTGGCTCTGGCCGGACTCAGCGGCGACGGCAGCGACGAGCTCGGTGCGGTTCAGTGACTTGTCAGCCATGGATGTCCTCCTCGGACTTCTTGCAGTATCGGTCGGACGCACGTGTCGTCCGGCGCCCGGAGCGGTTGCCCCGTGCCACGGTGCCAGTGGGCCGAGGGCCCGGCGGAACCGGAGTTGAACCTACCAGCCGCCGGGGGTGAAAACCGCCGACTCGCCCGGATTTCCGGGGTTGTCGGGGCTCCGAGGGGGTGCTGGAGGGGCAGATGTGACGAATGACGGCTCGCGTGTACCCCGTACACAGCGAACGCCCCGCCACCAGGAGGTGACGGGGCGTCGCGTACTGCGAGTGCTTACCAGGAGCTCTTCGTGATGCCGGGGAGCTCGCCGCGGTGGGCCATGTCACGGAAGCGGACACGGCTGATGCCGAACTCACCGAGGTGGCCACGGGGGCGGCCGTCGATGGCGTCACGGTTGCGGTACCGGATGGGCGATGCGTCGCGGGGCAGCTTCTGCAGGCCCACGCGGGCGGCCTCACGCGACTCGTCGGTGCCGTTCGGGTCCACGAGGGCCTTCTTCAGCTCGAGACGACGCTCGGCGTAGCGCGCGATGATGACGGCACGCTGGTTGTTCTTCGCGATCTTGCTCTTCTTCGCCATGCTTAGCGCTCCTCACGGAAGTCGACGTGCTTGCGGATCACCGGGTCGTACTTCTTCAGCACGAGTCGGTCGGGGTTGTTCCGACGGTTCTTCTTGGTCACGTAGGTGAACCCGGTGCCCGCCGTCGAGCGGAGCTTGATGATCGGACGGATGTCCTGACCCTTTTTCGCCATCAGATCTTCTCCCCACGGGCGAGGAGATCCTTGACGACGGACTCGATGCCACGTGCGTCGATCACCTTGATGCCCTTCGCGCTGAGCGTGAGCGTGACGTTACGACGAAGCGAGGGCACGTAGTACGTCTTCTTCTGCACGTTCGGGTCGAAGCGACGCTTCGTCCGGCGGTGCGAGTGCGAGATGTTGTGACCGAAGCCGGGAACGGCGCCGGTCACCTGGCACACTGCTGCCATGGTTTCCTCCTGAGTACCGTGCGACCGGACGGCCGCACCCAAGTTCACTTGCCTGGTGCACACGCGCACTGCCACCGGGGTGACCGTGCGAGGGGGTTGTGTGCACCGCCCAGGTCCGCATCCCCTGTCGAAGGAGAGCCGGACACCGCGCGACCGCGGCGTTCGCGACGGTCGGAGGGCTTGGAACAACGGGTCCGCCGCGCGCACGCGGAGAACCAGGGGTCCACGTTACGCGAGGACCGGGCGTGTCGCAAGCCGCGCCTCCAGGCCTGGAGGCGCGTGGCGCTCGGACCGGACCGCTCACGCACCCGCGTGGTCGCCCCCACGGCGTTCGAGTGCGCGACGAACTCGTCGGATGCGCCGCCTACGGCGCCTGCGTCGGCTTGGGCGCGAGCGCCTGCACCATCAGCTCACCGAGCTGCTGCGGCGCCGTGAACATCGGCCAGTGGCCGGTCTCGAGCCCGACGATGGAGAGTTCCTCGGTCGCGACGAGCTCGGCCGCCCAGGCCTGGTGGTCCGCCACCATCGCCAGCAGCTCGGCGGCGGGGATCTCGCAGGTGATGATCGTCGCGGGGATCGTGTGCCGTGCGGGGTCGGCGTAGTGGAACCGGTCCGACGGCACCGAGGCCGGCTCGGGGATCGCCCGGTGCTCGACGTCCTGCCGGACCTCGGGCGTCATGCCCCGGACGGTGGCGGGTTCCCAGATGTCCCACGACGGCAGCGGTACGACCCCGTCGACCACGGGCAGCTCGTCGTTGACGCACCCGCCCTCGGGCCCCGGGAACGTGTCGACGTAGAGCAGGTGCGCGACGAGCGACGGGCGCTGGTCGGCGGCCATGTACGCGATCGGCCCGGCACCCGAGTGTCCGGCCAGCACGACCGGCTCGTCGGCGGACGCGACGTCGTCCAGGATCGCGACCAACGCGGCGACCTGCTCGTCGAGCGTGTCGCCGTCGCGCGTGACCGCCTGCACCGAGTGCCCGGCCTCGCGGAGCACCGGGGCGACGTCGTCCCACGCGCTCGCGTCGAGCCAGAACCCGGGGACCAGGATGACGTGCATGCGGGGCAGGTTACTCGTCGGTGGCGGCGGTCGCTCGGGCTGCCGTGCAGACGGCGCACTCGCCGAAGATGTCGACGACGTGGCTGGCGTTGGTGAACCCGTTGGCGGCGGCGACGTCCTGCGCCCACTGCTCCACCGGGTCCGCTTCGATCTCGACGGTCCGGCCGCAGTTCCGGCAGATCAGGTGGTGGTGGTGCGCGTCCGTCGTGCACGCGCGGTACAGCGATTCGCCGTCCTGCTGCAGCGAGTCGGCGTCGCCCTCGGTGGCCAGGTCGGCGAGTGCCCGGTAGACCGTGGCCAGTCCGATGGTCGAGCCCTCGTCCCGCAGGTGCTGGTGCAGCGCCTGCGCGCTGACGAACCCCTCGGTGGAGTCGAGGGCACCGCGCACCGCTTCGCGCTGCCACGTGTTCCGCTTGGTCTTCTGCACGGCGTTCATGCTGACACCTCTTCCTTCCGACCGGCTGTCGACGTCGTCCCTGCCTGGAGGCCCGGCTCGCCCCCGCCACGCTGGTTCCGGCCGGCAACGCGGTTGCGTCCCCGCCTGTCGCGTCGCGACCCGATGATCCGGCAGACCACCCAGATCGCGAACGAGATCGTCGTCACGTACGGGCTGATCGGCAGGCCGCCGCCCAGTGCGAGCAGGATGCCACCGACGACCGACGTCACCGCGAACACCGTCGACAGCACCGGCACGACGACCGGGTGCGAGCTGAGGCGCAGGGCCGCGGCCGCCGGGGTGACGAGCAGGGACAGCACGAGCAACGCACCGACGATCTGCACCGACACGGCGGTGGCCAGTCCGAGCACGAGCATGAACACGATCGCGAGGGTGCGCACCGGGATGCCCGCGGCCGCAGCCACGTCGGGGTCGACCGAGGCGAACATCAGCGGGCGCCAGATGACGAGCAGCGTCGCCACGACGATCGCGGCGACCACGATCAGGAACGTCAGCTGCGGGTTGTCGACCGAGACGATCTGCCCGGTGAGCAACCCGAACTTGTTGGCGGCCCGGCCCTTGTAGAGCGCCAGGCAGAGGATGCCGAGCCCGAGCCCGAACGGCATGAGGACGGCGATGATCGAGTTGCGTTCCCGGGCACGCGACCCGAGGACGCCGATGAGCAGGGCGGCGATGACCGACCCGACGAGTGAGCCGGAGACGACGTTCACCCCGAGCAGCAGCGAGGCACTGGCCCCGGCGAACGAGAGCTCCGAGATGCCGTGCACGGCGAAGGGCATGTTCCGGGCGACGACGAACGGGCCGATGAGCCCGCCGACGATGCCGAGCACCGCGCCGGCCCAGATCGAGTTCTGCACCAGCACGAGGAGCTGGCCGTAGTCCTGGAACGAGAAGACGGTCGACAGCACGTCCATCAGATCCGCCCTTCGTCCGGCTGGTCGGCGTGCGGGTCGACCTCGCCCGGGTGGTGCTCGTGGGCCTCGTTCGCCCCGACGATGACGATGCGTCCCATGGTGCGGACGACGTCGACGGGCGTGCCGTACAGGTCGCTCAGGACGTCGGCGCGCAGGACCTCGTCCGGGGAACCGATCCGGAACCGACCCCCGGCGATGTAGAGCACGCGGTCGACGACGTCGAGGATCGGGTTCACGTCGTGCGTCACGAAGAGCACGGCGGCCTCGCGCTGCCGGCGCTCGCGGTCGATGAGCTCGGTGATCCCGCGCTGGTGCCGCAGGTCGAGCGAGATCAGGGGTTCGTCGCACAGCAGCAGGGCGGGGTCGGCGGCGATGGCCTGCCCGACGCGGGTGCGCTGCTGTTCGCCGCCGGAGAGCTCGGCGACGGGGGCGTCCGCGAAGGCGGTGGCGCCGACCTCGTCGAGGACCCGGTCGATGCGCATCCGATCGGCCTTCGACGCACGTCGGATGCCCCACCGGTGCCCGGTCACGCCCTGGGCGATCATGTCCCGCGCGCGCAGGGGCGTCCCCGCCTCCATCAGACGCTGCTGCGGGATGTAGCCGATCTTCCGGTGGCCGCGGTGCACCGGCTGCCCGAGGAACGACATCGTGCCGCTCGTCAGCCGCTGCTGCCCGAGGACGGTGCGGAGCAGTGAGGTCTTGCCGGCGCCGTTCGGACCGAGGACCGCGACGAACTCCCCCGGCGCGAGGTCGAGGTCGAGGCCTGCCCAGAGCTTCCGGGCGCCGTAGGACAACCCGGCGTCGCGGAGCGCGAGGACCGGACGAGCCGCAGCCCGGTCGTCCACCGTGGTGGTCGCCGGGCCGTGGGTCGCCGCTGCTGCGGTCGAGGTCGTCACTTCTGGAGCGCTGCCTTCACCGCGTCGATGTTCGCCTGCTGCCACGAGACGTAATCCTGCCCCTTGGGGAGCGTCTCCGTGACACCGACGACGGGGATGTCGTTCTGCTCGGCCGCCTTCTGGACCTGTTCGGTCTCGGGGCTCGACGCCTGGTTGTTGTAGGCGAGCAGCTGCACGCGCTTGCCGGTGAACAGCGCGAGGGTGTCGCGGAGGGCCGCCGGCGGGACGTCGTCGCCTTCCTCGATGGCCTCGGAGAAGTCCGGCGGGGTCTCGTTCTCGAGCCCCATCGCGTCGAACAGGTACCCCGGCACCGGCTCGGTGTACGCCACCTTGTCGCCGGAGTCCTGCTTCTTGACGGCGTCGGTCTGGGCCTCGAGGTCCTCGAGCTTGGTGGTGAGCGTGGCGGCGTTCTTCTCGAAGGCGTCCTTGCCGCTCTCGTCGAGCGCGCTGAGGTCCTTCGTGACCGCCTCGACCAGCTTCACCATCGTCGGGTAGCTGTAGAAGACGTGCTCGTTGAACTCGGCACTGCCGCCCTTGTCGAGGCCGGAGAGCTTCACGACGTTGATCGTGTCGGCCTTGGTGTCCGAGGCGTTCGCGAGCGTCGTCATGAAGTCGTCGTACCCGCCACCGTTCTCGATGAGCAGGTCGGCCTTGGAAACGGAGAGCTGGGTGCGGGCGCTCGACTCGAACGAGTGCGGGTCCTGCGACGGGTCGCTCAGGATGCTCGTCACGGTGACGGCGTCGCCACCGATCGTCTTGACGATCGAGCCGTAGACGTTGGTGGAGGCGACGACGTTGACCGTGCCGTCACCGCTGGCCTCCCCCGAGGCGGACGAGGTGGCGCACCCGGTCAGGGCGAGCGCGGCGGCGCCGGCGACGAGCGGGAGGGCGAGGAGGCGGTTGTGCATGGCACGACGCTAACGCCTACTGATAACGATTGTCAAAACCGCTATGAGGGCTCTCAGCGCGACCAGGAGACGGACGGGAGGCCCGGTGCCAGCTAGCACCGGGCCTCCCGTCCGTCGGAACGCGCGTCTACGGCTTGGTGGCCGCGTCGATCGTGTTCTCGGCGATCGTGTCCTCTTCACGCCCGGGGGTGCGGAGGTTCCACTTCTTGATCACGAAACTGAACAGGAAGTAGTAGACGACCGCGTAGCCGAGGCCGATCGGGATGAGCCAGATCGCCCCGTCCGCCTTGCCGAAGTTCAGCACGTAGTCGATCGCACCGGCCGAGAACGAGAACCCGTCGTGGATCCCGAGGGCGTTCACCAGGGCCAGCGAGGTACCCGTGAGCACCGCGTGGATGACGTACAGCGGGAACGCCACGAACATGAACGAGTACTCGAGCGGCTCGGTGATGCCCGTGACGAACGAGGTCAGCGCGGCGGAGATCATGATGCCGCCGACGAGCTTGCGGTTCTGCGGCTTGGCGTTGCGCCAGATCGCGAGGGCACCGGCGGGCAGTGCGAACATCATGATCGGGAAGAAGCCGGTCTGGAAGATGCCGGCGGTCGGGTCGCCGTTGAGGAAGCGTGCGATGTCGCCGTGGTAGATCACGCCGTCCGCGCCGGTGAAGCTGCCGAGCTGGAACCACGGGAAGAAGTTGAGCAGCTGGTGCAGCCCGATCGGGATGAGCATGCGGTTCACGAAGCCGAAGATGCCGCCACCGATCACGGCGTTGTCGGCCACGGCTGTACCCGCCGCGGTCAGCGCGATGTCGAAGTAGCGGTACACGAACGACATCGCGACGGCGATGACGAGACCCGCGACCGCGGTGAGGATGGGGACGAGGCGACGGCCCGAGAAGAACCCGAGGAAGTCGGGCATCTTCGTGCGGTGGAACTTCTCCCACATGACCGCGGAGACGAGCCCCATCACGATGCCGCCGAGCACCCCGAAGTTGATCATCGCCTGGTCGCCGTTGGCGTCCTTCACACCGTCGAGGACGATCGGCGACATCACCTTCCAGACCTCGAACATGACCATGTAGCCGACGACCGCCGCGAGCGCGGTGGTGCCGTCGGACTTCTTCGCCCAGCCGATCGCGATGCCCACCGCGAAGAGCAGCGGCAGCCAGTTGAAGACACCGTTTCCCGCCGCCGAGATGACTCCGGCCCACTGGCCGAAGCCGGGGATCGCCCCGAGGAGGTCGGGCTGGCCGATGCGGAGCAGGATGCCCGCTGCAGGCATGACCGCGATCGGCAGGAGCAGGCTCCGTCCGAGGCGCTGGGCCTGTGCGAACAGCCGTGACTGCTTCTTCGGCTTCTTCTTCTCCGGCACATCCGTGGCAGTGGTGGCGCTCATCGGAGGTCCTCTCGTCATTGGGTGGAGCTGTCGGGGTGAGTTGAGTCGTGCAGCCAGCGCAGGTAACCTCGGCGGTGTCGCCAGGTCCGGTCCTGTCCGGTCATGACCAGTTCCGTAGTCTGATCCGCGAGCGGTCCGGTGTCAACCTGCGACGCAAACCCTTAACGAGGAGGAAACGATGGCCGACATCAAGGCAGCCGACATCATCGCCGCACTCGGCGGTGCCGAGAACATCGAAGAGGTCGAGGGCTGCATCACGCGCCTCCGTGTCGAGGTCGAGGACGGGGACCTGGTCGACAAGGCCGCCCTGCAGGCAGCCGGGGCCCAGGCGGTCATCGGCGGCGGCACCGGCTGGCAGGTCATCGTCGGCACGGTCGCCGACAACCTCGCCCAGGACATCCAGGACGAACTGTGACCGTCGTCCGCACCCCGTTCGCCGGCCCGGTCGTCGCCCTCGCCGACGTGCCCGACCCGGTGTTCGCCGGGCAGCTCGTCGGTGCCGGCGTCGCGGTCGACCCCACGGGCGTCGAGGGCGCGGTCACCGCGGTGGCCCCGGTCGACGGCACCATCGTGAAGCTGCACCCGCACGCGTTCGCCCTGCAGGGCGCCGCTGGCACCGACGTCCTGGTGCACGTCGGCATCGACACCGTGAAGCTCTCCGGCGAGGGCTTCGAGCTCCTCGCGACCGAGGGCGACACCGTCACCGCCGGTGACCCCGTCGTCCGGTTCACCCCCTCGGTGATCTCAGCAGCCGGGTACTCGCCGATCTGCCCGGTCGTGGTGCTCGGTTCGACGGCGGACAGCGTCGACCAGGGGACCGTCGGCACCACGGTGCTCGACGGCGACACCCTCTTCGAGGTCTAGGGGTTCTTCCTCGTCGAGAGCGACCGTGTGCTGCGGACCACCCGCGGCACACGGTCGCTTTCGCGTTGCTGGACGGACTACGCGACCGCGGGGGTCGCGGTGACCTCCATCTGCACGCGGTAGCGGTCCGATCGGTACCAGCTGCGGGTGTGCTCCACGGGTCGCTCCCCCGCGTACGACACCCGGTCGAACTCGAGCACCGGTGCTCCGGTCTTCGTGCCGAGCAGGGTCGCGACGTCGTCGGCCGCCGGGTTCGCCGCGACGGTCTGCTGCGCGCGGTCGATCGGGGTGCCGTACTCCGTGGCGATGATCGAGTACACCGACCCGGCCAGGTCGTGGTCGAGCAGGCCCGGGAAGGCGTCGGCCACGAGCCAGGCGTCGTCGATCGAGACCGGGGCGCCGTCGGCCATCCGCAGGCGCTTCACGTGGAAGGCCGGCACGTCCTGATCGATCCGCAGGGCCGCGGCGGTGTCGGCCGGCGGCACGCGTTCCTCGCGCACGAGCACCACGGTGGTCGGCTCGTGCCCCATCGCCCGCATCTCCTCGGTGAACGAGGCGAGGTGCAGCGTCGACTGCACGGGCCGGTGCGCGACGAAGGTGCCCTTGCCGCGGACGCGCTCCAGGTACCCCTCGTTCACCAGCTGTCCGAGGGCTTCGCGCACGGTGATCCGGGAGACGCCGTACTCGGCGATGAGCTGGCGTTCGGACGGGATCGCGGCACCGGGAGCCAGGCGGGTCGTGACGAGGTCGAGCAGGATGCGCCGCAGCTGCTGGTGCTTCGGTTCGGCACCCTCGGTGATGCGGCTCGTCATGCGTCCCTCGTGCTCCGTTGCTGGTCCTGGGCGGTGGTCATGCGCGGACATGACCAGTGCCCATCACAGTAGCGAGTCAGGCCGGGAAGACCAACGTGCGCGGTGACGAAGGGACGGAGTCGGTGCTCAGGCGTTGGCGACGAGCCAGGCGAACTGCTCGTCGGAGAGCAGCCGATCGGTCCAGACCTGCCCCTCGACCCCGGCGGCCGCACGGTTCTGCGCTGCGGGAGCCCCCTGCCACACCAGCGACAGCCCGGCACGACGCAGCACGGCTGCAGAAGCAGGGTTGTTCGTGAGCACGCGGCCGGTCACCGGGACGTCCGGAGCGGTGTCGGCGGCGGCACGGGCGGCAGCGAAGGCGATCTCGGACGCGAAGCCCTGCCCCCACGCCGCGGGTGCCAGACGGTAGCCGAGGTTCCAGACCCCACCGGCGGTCATGTCGACCCCGCCCACACCGACGAAGGCGTGGTCGGAGGCGCTGCGGACCGCCCAGGACCCGAGGCCGTGGCGTGCACGACCGCCGATCTTGCGCTGCACCATGTCCACGCTCGAGCTCCGCGCCACGTGCCGGCCGGTGGGCAGGTGCTGCCACGTGCGGGCGTCCGAGAAGAGCGCGTGCACGTCGTCGATGTCGGCCGGGGTCAGCGGCGTGAGCAGGAGGCGATCCGTTCGGATCTCCTGCGAGGGGGTCAGGAGCTGGTGGACCATGCACCGATCATGCCGCCGACCCCCGACATCCGTGTGAACACCACGCGACGTTTGCGGAAGCCCGCAGGAGACCGGCAGCAGGCCGAAGCGCTAGTCGAGCAGGAGTGCCGGTTCCTCGAGCACCGAGGCGACGTCGTGCACGAAGCGGGACGCCACGTCACCGTCGACGACCCGGTGGTCGAACGAGGCACCGATGGTCGTCACCATGCGCGAGCGGACCTCGCCGTCGACGACCCACGGCTTCGGCTTGATCGTGCCCATGGCGACGATCGCGACCTCGCCCGGGTTGAGGATCGGGGTCCCGGTGTCCATGCCGAACACACCGATGTTCGTGATCGACACCGTGCCGTTCGCCATCTGCTTCGGCGTGGTCTTGCCGTCACGGGCGGTCAGGGTGAGCTCCTCGAGCGCCTGTGCCAGCTCGAGCAGCGACATGTCCTGCGCGTCCTTGATGTTCGGCACGATGAGCCCGCGCGGGGTCGCCGCGGCGATGCCGAGGTTCACGAAGTGGTGGACGATGATCTCGCGGTCGGTCCAGGTCGAGTTCACCGAACGGTTCCGGCGGACCGCCCAGATGACGGCCTTCGCGACGATGAGCAGCGGCGAGACCTTCACGCCGGCGAACGTCGGCGAGGCCTTGAGCCGCTTGACGAACTCCATCGTGTGGGTCGCGTCGACGTCGACGAACAGCGACACGTGGGGTGCCGTGAAGGCGGAGGTCGTCATCGCGGTGGCGATGGCCTTGCGGACGCCCTTGACCGGGATCGTCTCGCTGCGGACCTCGCCCCACTCGGGCGTCTCGATGTTCCGGAAGACGCTGGCCTGCTTCGCGTGCCGGATGACGTCGTCGCGGGTGACCTCGCCGGCAAGACCGGTCGCGACGATCTCGGTCAGTTCGACGCCGAGGTCCTTCGCGAGCTTCCGGATCGGCGGCTTCGCCAGGACGTTGGTCGCGGTGCTCTGCTTGTGCGCGGAGCCGGTGCCGAGGGCGCTGATCGCCTCGGCGGTGCTCTCCTCGCCCGGGTCGACGGAGGCTTCCGCCGCCGCGGCGGTGTCCACACTGGAGGCGCGGCTCGCCTCGGCCGCGAGCGCTGCGGCCCGGCGGGCGCCCGGCTTGCGACGGGAGGGCGACGAGGTCGCCGAGCCGTAGCCGACGAGGACGGCACCGGAGGACTCGTCCGTGCCCTGGACGGAGGCGTCGACCGCGACCGGCTGGACCGGCGCCGCCGGCGCGGCGGCAGGGGCGGCAGGGGCGGGCGCTGCCGGTGCGGGGGCAGCGGCGCGTGCCGGCACCGCCGCGGGAGCGGGAGGGGTCTGCGCGACCGGAGCCGACGGGGCGGCAGCGGTCTGCGGGGTGGACGCGACCACGGGCGAGACCGGGGCGGACTCGGCGACGGGCGCCGCGCCTCCCGACTGTTCCGCAGGCGGCGTGAGGGCCGCTCCGGACGCGACCGACGCGTCCGAGTCGACGCGGATGATCGGCTTGCCGACTTCGACCGTGTCACCCTCGGACACGAGCAGGCCGGTGACGGTGCCGGCGAACGGCGACGGCAGCTCGACGAGCGACTTCGCGGTCTCGATCTCGACGAGCACCTGGTCGACGGCGATCTCGTCCCCGATCGCGACGCGCCACTGCACGATCTCGGCCTCGGTGAGACCTTCACCCACGTCGGGCAGGGGGAATTCGGCGGCGGCCACTACGGCTCCTTCGCGGATCTGGTCGAGCTCGGTCGGACGGGTCAGTAGGCGAGGGCGCGGTCGACGGCCTCGAGGATGCGGTCGGCATCCGGCAGGTGCAGGTGCTCGAGCTTCGACACCGGGAACGGCACGTCGAAGCCGGAGACCCGGAGCGGCGGTGCCTGCATCGTGTAGAACGCCCGCTCGGCGACGGTCGCGGCGATCTCGCTGCCGACGCTGACGAAGCCGGAGGCCTCTTGTGCGATGACCAGGCGACCGGTCTTGCGGACGGAGACCAGCAGCGGCTCCCAGTCGATCGGCGAGATCGAGCGGAGGTCGATGACCTCGCAGCTGGTGCCCTCGGCCTCGGCGATGTCCGCCGCCTGCATCAGGGTGGCGACCATCGCGCCGTGCCCGACGAGCGTGACCTCGGTGCCGGTGCGGGCGACGCGGGTCGTGTGCATCGGGACGTGGCCGTCGACCAGGTCCACCTGGCCCTTGGGCCAGTAGCGGGACTTCGGCTCGAGGAAGACCACCGGGTCCTTCGACGCGATGGCTTCCTGGATCATCCAGTAGGCGTCGTTCGGGGTGCTCGGGCTGACGACCCGCAGGCCCGGGGTGTGCGCGAAGTACGTCTCCGGGGACTCCTGGTGGTGCTCCACGGCACCGATGTGGCCGCCGTAGGGGATGCGGATGACGACGGGCAGCGACATGTGTGCCGGCAGGCGGTTCGCCATCTTCGCGAGCTGCGAGGTGATCTGGTCGAAGCCGGGCCACACGAAGCCGTCGAACTGGATCTCGACGACCGGGCGGTAGCCGCGCAGGGCGAGGCCGATCGCGGTGCCGATGATGCCGGCCTCGGCGAGCGGGGTGTCCCGCACGCGCTCGGCGCCGAAGCGGTCCTGCAGGCCCTCGGTGATGCGGAAGACGCCGCCCAGCTGGCCGATGTCCTCGCCCATCAGCAGGACCTTGTCGTCCGCTTCCATGGCCGCGGCGAGCCCGGCGTTCAGGGCCTTGGCCATCGGCAGGGTCGGGGTGGGGTCACTCGGGACCTCGCCGGCGCCCGGGTGGGACCGCAGGGTGTAGTCGAAGAGCTGCTCGGTGGTGCTCATGCGTGGGCGCCCCCTTCGAAGCCGGCCTCGTACTGGGCGAGCCAGGCCTTCTGCTCGGCGATCCGCGGGTGCGGCTCGCGGTACACGTTGTCGAACATGACGTCGACGGACGGTGCGGTCAGGGCGACGGTGCGACGTCGGACGTCGGCGGCGATGTCCTCGCCCTCTTCGTCGAACGCGGCGAACTGCTCGTCCGTCGCACCCTTCGAGCGCAGGTACGCCTCGGACCGGACGATCGGGTCGCGGAGGACCCATTCCTCGAGCTCGCCGTCGGCGCGGTACCGGCTCGGGTCGTCGGAGCTGGTGTGCGCACCGATGCGGTAGGTGTCGGCCTCGATGAAGGCCGGTCCCTGGCCGCTGCGGGCGTGCTCGGTCGCGACGACCGAGGCCGTGTAGGACGCGAGGATGTCGTTGCCGTCGATCAGGACACTCGGGATCCCGAAGCCGCGCGGGCGGTCGACGAGCGGCGTCGGGGACTGCACCGACACCGGCACCGAGATGGCCCAGTGGTTGTTCTGCAGGAAGAAGACGACCGGGGCCTTGGTCGACGCGGAGAACACGAAGGCCTCGTTCACGTCGCCCTGGCTGGTGGCGCCGTCGCCGAAGTAGACGATCGAGCAGGCGTCGCGGTCCGGGTCGCCCGTGCCGACGTCGCCGTCGAGCTTCTGGCCGAGCGCGTACCCGGTGGCGTGCAGGGTCTGCGAGCCGATCACCAGGGTGGAGATGTGCGTGTTGCCGCGCTGGTCCGGGTCCCACCCGCCGTGGGTCTGCCCGCGGTACATCGCGATGATCTCCATCGGCTCGACGCCGCGGTGCATCGTGACGGCGTGCTCGCGGTAGGACGGGAACACGTGGTCCTGGGCGCGCAGGGCGAAGGCCGAGCCGGTCTGCGCGGCCTCTTGTCCGTGGCTGGGCACCCACAGGCCGAGCTGGCCGGTGCGCTGGAGGTTGTGGCCGGCGTGGTCGAACCGACGGGTCAGCACCATGCGGCGGTGCATCGCCAGCAGGGTCTCGTCGGGGATCGCCCGCGCGGCGGCGGCGAACTCGGCGTTCTCGTCGGTCTCCACGAACCGACCCTCGGGGTCGAGGAGCCGGACGGTGGTCGTCGCGGGAGCCGCGGCGCGGAATGACATGCGGGCCAGCGTAGCGCCAGGCACTAGTCGGCCACCTGGAGGTCCCCCACAAGTGAGCGGGCTGTTTGGAGGAGCGTTTCCACAGCTTCGTGCTCGCCGATCGAGATGCGGATGCCCTCTGGCGGGAAGGCCCGGACGATGATGCCGGCGTCCTCGAACGCGGCCGCAGCGGTGGCCGTCCGCTCGCCCGTCGGCAGCCAGAGGAAGTTGCCCTGGGCGTCGGGGACGTCCCAGCCCTGGGCACGGAGCTCGACGACGATCCGGTCGCGCAGGGCCGCGATCTCGGTCACGCGCTCGAGCAGCTCGGCCTCGCGTTCCAGGCTGGCGAGCGCCGCCGCCTGGCCCTGGGCGGTCACGGACAGCGGGATCGCGCAGGCACGGACGGCGTCGAGCACGTAGTCCGGACCGAGCGCGTAGCCCACCCGGAGCCCGGCGAGCCCGTACGCCTTCGAGAAGGTGCGGAGGACCACGAGGTTGGGGTGCGCGGCGAGCAGCGGGTGGCCGTGCACGGCGGCCTCGTCGGTCACGAACTCGGCGTATGCCTCGTCGAGCACGACCAGCACCGACTGCGGCACCGCGGCCATGAACGCGTCGAACTCCGCGGCGGTCACGATCGGCCCCGTCGGGTTGTTCGGCGAGCAGACGAGCACCATGCGGGTGCGCTCGGTGACGGCCGCGGCCATCGCGTCGAGGTCGTGCCCACCGTCGGCGCGGTTCGGCACCTGCACGCTGGTGGCGCCGGCGACCGTGACGACGCCCGGGTACGCCTCGAACGAGCGCCACGCGTAGACGATCTCGTCACCGGGGCCGGAGGTCGCGCGGGCGAGTTCGTGCAGGATCGCGACGCTGCCCGGGGCGACGTGCACCTGCTCGGCGGTCAACCCGAAGCGGTTGGCCAGCACGGCGCGCAGGGCGAGGGCGGTGGCGTCGGGGTAGCGGTTGTACGAGGTCTGTGCCTGCACGGCCTCGACGACCCCGGGGAGCGGCGGGAACGGGTTCTCGTTGCTCGACAGCTTGAAGGCGGAGTCGGACGCCTGTCGCCCCTGCTTGTACGCGGGGAGGACGGCCACCTCGGGCCGGATGTGCACACGCTGCTCGCTCACGGGTTCAGGCTACCGGCAGGCCCACGGCACCCACGAGGGGAAGCGAGGGCATCATGGGCGCATGCGATTCCTCGTCCGCCTCGTCGTCAACGCCCTCGCGCTCTGGCTCACCACGCTGATCGTCAGCGGCGTCTCCGTCACGCCGTTCGGTGACGGCGGGACCACCGCGACCGTCCTCACCTTCCTGCTCGTGGCGTTCGTGTTCGGTCTCGTGAACGCGGTGATCGGCACGGTCATCCGGATCGTGGCGTTCCCGATCTACATCCTCACGCTTGGGCTCATCTCGTTCGTCGTGAACGCGATCCTGCTGCTCATCGTCGCGGGCATCTCGGACGCGTTCGGCTTCGGGCTCGAGGTCGACTCCTTCGGCTGGGGCATCGTCGGTGCCTTCGTGCTCGCGGTCTTCGCCTGGCTGATCGGGCTCTTCGCCCGCCCGGTGCTCAACCGCCAGCGGGCGTGACCCCGGCGGGCCTCGCGGAGGACCCCGCCCTGCGTCATGATGTGCTCATGACCCAGGACGTCGACGCCCCGTTCCGCGTCTCGTTCGTCTGCAGCGGCAACATCTGCCGCTCCCCCATGGCCGGTGTCGTCTTCGCGCAGATCGCCGCGGACGCCGGCCTCGCCGACCGGTTCCAGGTGGAGTCGGCCGGCACCGGTGACTGGCACGTCGGGGAACCCGCCGACGAGCGCACGATCGCAGCGCTGGCGGCGCGCGGATACGATGGCAGCAGGCATCGCGCCCGTCAGTTCGACCCGGACCGGTTCCCGGACCTCGACCTGGTGGTCGCACTCGACCGCTCCCACGAGCGCATCCTGCGTTCGTGGGCCCCGACCATGGACGACTCCGCCAAGGTGACGCTCCTGTTGCGGTACGACGCCGCCTGGCCCCAGCAGGCCGACGTGCCGGACCCGTACTACGCGGACCGGCACGAGTTCGACCGAGTGCTCTCGACCGTCGAACGGGCCTGCCGGGCGCTCTTCCACCAGCTCGAGCCGGCAGTCCGTCAGGGAGCCCCATGACCCCCCTTCCCCCGCAGCCGATCAGCCCGCTCGACGGGCGCTACTACCCGATCGTGCACACGGTGGGCGAGCACCTCTCCGAGGCCGGCCTCAACCGCGCGCGCATCGTGGTCGAGGTCGAGTGGCTCATCTTCCTGACCGACCACGCGATGTTCACCACCTCGCCGCTCAGCGTGGACGACAAGGCCGCGCTGCGCCGGATCGTCTCGACCTTCGGCCAGGACCAGATCGCGGAGCTCGCCGACATCGAGGCGACGACCCGGCACGACGTCAAGGCCGTCGAGTACTTCGTGCGCCGCCGGCTGTCCGAACTCGGGCTCGACGCGATCGCCGAGCTCACCCACTTCGCCGCCACGAGCGAGGACGTCAACAACCTGTCCTACGCGCTCACGGTGCGGGACACCGTCGACCAGGTCTGGCTGCCCGGCTTCCGCGCCGTGCTCGAGAAGCTCCGGACGCTCGCCGTCGAGCTGAAGAGCGTGCCGATGCTCTCGCACACCCACGGTCAGCCGGCCACCCCGACGACGCTCGGCAAGGAGCTCGCGGTCGTCGTCTACCGGCTCGAGCGCGTGCTCGCCCAGATCGAGGGCGGCGAGTACCTCGGCAAGTTCTCGGGCGCGACCGGCACCTTCTCGGCACACCTCGCCGCGGACCCCGAGGCCGACTGGCCCGCGCTGTCCCGCGAGTTCGTCGAGGGCCTCGGCCTGACGTGGAACCCGCTCACCACGCAGATCGAGTCGCACGACTGGCAGGCCGAGCTCTACGACCGGGTGCGTCACGCCAACCGGATCCTGCACAACCTGGCGACCGACGTGTGGACCTACATCTCGATGGGGTACTTCACGCAGATCCCCGTCGCGGGTGCGACCGGGTCGTCGACGATGCCGCACAAGATCAACCCGATCAAGTTCGAGAACGCCGAGGCGAACCTCGAGATCTCGTCGGCGCTCTTCTCGACGCTGTCCGAGACCCTCGTGACGAGCCGACTGCAGCGCGACCTGACCGACTCCACCACGCAGCGGAACATCGGTGTCGCGTTCGGGCACTCGCTGCTCGCGCTCGACAACCTGCGCCGCGGGCTGGGCGAGATCGCCGTGAACGAGGTCAAGCTCGCCGACGACCTCGACCACAACTGGGAGGTCCTCGCCGAGGCCATCCAGACGGTCATCCGTGCCGAGGTCACCGCCGGGCAGTCGAACATCGAGGACCCCTACGCGATGCTCAAGGAGCTCACGCGGGGCAAGCGGGTGAGCCAGCAGGACCTCATCGTGTTCGTGAACCGTCTGGACATCTCCGACGGCGCGAAGGCCCGGCTGACGAACCTGACGCCGGCGACCTACACGGGCCTGGCGGACGAGCTGGTCGACCACCTCGACGTCTGAGCACGACGAACCGGCGGCCGGACGGCCGCCGGTTCGTCGTCGGATCCGCGTCCCGGGGTGCGGAATCCTGAGCGGTTCGATAGGTTCATGGTGCTGAGTAGATCTCAGCACGGGGGCGTCGCAGTGGATGCACCCTGTCCACTGATCGGATGGATCTCCACACCGTGCTTCGTTCTCGCATCACCGCGGCCGCCGTCGGCGCCACCGTGCTCGGCGTCTCCGCCGCCCTCGTCCCGACGGTCTCGACCGCCCTCGTGACGAGCTCCACCGCTTCGGCCATCGTCACCTGGACCGACTCGGCCGACGACTTCACCGCCGCGCCGACCGGCACCTTCCCGCTGACCGACCAGTGGTACTGGGCGTCCGTGAACGATCTGGGCGGTGGCGGCTCGATCACCGACCACGCCACGCTCGACGAGGACGGCCTGTCCGTCTCCGAGGGCGAGGCCGTCGCGCTGGTCCGCGGGCTGAACACGCCGGTGGCCCCGGATGCCGTCCCCGCGCTCGCCGCCGGGATCAGCATGACCACGACCGGTGCGACGACCTTCGGCCTCGCGGTCCAGGCGGGCGACGACTCCACCGCACAGTCCGTGGTCTTCGCCACGGACGCGCCCGTCACCGACGGCGGCGGCACGGTCAGCGGTACCAGCAACTGGATCGACCCCACGACCGGCGACGTCGAGTCGACGGCCGAGCTCGCAGCCGACCTGCGGGACGCTGACGCCGAGGTCGTCGGCTACGTCGTCTACGTCGGCATCGACATCGCCGGCGGGATCACCCCGCCGCCGACCGGGCCGACCGAGACCCCCGCGCCGACCGACCAGCCCACCCCGGCCCCGACCGTGGACGGCGCTCCGGCACCGACCGGTCTGCCCGGCACCGAGCTGAAGAGCCTCGCCGCCCCGCTCGAGGTCACCGGCCAGGCCCTCGCCGCCGACGCCAGCGGCTCGATCTCCGCGCTCCGCGTCGACGACACCACGACCTACTTCACGCCGCAGCCCACCGCGGCCGCCGAGCTCCTCACCCCGACCGCGACCCTGACCGCGGCCACCACCACCGGTGTGCGCATCCAGGGCTCGGGCTTCGCTCCGGGCGAGACCGTCGGCGCCGGCGTCGGCACCGATGCCCAGGGCACCGAGATCCCCGGGGTCGCGTTCCGCGCCGACGCCGAGGGCAACGTCTCCGGCACGATCGTCCTGCCCGCCGACTTCGTGAACACCGCCGGCACCTACAGCGTCGGTCTCGTCGGTGCCTCGTCCGCACAGGCCGCACAGGCCGCGCTCACCGTCACCGCCGACCCGGCCGCTGCCGGTGACGCGGGCACGGCACCGGTCGCCGTACCGGTGCCCGGAACGGCGAACTTCACGGGCTGATCTTGCCGATCCTCCCGACCGAGCCACGGCGGCGTGCGACTGTGATCGCCGCCGCCGTGGCCGTCGTCTGTGCGGGGGCCGTCGCGTTCGTCGCGCTCGGCCCCCTGTCGGCCGCGCCCGCCCCGACCCCGAGCAGGTCCGTCGCGGCGCCGACGCCGACTCCCACGACGGCACCGGAGCCGACCCCGTCGGCAGCACCCGTCGACGCGGTCGACGCCCCGGCCAGCACCACCGTCGCCGCCGTCAGCGGCGCGTCCGTCCCGGTCAGCGCGAGCGCGGGCGGCACGGCGACACAGACCCTCGAGAACCCGCAGGCCTCCGGCGCCCCGCTCGTCTTCCGGGTCGTCGACCAGCAGGACGGCTGGGCGGAGGTGCAGCTCGCACAGCGCCCGAACGGCAGCACGGGCTGGGTACCGGCCAGCGCCGTCACCCTGTCCGAGGACCCGTACGCGATCGTCGTCACCCGCTCGACGAACACCCTCGACCTCTACGAGGCCGGCAAGGTCGTCGAGAGCTACCCCGTCGCCACCGGCACCGGCGGCACCCCGTCGCCGACCGGCCGGTTCGCGCTGACCGAGCTGCTCGCGCCGACGAACGAGGGCTACGGCCCGTACGCGTACGGCACGACCGCGTTCTCGGACGTGCTCAACTCCTTCGGCGGTGGCCCGGGCCAGATCGGGTTGCACGGCACGGAGGACACGTCGAGCATCGGCACCGCCGCCTCGCACGGCTGCATCCGCATGCACAACGCCGACATCACGGCCCTGGCGGAGCTCCTGCCGCTCGGCACGCCGTTCCAGGTGCGCTGACGTTCCGGGGGCGCTGACGTTCCAGGGGCGCTGACGCGGCCTGGAGGCACGGCGTGCGCCCGGCGGTGGGCGCCACCGTCTCAGGTGGTGACGTCCAGGGCGACGGCGACCAGCGCCTCCAGGACGGTGCGCACCACGGGCCGGACGGCACGGTCGGGGCGGACCAGTGCCTCGATGCGGCGTCCGGCACGGACGTCGGCGAGTTCCGCCAGGTGGAAGCGCCCGGCGGCCCGCGTGCCCGACGTGTACCGCGGGACGAGTGCGATGCCGTGCCCTGCCGCCACCAGGTTCTCGATGACCGGCAGGTGGATCGTGCGGAACGCGACGCTCGGCGGGGTGTCCGTCGCCGCGGCCATCGCGTGCAGCACCCGGTCGATCGGGTACCCCTCCGGCACGCCGATCCAGCGTTCCGCGACGACCTCGTCGATGCCCACGCGTGCGCGGCCGACCAGGGCGTGCCCGGGCGGCAGGGCGACGTCGAGCGGTTCGCGCAGGAGCGGCAGGGTGTCCACCGATCCCTGGTCGGCCGGTCGCACGCCGTCCGACCGGTGCCCGACGACCACGTCGTGGTCGGCGGCGAGCGGTGCGAACTCCCCCTCGCTGACGTCGACGTCGACCAGGGTCAGCGCGATGCCGGGGTGCGCCTGCATCCGGGTGAGCACGCCGGGCAACAGCAGTTCGGCGGCGGACGGGAAGATCGCCAGGGACACCAGTCCGGTCGTGCCGCCGAGGTGTTCCTGCCAGGCGGCGTCCACCCGGGCGATGGCGGTCGCGACCCCGGATGCCAGGCCGGCCAGGACCTGGCCGTGCGGGGTCAGACGCACGCCGCGCCCGACGCGTTCGACCAGCGGGACCCCGACCTGCCGCTGCAGCGTCTGCAGCTGCTGGGAGACGGCGCTCGGTGTGCGGTGGGTGGCCTCGGCGACGGCCGTGACGCTGCCACGCTCGGCGAGCTCGCGGAGGACCGCCAGCAGCTGCACGTCGAAGTCGACCATGCAGGGACCCTACATCGTGCTTCGCGAAGGATTCGATGGACCTACAACGTACTGGCCGGGACGATGAGGAGCATGACCGCTCGTGACCGTCTCTTCGCCGTCGTGGTGGCCGTGGTCTGGGGACTGAACTTCCCCGCGACGGCGCTCGCGCTCGAGCACTTCCCGCCGTTCCTGCTCGCGGCTCTGCGGTTCACGATCCTGGCGGTCCCGACGCTGCTGTTCGTGCCGCGGCCGAAGATCCCGTTCGGGCGACTGCTGCTCGTCGGGTTCGGGCTCGGCGTGCTGCAGTTCTCGTTCCTGTACCTGAGCATGGCGTCGGGGATGCCGTCCGGGCTCGCCTCGCTCGTCCTGCAGGCCTCGGCGCCGTTCACGGTCGTGCTCGCCGGGGTGTTCCTGCGCGAACGACTCACCGGCCGTCAGGTCATCGGCGTGACGATCGCGGTCGCAGCCCTCGGTCTGATCGCCCTGCACCGGTCACAGACGGCGGCCCTGCTGCCGGTGGTGCTGGCGCTGTGCGGCGCCCTCGGGTGGGCGATCGGCAACGTCGCGACCCGGCGAGCAGGAGCCGCGAACCCGCTGCACCTGACGCTCTGGTGGTCGGTCGTGCCGCCGATCCCGATGGCAGTGCTGTCGCTCGTGGTCGAGGGACCGGACCGCATCGGGGCCGCACTCGGCACCGCGTTCACGCCGGCGGCGCTGCCGGCCGACCTCGGCCTGCTCTACATCGTGGTCGTCGCGACCCTGGTGGGCTACGGCATCTGGTCGCGACTGCTGGCGACCTACCCCTCGAGCACGGTCGCGCCGTTCTCGATGCTCGTGCCGGTGGTCGGGGTGCTCGCGTCGTGGGCGGCCTTCGGCGAGGTGCCCGACCTGGTCGAGGTGCTCGCCGGCGCGGTCGTCGTGGCCGCCGTGCTGTGGTCGTCGCGTCCGGCGCGGGACCGCGGGCAGCGACCGGGCCGGAACCCGGCGCCGGATCCGGCCCCGACACCAGCTCCGGTCGACGGGGTCCCGGTGCCGGTGCTCAGCCCCGGTGCTGGCGGCGCTCCGCGATGATCCCGGCGAGCGCCCCACGCAGGTGCGGGTACCGGAACTCGTAGCCCGCCTCGGTCAACCGGGTCGGCACCACCCACCGGCTCTTCAGTACGAGTTCGGTCTCGGTGCGGATCGCGAACGACCCGAGTTCGAGCATCCACCGCCAGGTCGGCACCCCGAACCGGCGTCCGACGGCGTCGCGGATGGTCGCCATCACGGTGCGGTTGTCGGACGGGTTCGGGCTCGAGAGGTTCACCGGCCCCTCGATCTCCGGGTGGTCGCGGAGGAACCGGATCGACCCGAGGACATCGGCGATGTGCACCCAGCTGAAGCGCTGCCGACCGTGCGTGGGCCGGTGGTGGTGGTACGTGCCGGCGCGGAGCCGGGAGCGCGTCGGCACCCACGGCCCGTCGTACTGCGGCCCGCCGAGGCCCGCCTGCGCGAGCCGGAGGAGCGGCAGCAGGGCGCTGCCGTCGCCGAACACGATCGCCATCCGGAGCGCCACACGACGGGTGCCGGGCAGGTCGGCGCCGAAGAAGGCGTCCTCCCACGCGCGGGCCACGGAGACCGAGAACCCCTCGCCGATCTCGCCGGTGGTCTCGTCCTGCGGGCGGTCGTCGGCGTGCCGGTAGATCGTCGCGGTCGAAGCGTTCATCCACAGCGGCGTCGGGTGCTCCGACGTTCGGATGGCCTCGGCGAGCTCGAGCGTGGTGTCCACCCGTGAGCGCATGATCTCGGCACGGTTGCGTCGGCCGTAGCGGCAGTTGACGCTCTTGCCCGCCATGTTCACGACCATGGCGGCACCGTCGACGAGTTCCCGGATGCGCAGGGTGTTGCCCCACACCGCGTCGCCGGTCCGGCCGATGGTGACGACCCGGTAGCCCTCTGCCGCGAAGGCGTCCCGCAGGTACCGCCCCACGAAGCCGCTCGCTCCCGCGATCACGACGCGGCCCTTCTCGTCGCTCATCTCATCCCCGTTCTGTGTCCGGCGCGATCTCGTACCGGAACGCCCCCTCGTACCGGTACAGCGTGCCGACCACCGGCGCGGTGAGCACCAGGGACACGCGCTGCAGGTCGGCTTCGTCATCGAATCGTTCCGTGAGCGTCACACGCGGGCTCAGGGCGGCCGGGAGGCGCAGATCGCGTCCCAGCGCACGGAACGTCACGCGCGTGGAGACCAGGCGCAGGGCGCCCGCGTCCGGACCGGTGTCGTCGACCTGCGCCCGCAGACGCGCGCTGACGCGCCCGCGGCAACCGAGGTGGTCGACCAGGCCGTCGGGTTCGGCGGTGATGGCGTCCACCATCGTGCGGGCGCCTGAGCGGAACCGGAAGGTGCGGTGCGCGCGGACGGCGGGGCGGGCCTCCAGGCCGGTGCCGGATCCACGACGAACGCGAGCCGGGCGGTTCTCGACGGTGAAGGGCACGTCCCGTTCCCACACCGGGAACATGACGGCGTCGCGCGCGAACCACGCGAGGACCGGCCAGACCCACCGGCGCGGGGTGCCGACCACGGTGAAGACGCCCTCGCCGCGACCGACGTGTCCGGGCGGGACGGCAGCGAAGTAGGTCCGGAGCCGGGGGTGCAGCCGGGCCAGCACCTCGGGTGGTGTGGACAGCTCGTAGGGCGACCGGCTCACGCTGACGATCCTGGCATGTCGTCAGTGCGGATCCCTACGATGTCGCACATGGGACACGACCACGGGCACGGCGTCGGGCACGCCTCGGAGCGCGCCCTGCTCATCGCGTTCTGCATCTCGGCGGGCATCCTGCTCGCCGAGGTCGTGGGTGCCGTGGTCACGGGTTCGCTCGCACTGCTCGTCGACGCCGGTCACATGGTCGTCGACACCGGCGGACTCGGCATCGGACTCGTCGCGACGCGGCTCGCCCGCCGGTCGCCGACCGCACAGCGCACCTGGGGCTTCCAGCGGGCCGAGGTCCTCGGGGCCACCGCGCAGGCCGCGATCCTGCTCGCCGTCGGCGTCTACGTGATCATCTCGGCGGTCCAGCGGCTCGTCGTGCCGGAGGAGATCCACTCCGGGCCGCTGCTCGTCTTCGGCATCGTCGGACTCGTCGGCAACCTGGTGGCCTACGCGGTGCTGCTCCGGGCCTCGGGTGAGGGCTTCACCTCGCGTGCCGCCCGGCTCGAGGTCCTCAACGACACCCTCGGGTCGGTGGCCGTCATCATCGCCGCGGTCGTGCTCATGCTGACCGGATGGGAGCGGGCGGACTCCGTCGCCGCGATCCTGATCGGCCTGCTCATCCTGCCGCGGGCGATCCGGCTGCTGCGCGAGACCGCGAACGTGCTGCTCGAGTCGACGCCGCCGGGGCTCGACCTCGACGACGTGCGGGGCCACATCCTCGAGCTCGACCACGTCATCGCCGTGCACGACCTGCACGCGACGCTCGTGGCGACCGGGGTGCCGAACCTGACCGCGCACGTGGTCGTCGACGACCACTGCTTCTCGACGGCGCACGCCCCGGCGATCCTCGACGAGCTGCAGCGGTGCGTGGCGGAGCACTTCGACGTGCCGGTGGAGCACTCGACGTTCCAGTTGGAGCCGGCGTCGCACCGGCGGCACGAGTACGAGGTGCACGCGTAGGTCGCGCGCTCGGCGTGTGGGCGTGTGGGCGTTTGGGCGTCTCGGCGTGTGGGCGTGTGGGCGTTTGGGCGTCTGGACGCTGCGGCGGTGGGGGACGACGCGGAACGACGAGGTCGACGTCGTACGACGACGACCTCGTCGCCTCGTGCAGACGCGGACTGTTGCGTGGCGGTGGTTGCGACAGCGTCGATGTCGTACGACGACGGCGGTGTCGTTCGACGTCAGTGGGCAGCGTGGTCTGTCGCAGAACGGGTGGACAGCGAGGGCGTCAGCAGTCGTCGGTGCGGGTGGGGTACGCCGTGATCACCCGGTCGGTGGTGGCCGAGACGATCACCTTGACGAAGGGCTCGTCGTCGGGGCGCGAACCGTCGTCGAACCGGACGGGTGCGGCGTAGCAGACCTTGCCGTCGCCGGCGTCGAGCGGGAACCCGGGGCGCGGGTCCTCGAGGGCCGTCTGCACCGCGGTGAGCATGGCGTCGTCCCAGTCGCGCGAGCCGTGCCCGGCGACGACGTCCTGCCAGTCGGCGGTGTGCCGCACCCGGATGTGCTCGTAACCCTGGGCAGCGGTGCCGCACTGCAGGGTGACGCGGCCCAGGGCCTCGGTCTCGTACTGCGCGACGGCCGCCTGGGTCGTCGTGTCGCACCGGCCGAGCGCCGTGCTGCCGGGCAGGTCAGGGCCGGTGCGGGTGATCGTGACGGTGCCGTCGCCGGCGGCGGTCGGCGCATCGACCGGGGTCTGTGAGGCCGAGCCGGCGCCGATGGTCGGGTCGTCCGCACCCTGCCGTGCCGTCAGGAACAGCCCGCCGGCGAGGAGACCGGCGGCGACCACGGCCGCGATCCCCGTGATCACGGGACGGTTGCGGTTCCGGGGCACGCACCCAGTATGCCGGGAGTGCGTCCGCACGACGGAACCGGGTTCCGGACACGGCACCGCGCGATCGCGTGGTCCGGTGTCCGGAACCCGGTTCCGGGAGGCGACGGGCGGACGCCAGGCCCGTGGCGCGTCAGGCGCGCGCGGCCAGCCGGGTGCCGGCGACGACGGCCAGGACGGCGACGAGCACGACGTACCCGATCAGGACGGGGAGCGTCGGGATCACCAGCAGCGCCGCCCCGACGGCCACGACCGGCACGGTGAGTCCGGCGTAGGCGATGAGGAACGTGGCGGCGAGCACGCCGCCCCGACGCTCCGGCCCGACCAGTGCTGCGGCGCTGCCGATCGCGGCGCGGAACAGCAGGCCGACCCCGGCGCCCGCGACGACCCCGCCGCCGATGAACCCGGCGACCTGCAGCAGGACCGCGGCGACGGCGAGGACGACCAGCCCGACGACCAGCAGCACCATGCCGAGCCGGATCTGCGCACGCTGCGACAGCCGGGCGAAGACGATCTGCGAGAGCGCGCTCGCGGCGAAGACCCCGAAGGTCGTGGCCCCGGCGGCCAGGCGGTCGGTGACGTGGAAGGTGGTGCCGAGGAAGCTCGGCGCGACCGACGTGAAGAGGCCCTGCACGGCGAGTGCCGCGAACGCTGCTGCACCGGCTGCCCAGAACGCAGCTCCCTGGCCCTCGGGAGCCTGCATGCGCTGCGGGCGGTAGGCCACGGGCTGCTCGGGGCGGCCGACCGTCTCCGGTGCGGCCAGCACCAGCACGAACGCGATGGCCAGCGCGATCACGAACACCACGTACGGGACCATGAGCGGCTGCCCGACGAACTCGGCGAGCGCTCCACCGACCAGGGCGCCGAGCGACAGCCCACCGAGGTTCACCGCCCCGGCGGCGACGCTCGCCCCCTTCGCGGAGTCGCTCGACCCGGTCGCACGGACCCGGAGCTCACCGAGGTGCGCCGTCGCGGTCGCCGTCAGCGTCCCGACACCGAGGCCGGTCACGAGCCGGGCGACGATGAGGCCGGTGACGTCGTTCCAGAGCAGGAACAGCACCGCGGCGACGAGCTCGAGCGCGATCGACACGAGGATGAGCGGGCGCCGCCCGTGCACGTCGCTCAGGTGTCCCGCCAGGTACAGCGACCCGACCACCCCGACCCCGTACGCCGCGAAGATCACGGTCGTGGTGAAGGTCGGGAACCCGTCGCGGGCCTGGTAGATGACGTAGAGGGGCGCGGGGACGGTCGCGAAGGCCATCACCGCGAGGAACGCGAAGGCGACGACCCAGAAGCCGAAACCGTGGCGCCGACGGGTGTGGACACGGCGTCCGCGCGGGGCGACGACACGGTCGCTCGCGGATGCGGGAGCGGCGGTGGTGGCGGGGACGGTGCCCGTCGGGCTGTCGGTGACGGTTGACATGCTCCGATGATCGCGCTCGGGGTGCATCGAGTCCAACGGATGCGCTTGATGTGCGCGATCGATCTGTTCGATACTCGGACGATGGAGACCCGACTGCTCGAACAGTTCGTCACCGTCGCCGCCGAGGGCAGTGTCACCCGCGCGGCCGAACGACTCTGGGCGGCGCAGTCCACGGTGTCCGCGGGCATCGCCTCGCTCGAGCGCAGCTTCGGGGTGCGGCTCTTCGACCGCACCGGCGGACAGCTCGTCCTGACGCCGGCCGGCGAGGACCTGCTCCCCCACGCCCGCGCGGTGCTCGAGTCCCTCGACCGGATGCGCGACCTGGCCACCGCCGACGACGCCGACCTGCGGGGCCGGGTGCGGCTCGGCATCTTCACGAGCATGGACATCGTCGACCTGACAGGCGTGCTGCAGCGGTTCCGACGGCAGCACCCGCTCGTCGCGGTGGAGCTCATGACCTCGCCGTCTGGGACGACCGGGCTCGTGCAGGACCTGGTCGCCGGGCGGCTCGACATCGCCTACACGGGCCTGCCCACCGTGCCCGCCGGCGTCGTCGTGGAGCCGTTGCGGGAGATGCCGTTCCGGGTGTTCACCGCGTCGGACCACCCGCTCGCCGGCCGGTCGTCGGTGTCGCTCGCCGAACTCGCCGATGAACCCTTCGTCGACACGGCGCACGGGTTCGGCAACCGGATCATCCTCGACGGGGCACTCGAGCGGCTCGGCATCCGGCGGCGCATCGTCGCGGAGATGAACGACATGCCCGCCGTGATCCGGTTCGCCTCGGCCGGGCTCGGCGTCGGGGTCGTGCCGGACTCGGGGGTGCGGTACGACGGTGCGGTGCTCGACCTGGAGGACGAGGTCGACCCGCTCCGCATCGGTCTGGCGGTCCGGACGTCCCCGGAACCGAGCCGTGCGGTCCGGACGCTGGCGCGCGACATCGTGGCGGCGCGGGTGGGGTGACGCGGCGCGTGGTCGGTGTGCTCCGTGAGCAGGAACGGTCGCGTCACGGTGCGCGAGGCGACCGTTCCTGCTCACGATCTGACCACCGACGGACTGGAGGCACGGGTCGGGTCCGCCCCGTGCCTCCGGGCCGTCAGTCCCCCCAGATCTCCCCGATGACGGCGTTCAGCAGACCGTTCGTCGGGAAGCCGATTTGGTCGACGACGACGTAGCTGTCGCCGCGGACGTACAGGGTGTACGCCTTGGCGGCGCCGTCGTCGAGGGTCGCTCGGAGCTGGCACAGCGTGCCGTCCGGTCGCTCCGTGCAGGTGCCGCCAGCCTCGTCGCCGAACGAGTCGATCTGGTACTGGACGTGCTCGGCGCTCGCGGTGTGGATCGAGACGGACAGGAACGAGCTGTCCGCATCCGGCTTCTGCCACACGCAGCTGATCGACGCCGAGACGACGTCCACGGTGTCGGGGTCTTGGGTGTCCTTCTCGGTCACCGACGCATCTCCGAACAACCGCGAGTACTCCGACGCGGGCACGATCGAGCGGCAGCTCGTGGGGATCGTGGCGACGGTGTTGCGCGGGGTCGGGGTGGGCTTCGGGGTCGGGGCGCCCGTGATCGGGGCGGAGCTCGGCGTGGTCGCGGACGGCGACGGCTCGGGCTGCTGGGTCTGGGTGGGAGCGACGACCGGGTCGGCGTTCTGCTGCGACAGGGTCAGGGCCACGGCACCGGTCGCGGTGCCGAGTGCCAGCAGGGCGACGACGCCGACCACGACGCCCGAGCGACCACGACGTCGCTTCGGGCGGGGCGTGGCGCGTTCGAGGACGTTCTGCTTCATCGAGACGAGCATGCGCTGCAGCTCGTCTCCCTGGGGAGGTTCAGTGTTCATCGTGCATCACCGCCTTCTTGAGTCGACGTCGGTTGCGGGAGACCCGCTGGGTGACCGCGCCGACCGTGAGCCCGAGGAGCTCAGCGGCTTCGGCGTAGGAGTACCCCTCGAGGAGGCAGAGCTCGCAGATGCGGCGGTCGAGGTCGGGGAGCGCGGCGATCTCGGCACGGACCCAGCGCAGGGTCTCGCGTGCCTCGTCGTGGTCGGCGGGCGAGGCGAGGTGCTCGGGGAGTTCGTCCGCGCGACGACGGGCCTGCTTGCGGCCGGTGTTGAAGGCGTGGTTGCGGCAGACGACGAGCAGCCACGGCAGCACGGTGTCCGCCGGCAGCTCGAGGGTCGCCGCCCGCTGCCAGAGCGTGAGGAACGCGTCCTGCACGATCTCCTCGACGTCGGAGCGGTTGTCCACGAGTGCCCAGGCGTAGCGGGTGAGGGTGGCGGCGTACCGGTCGAACGCTCGTGCGAGCGCTCCGGTGTCCCCCTGTGCCATCGCACGGACGAGTCCTTCGTCCGTGTCGGTGCCGGTCGTCACGTCCACATCCCACCTCCTTCACCCAGAGGTGTCGGCAGGACCCGCGATCCTGACAGGACCGTTCCTGATTCGTGACCTCGGGCGTGTCCGGCGTCAGGACACGGTCGCCGCTGGGTCAGCCGTCAGCCGTCAGCCGTCAGTGGAAGTCGTCGCCGTCGCCCTCGCCCGGCGTCTTGTGTCCGCCGAGCATGTCGTTGTCGTCCTGCTCGCTCGACGAGGCGAGCTGCAGCATCGCGAGCACGACGACGACCACGATGAACGCGACGCCGAGGAAGATCACGGCCAGCTGCAGTTCCCGCGTCGAGAACAGCACGACGAGCCCGGTGAACACCGCGACGATCGCGGAGATCCCGAGGAGCTCGACCGGGCGCAGACGGTCACGACGGCTGGGGGTGGTCATGCGTGTGGTGCTCCGTCCGGGGCAACGGCCGGCGTGGCCGTGCCCCACTTGTGCGAGAGGCCGGCGATCACGTGGAAGACGGCCGTGATGGCGAGGTACGCGCCGAGCAGGCCGACGAGCACGATCGAGGCGTCGAGGGTGCCGGTGACCTGCTCCACGCCACCGAGCTGCTGGGAGTAGTCGGGCGGCGTGACGAGGAAGGCGACCGCGAGCAGCAGCGTGAGGCCGCCGATCGTGGTCCAGTCGCGAGCGAAGGGTGAGCGACGCCGGGCACGGAGCCCCTGCGACAGCTCGAGGGCCCCGGTCAGCACCGCGAACGCGACGATGACCGTGATGAAGGCCGGCAGCCCGAACCCGTTGCACGCGAACGCGGCGACCGCGGCGAGCAGGGTGATGACGGCCTGCAGCAGGGTCGTGCGACGCGAACGGCCATCGAGGGGCAGTCGGGAGATCCCGGCGAACAGGAGCACGAGGCCCTCGACCAGGGCGAAGCCGCCGAACAGCACGAGACCGTAGCCCGCGGCGTGGTTGGTCGAGAAGGTGATGACCATCGCGACGACCGCTGCGGGGACCGCCCGGAGGATCGGGATCGGCCAGTACCGCGCGCGCTGGGTCGCGTCTTCCACGGTGGTGGCGTCGTCCACGGTGTCGGACACGAGACCTCTTTCGGGCATGCGGATCGTGGATCCGATCCTACCGCCGGTGGGGTGAACGCCCGACCGGCGGCGTCTCCACCCCCTGTGGACGTGCACACCCGTGCGCCGGGACGGCACCGCGTCCGGTGCCGTCCCGGCGGCGTTCAGGGCTGCTGCGGGTCGTCGGTCGGCGCGTTCCGGCGGGCACGACGTCGGGCGAGCCACCAGCACACGGACCCGACGGCGGCGGCCAGGGCGGCGAGCGCGGCGGCGAGGCCGACCCCTTCGGCACCGGTGTAAGCGAGAGCTCCCACGGGCGCAGTGGCGCCGTGGTCAGCTGCCGGCGCACCCGCACGCCCGTGGTCAGCACCCGTCCCGGGGCCGTCGCCGTCGCTGGGGCCGCCACCACCGGAACCGCCGGCACCCGATCCGTCCCCGTCGTCCGGCGCAGGACCGGTCGTCGGCGCAGGGCTCGGCGCCGGTCCGTCGTCGTCCGGGTCGACGACGATCGCCACACCGGTGGACGGGTCGCCCCCGTCCGGGTCGGTCGGCGAGGTCGCGGTCGCCACGTTCACCACGTCGGATCCGTCCCCCCGGTAGCCCGGATCGAGCACGGCGCGGATCCGGAAGGCCCGGGTCTCCCCCACGTCGAGCGAGGCGTCGGATCGGCACGTCACGCGCTGCCCCTCGGCGGTGCACCCGTCGTCCGAACCGGCGAAGCGCATGGCCTCGGGCAGCTCGTCGACGGCCCCGACGTGCTCCGCGACCGCCGGACCCCGGTTCCGTGCGGTCACGAGGTACTCGACCTCGTCTCCGGGTGCGACGGTCGACGGTGACACCGACTTGTCCGTCTCCACGTGCGCGACGGCCGCCGGTGCCGTCGCGGTCGTGCTCGCCCGCGAGATGTTGTCCGTCTCGTTCGTGTCGGACAACGACGCAGGCGTGGCGATCGTCGCGACGCTCTCCAGGCTCCCCTCGGTGCCCGTGGCGACCCGCCCCTCGATCGTCACCACGGCCGAACCGTCGCGGGGCAGGGACAGGTCGGTCGCCACGTCACCGCTCCCCGTCGCGGTCGCGCAGGCGGAGCCCGCCGCCGCGGTGCACGTCCAGGTGACGTCCTCGATGCCGTCCGGCACGTCGACGTGCAACGGGCTCGGATCGGCGGCGTTCGGACCGGGGTTCCGAGCCGTGACGTCGTAGCGGACGGGGTCGCCGGCCGTGACGGTCGCGGGCAGGTCGTGCTCGACCGACAGGTCCGCCGGCTTCCACACCTGCAGCGCGTCGACCTCGTGCTTGTCGACGTGGCTGCCGGTGGCCGCGGCGAACCCGAGGCGGAGCGTGCTCGGCAGCGGGGCCTGTCCGTCGCCGTGCAGCGGCACCGAGTCCAGTACCGTCCGCAGGGCCTCGCCGGCCTGGATCCGGACCGTCACGGCGAGGCCGCCGTCGGCCTCGGGCAGCAGGGTGACGCGGACCTTCCGCGGTGTGGCTCCGTCGGTCACCGTGCCGCCGGGGGCCGCGACGCCGGCGACGTACCGGTAGCCCTCGGTCCCGTCGCCCGAGCCGCGGACGACGACGTGGTCGGCCTGGGCACCGGGACCGGAGTCGTTGATGCGCGACGAGAAGTTGCCGTAGTGGTCGATCGCGACGGCGGCGAACCCACCGGGGACCCCGGGCAGGTCGCACGGGCGTCCCCCGCCCTCGGTCACGGTGCTGCGGCAGGCGTACCCGAGGCCGGCACCGTACGACCCGACACCCTGTGGTGCGGCCCCGTCGGCCAGGTACAGCAGCAGGCCGTCGGCCCCGGGGTCGTCCTTCGCGGTGTACATGGCGTAGGTGAACTCGATCTCGAGCCCGGTGTCGGAGGGGAACGTGTCGTTCGTCGACCAGGCCCCGGCCTGGTTCCGGACGTCGTCGGTGAGTCGCAGGCGACCGTCGGACACCGCGGCGTCACCCTGCAGGGTGCCGCCGGACGCACCGGAGAACTCGTTGACGTAGGGGAAGTCGAGCGCAGCGGCGCTCGACCCGGACGGGAGCACGGCGGGCGCCGCGAGCACGCCGAGCGCGGTCAGCGCGGCGCCGACCGCAGCGAGGCGGCGGACAACCCGCGGCCGGAGTGGTCGTGGACCGGATGCTGGAGCAGTGGGATCTGTCATGCCCCGATGCTCGCGATCGGGAGGTCACCCCCGGGCGGCGGCGAGACGATCTGTGGAACGCCGCCACGGGCCTCCGGGCTGTGGAGGAAGAACCTGTCCGCTCAGGCCAACCACACCGTCGTCTCGCCGGGCAGCACACCGGGCGAGACCTCGTCGAGCGGCCCCGACGCGACGACCACGGTGCCGGCCGGCAACGGCACCGGCTGCGTGCCGAAGTTCGTGAACGACCGCCAGCCGTCGTGCCGGGCGAACGCCACGACCTCGGAGCCGGACTCCAGCCACGTCAGCGCCTCCCCCTGCTGCAGCCGACGTCGTGCGGCCAGCGCCCGGCGGTACAGCGACAGGGTCGACCCGGGATCGCCGTCCTCGGCCTCGACCGAGGACTCCCCGAAGTCCTGCGGCTGCGGCAGGTGGGGTGCGACGTCCCCGAAGCCGAACGACGGCCCGGAGCGCGTCCACGGGATCGGCACGCGGCAGCCGTCCCGGCCCTTCACGGTGTGCTCGGTGCGGAGCCACTTCGGGTCCTGCAGCAGGTCGCGCGGGATCGCGGCGGCCTCGTGCAGCCCGAGCTCCTCGCCCTGGTAGACGTACGACGACCCCGGCAGCGCCAGCATCAGCAGCGTCGCCGCGCGTGCCCGGCGGAGCCCCCGTGCACGGTCGAGCTCCGGCGTCGTGCCGTCCGTCATGAGCCAGGCGTCGGTGTCGGTGCCGTCCGGCAGGCCGTACCGGGTGGGGTGCCGCACGACGTCGTGGTTCGACAGCACCCAGGTGCTCGAGGCACCCGAGTGCTCCGAGGCGGCCAGGTTCCGCTCGATGATCCGACGGAACGCCTCGGGCTCGAACGGGGCCTCGAGCAGGTCGAAGTTGAAGGCCTGCCCGAGCTCCGTCGGCCGCGCGTACAGGACGCGGCGGGGTGCAGGGGCCCAGGCCTCGGCGACCGCGGCACGGGGCGGCTCGTACTCGTCGAGCACCCGACGCCAGGTGGCGAAGATCTCGTGCACCTCGTCGCGGTCGTACAGCGGGTCGGAGCCGTCGAGCGGCAGGTCCTGCTCGTTCGAGGGCCGGTACGGGGTCGACAGGTCCTTCGCCAGACCGTGCGCGACGTCCACGCGGAACCCGTCGACACCGCGGTCGGACCAGAAGCGCAGCGTGTCCTCGAAGTCGGCGCGGACCTCGGGGTTCGACCAGTCCAGGTCCGGCTGCTCGGGGGCGAACAGGTGCAGGTACCACTGCCCGTCCGGAACCCGGGTCCACGCGCTGCCGCCGAAGTTCGACACCCAGTCGCTCGGCGGCAGTTCCCCGGAGTCGCCGGACCCCTCGCGGAACACGTACCGCGCACGCTCGGCCGACCCCGGCGAGGACGCGAGTGCGGCCCGGAACCACTCGTGCTGGTCCGAGGTGTGGTTCGGCACGATGTCGACGATGACCTTGAGGTCGTGTTCGTGGGCGGCCCGGACCAGGGCGTCGAGGTCGTCGAGGGACCCGAGCTTCGGGTCGACGGCACGGTAGTCGGCGACGTCGTACCCCCCGTCGGCGAGCGGCGACGGGAAGAACGGGGAGAGCCACAGCGCGTCGACACCGAGGGACGCCAGGTACGGCACCCGGCTGGTGATGCCCGCGACGTCACCGAGCCCGTCGCCGTCGGTGTCGGCGAAGCTGCGTGGGTAGACCTGGTAGACGACGGCATCGCGCCACCAGGTCGGGTCGGTGGTTCGTGGCGTGCTGGCCGGGGTCCGAAGCGTGGTCACGTCGCCACCGTACCCAGGGGGCTGGGAATAGCGCCCCGTACGATCGCATTGGTTGTCGCTGACACCTTTCCGTCCAGCAACAGCATCCCGCAACAGAAGGAGCTCCATGACGAACGTCCTCGTCCTCGTCGGCAGCCTGCGCGCCGACTCCATCAACCGCAAGCTCGCCGAGGCCGCCGCGCACCACGCGCCGGAGGGCATCGAGCTGCACACCTTCGACGGCATCGTCGACCTGCCGTTCTACAACGAGGACATCGACGGCGACACCCCGCCCGCCGCTGCCGTCGCCTTCCGCGACGCCGTCGCCACCGCGGACGCCGTCCTGCTGATCACCCCCGAGTACAACGGCACCATCCCCGCCGTCCTGAAGAACGCGCTCGACTGGGGTTCGCGTCCGTTCGGCGCCTCGCCGCTGTCCGGCAAGCCCCTCGCCGTGATCGGCTCGGCGTTCGGCCAGTACGGCGGCGTCTGGGCGCACGACGACGCCCGCAAGGCCGCCGGCATCGCCGGCGCGAAGGTCCTGGAGGACGTCAAGGTCGCCATCCCGCAGTCGGTCGTCCGTTTCGCGGAGACCCACCCGCGTGAGGACGCCGAGGTCACGACGCTCGTGCAGGGCGCGCTCACCGCGCTCGCCGAGGCCGCAGCCGGCACGGACGAGCAGGCAGCCGCGTAACGCGACGAACCATCGGACACCAGGCCCGTGGCGACCCCGCCACGGGCCTCCTGTCCGTCCGGTGCGGACGCACCGGTCGGAGCGGAACCCGGGAGTCCGCTAGACGACCGAGATACGAGACGGGTTACCCTGAACGCCATGTCGACGCAGGAGATCACCGAGGCGTCCGGGTACTGGTTCCCGGACGACGACGCGACTCAACGCGGGGTCGCGGTGCTCAACGCCCTGCGCCGGTACCGATCCGCTGAGACGGCCATGCGCCGCCGGACCCGCGACTCGATGGGCATGGGCGAGACCGACCTGCTCGCCGTGCGCTTCCTGCTGCAGGCGCAGCGCTCCGGCACCGCCGTGAGCCCGAAGGACCTCGCCGCGTACCTCAAGATCTCGTCGGCCTCGACGACGATCCTCATCGACCGCCTGGTCAAGTCGAACCACGTCCGCCGCGACCCGCACCCCACCGACCGACGGGCGCTTGTCATCACGCCGACGACCGAGACCGACGACGAGGTCCGCGCCACGCTCGGCGTGATGCACCGCCGGATGATGTCGATCGCCGAGGGACTCCCCGCGTCCGAGGCGCGGATCGTCGCCGGCTTCCTGGAGCAGATGCGCGAAGCCGTCGACCAGGTGGACCCCGCGCCGTCGCACTGAGCGGCACCGCGCCGGACGCCCCGGGGGACGTTGCCTCCGAGCGCACTGAGAGCGTGCACTGCGGCACCGCGTAGACCGGAACGGTCACACCGACGCGAAAGGAGCCACAACCATGCACGCTTCGGACAAGATGGCCAAGAACCTCCAGGCGGTCCTCGTGGACCTCATCGACCTGCACCTGCAGGGCAAGCAGGCCCACTGGAACATCCTCGGCACCAACTTCCGCGACCTCCACCTGCAGCTCGACGAGATCGTCGACGCGGCTCGTGAGTTCGCCGACGACACCGCCGAGCGCATGCGCGCGCTGTACCTCGTGCCGGACGGCCGCTCGGCGACCGTCTCCGCGGGCAGCCACCTCGACGCGTTCCCCTCGGGCGAGATCACCACGCACGACGCCATCGACCAGGTCACGCTCCGGCTGTACCAGGCGACCGGCACCATGCGCGACGTCCACGACGAGGTCGACGAGGAAGACCCGACGACCGCGGACCTGCTCCACGGCTTCATCGAGCGCCTCGAGCAGCTCGCGTGGATGGTCTCCGCCGAGAACCGCGCGCCCAGCACCCCGCTGGCCTCCGCCACCACGCCCGCCGTCGCCGACGCGTCGGCGCACGCGTAGGGGCCCGGGTGGACCTCGGTATCCAGGGCAAGACCGCACTCGTCTTCGGCGGCGACTCCGGCATCGGCTGGAACACGGCGCGCATCCTCCTGGCAGAGGGTGCGACCGTGGTCGTCACCGACATCGACCAGAGCCGTCTGGACACCAGTGCGGACCAGCTCGAGGCACCGCTCGGCAAGCTGCACGCCTTCGCCGCCGACGTCCGGAGCGCCGAGAGCCTCGCCGCCCTGCACGACAAGGTGCGCGAGGCAGTCGGCGAGATCGACATCCTGGTGCAGTCCTCGGGCGTCACCGGCGCCCAGGGCATGTTCCACGAGATCGACGAGGCCGGATGGGCGGAGACGATCGACATCGACCTGATGGGGCCGGTGCGGATCACCCGTGAGTTCATCGGCGACCTGCGCCAGGGCGGCTGGGGACGCATCGTCTACCTGGTGTCCGAGGACGCCTCGCAGCCGTACGACGACGAACTGCCCTACTGCGCCGCCAAGGCCGGGGTGCTCTCGTTCGCGAAGGGCCTGTCGCGCTCCTACGCCTCCGAGGGCCTGCTGGTGAACACGGTCTCCCCCGCGTTCATCCACACGCCGATGACCGACGCGATGATGGACAAGCGGGCCAAGCAGCGCGGGACCTCGTTCGACGAGGCCATCGGCAGCTTCCTCGAAGAAGAGCGGCCGTACATGGAGCTCAAGCGCCGCGGCGAGCCGGAAGAGGTCGCGAACGTCGTGGCCTTCCTGTGCTCCGACCTGGCCAGCTTCGTGAACGGCGCCAACTACCGGGTCGACTCCGGCTCGGTCGCCACGATCTGATCGTGGCGCCACAGCACCGCCAGGAGGCGTCATGACCGACTTCCGCTACCTCATCGTCGGCGGCGGGATGGTCGCCGACGCCGCTGCCCGCGGCATCCGCGAGCTCGACACCGACGGGTCGATCGGGATCCTCAGCGAGGACGTCGACCGGCCCTACGCACGGCCCGCGCTGTCGAAGAAGCTCTGGACCGACCCGCACTTCAGCTGGGACGACAAGGTCGACCTGCACACCGAGGAGACCGGGGCGCAGTTCGTCCTGGGCACCGCGGTGACCGCGATCGACCGTGCCGCGAAGACCGTCACGACGGCCGACGGCGCGACCCACGGCTACGACCGGCTCCTGCTCGCGACCGGAGGGAAGCCGCGCGGGTTGCCGGGGCTGTCCCCGTCGGCACGCGTGCTCGACTACCGCAGCGCGTCGGACTACCGCCGGCTGCGCGAACTCGCGGATGCCGGAGCACACGTCGCCGTCGTCGGCGGCGGGTACATCGGCCAGGAGATCACGGCGGGCATCGTGCAGAACGGTGCGCGCGTCACGCTGGTCGACCCGGACGAGGTCGTCGGCGGACGCATGTTCCCCGAGGACCTGGCACGGGCGTTCCAGCAGCGCTTCGTCGACCACGGTGTGGAGCTCCGCACCGGCCGCCGGGTGTCCGAGGGCACCGAGACGGCGGACGGCGTGCGGCTGACGCTCGACGACGGCTCCGTGGTCGAGGCCGACGCGGTCGTCGCCGGACTCGGCATCGAGCCCGCGACGCAGCTCGCCGCCGACGCCGGACTCACCGTGCGCGACGGCATCGTGGTGACCTCGACACTGCTCACCGACGACGACTCCGTGTTCGCCGCCGGTGACGTCGCCGAGTACCCGGACCGGATCCTCGGCACGCGCCGGGTGGAGCACGTCGACAACGCCCAGCAGCAGGGTCGGCAGGCCGGCCGCAACCTGGCCGACGCCGACGAGACCTACGACCACACGCCGATGTTCTACTCCGACGTCTTCGACATGGGGTACGAGGCGGTGGGGCAGGTCAGTTCGAAGCTCCGCACGGTCGAGGACTGGCAGGACCCCACCGTGACCGGCGTCGTCTACTACCTGGACGACGACGACACGGTCCGGGGCGTGCTGCTCTGGAACGTGTGGGACAAGACCGACGAGGCCCGCAAGGTCCTCGCCGAGGCGAACGCGCTGACGCCCGACATGCTGCCGGGCCGCATCACGCCCTGACCGCGCGCCCGTCGCGGTGATCGCGACGGCCTGGAGGCCCGGTGCCGGTCCGTCGGACCGGCACCGGGCCTCCAGGCGGTCGCCCGCAGATCGCGACGCGCGCTGGTGCGACGGTCCTCGGCGCCCCGACGGTGCTGGCTACTTCGACTCCGGCGCGACTTCGTCGACGACCGCCCGGCGATCGGCCGGGTCCACCGGCAGGTCGTCGCCGTCCGCCATCGCGACGGCGTGCGCCGACTTGGCCGCCTCGAGCGTCTCGTCGTCGTTCCGGGCCATCCCGAACAGCTCGATGAACCTCGACTTGACCAGCAACCAGGCGTCCCCCGGGCTGAGCCGGGCCAGGTCCGACGACGTTGAGTCGTCGTGCACCCGCTGCAGCGACGACACGCCCCGGTCGGGGATCCGGTGGTCGACGTGCGCCACCGCGAGCCGCGCGACCGCGTCGGCCTGTGCGTGCATGACCGAGTGCGCGCCGTCGACGACCTCGCGGAGGACCGCGTACGGGAACACCCGCGCCAGCCGGCGGACCCAGTCCCGCGGCACCATCGCGTCGTGCTCACCGCGGACGATCAGGGTGCGGGCCTGCACGTGGGCGGCGCGCTCCTCGATCGGGAACGCGATCATCCGTGGCAGGACCTTCCGGAACCAGTGCCACCCGCACAGCGCGTACGCCGTGATGCCGTGCCACCGGACCGCGGCGGGCTCGTGCAGCGTCGACCGCAGGAACCGGAACGCCGACTGCCGCACCGTGCGCGCCGACGAGTCGACCACCGGGCTGATGAGCACGAGGTCGGAGATCCCCGGACGGCGGGCGGCGACCTCGGTGACGACCTGCGTGCCCATCGAGTGCCCGACCAGCACCGGGTCCTGGAGCCCGAGGTCGTCGATGACCCGTTCGACCGCGTCGGCGTAGCGCTCGATCGAGACCTTCCCGCGGAACCGCGGGACGCCGGCGAACCCCGGCAGGTCGAGCGCGTGCACCGGACCGTTCTCGTTGAGGTGCGGGGCGAGCCGCTCGTAGTAGGTCGACGCGATGCCCAGGCCCGCGACGAGCACGAAGGCCCGCTCGCCTGGCTCACCGATCGAGCTCACGCGGACGTAGGTGCCGTCGACCGCGACCCGGTCCACCTGCACCGTGACGTCGGCGTCCTCGGCGTGGGCGAGCTCGCTGGCCGGGTCCGGCCGGGGTGCCTGGCGTTCGTCGTCCACGTGGGTCTCCTCCGGTCGGGCGGTCGCCCAGGATACCCGGCCGCCGTCCGCGCGGGCGGCGACGACGTGCTCAACCGCTGAAGGTGTTCGCGGGGAACCCGCGCACCGTCGTCGGCACCGCGAAGACCGCACCGGACCGCGGCGCCTGCTCCAGGTCCTGCTCGGTGAGGTTCTCGCGGGCCGTCCCGACGAAGAGCGTCGACATGTCCGGGCCGCCGAACGCCACCGAGGTCGGGTTGGCGACGGGGAGCTCCACCGTCTCCAGGTGCGAGCCGTCGGGCCCGTAGCGCTCGACGCGGGATCCGCCGTAGATCGCACTCCAGAAGCAGCCCTCGTCGTCGCGGACCAGGCCGTCGTGCGCCTGACCGACGATGAACGGCTCGAGTTCGCCGAGCTCGCCGTCCGGGCCGTACGACCCGCGGAAGACCGTCGAGGCGCTGGTGTCGGTGACGTACATCGTGCTGCCGTCCTCCGACCACTCCATGCCGTTCGTCACGCCGAAGCCGCCGCGGAGCACCCGGGTCGTGCCGTCGGCCTCGATCGAGTAGAGCGCCGCGTCGGGTTCGCCGGTCGTCACGTTCATGCTGCCGACCAGGAACCGGCCGAACGGGTCGCACTTGCCCTCGTTGAACCGGTTGCCCGAGGTGCTGTGGGTGACGCGGGCGATCTCGCGCTCCACGGCACCCTGCTCGTCCGTCACCACGACGGTGTCCCCGAGGGCCGCGACGAACCCGCCGGAGGCCCGGGGCTGGAAGCTCGCCAGCGGGGGCGGCAGCGGCACGCTCGACCGCACCGTGCCGTCGGCCTCGGCGGTGTTGAGCGTGCCGAGGGTGATGTCGGCCCACCGGAGCAGCTGTGCGGACGGGTCCCAGACGATGCTCTCGGCGAGAACCGCTCCGGCGTCGGCGAAGACGGTCGCGGGGCCGGTCGTGACGTTGGTGCTCATCGACCCCGTCTACCGCGGGGGCGGTCCGTGATCGCTCAGGCGTGGCGGCGCGGCTGCGCGGCTGCGGCTGCGGCTGC